>NZ_JBFUHL010000002.1:0-337595 GCF_056402415.1 Paenibacillus sp. P4_A9
TAATGCGCCGCAGGCCCATCTTCAAGCCACAGATTGCTCCGTGTTTTATGATTCTCTCATGCGAGAAAACCAGTTATCCGGTCTTAGCTATCGTTTCCGATAGTTATCCCAGTCTTAAAGGCAGGTTACCTACGTGTTACTCACCCGTCCGCCGCTAGCTTATCCCGAAGGATAAACCCGCTCGACTTGCATGTATTAGGCACGCCGCCAGCGTTCGTCCTGAGCCAGGATCAAACTCTCCATAATAGTTTGGACAATTGCTTGTCCGTATATCTGAAAGCTTAATTGCTCATTTGCGTTGCTAGCGAGATTTTGCAATCTCTTTTTTGAACGATTTCTCGTCCGTGCTTACTCACTCGTTGTTCAGTTTTCAAAGATCAATTATTTCCTTTTTAATCCTTCGCCTCTCAAAGGCGACTTGATTAATATACCACATCGGCCTACTCAATTGCAAGAACTTTTTTGGAATTCTTTCGTTCTTTCGTTCGACCGCCGAAGCGACAAGGAGTAATATAACAAATATCCCATAGGATTGCAAGCTTTATTTTCATACTCATTCGAAAATGTTCTGGGATAAAAGAAACCCTCACTCTAAACGAGTAAGGGCTGATAATATCCTTTTAAATATGGCCAATCACATCTTGAATAAATAGATTTCTTTCGACAGTTAAGTTAACGATTGTACCATTTACATTAACCCATGGTCTTGTAGGATGCGAACGATCGGAGAAAACTATCTCACCCACACGGTTGTCACTTAATTTAACAAGTGTTCCGTTACTAATTTGCGTGGATTTATTCATAAAGACTTGGACGAGAGTAGGATCTACTTTGCCGAAGGATTCGGTCAACAACTGTTCTAATACAACGTAAGGCGATAGAGCAGCTTTGTAGTAGCGTTCATTCGTCATCGCGTTATAGATATCAGCAATGGCTACAATTTTCGCATAGATATGAATTTTATCGGCTTTCACACCTAATGGATAGCCTGAGCCATCCTCACGTTCATGATGTTGAAGAGCTGTTAGTTTCACACCCTCATTGATACCAGACATATTTTTGAGAATTTGATAGCCAATCAGTGTATGCTGTTTAACTTCATCCATTTCTACAGCTGTTAGAGGCTTCTTCTTCTCCAGTAGTGTACGATCCACCTTGCTGATGCCAATATCATGTAGTAAGCCCGCTAGTGCGATTTGAACTAAATCCTTCTGAGGAAGACCTGCCCATCTAGCAAGCGAATAGGAGGTTAAGCTGACTAAAATGCTTTTATGATAGATATATTCATGAAGATTTCGATTTTTGGGCGTGAAGGTGAGCACTTTATAGGCATCAATATGGCGAATAAGCGTTTCGAGGCCTGTCCGAATTTCTAATATAGGAAGCTGTTGTCCGCCATTAGCTAGAAGAAAGACTTTCTTTAGCAGTTTCACCATATTCTGATATTCCACATAAAACGGATGAACCGCCTCAGGTTCTTTCACTTTTGGCTCTTCGCTTGCTTGTTCCACTTCGTTGCTGTTCTTAGATTCAATATAAATAGATGGAATGAGAAATGCTTTCAGAATTTCAAGTTCCCTCTCCTGAATGATCCTTCCTTTATGAAAAAGCGTATTACCCATCCTGGTTATTACGTTATCGCCTAATCTTTCACCATATTTTAATTGCGAAACGGCTACTGTCGGCACGGTCATTCACTCACCTTACTAATTCGTATACTCCATATTGTAAAGTAAAAGGGATGGGTTTGTAAGCCCCCATCCCTACATTTTATATTTTATTCCTCTGACTCTGTAGCTTCAGTTGACTCTTCCCAGTCGCCGTCTTCCTCAGACTCGTTCTGTTCTTCATTCTTCTGAACGCGAGCCAATGTTCCTACTTCATCGTCTTCACGTATGTTAATTAGACGAACACCTTGCGTATTACGTCCCATGACAGAAATACCGTCCATACTCGTACGAATAACTGTTCCCGATGCCGAAATGATCATCAGATCTTCGTCTTCTTGTACCACTTTGAGACCGACAATCGGACCATTTTTCTCCGTGACATTCAAAGTTTTGATACCTTTACCACCACGCGATTGAATCCGATACTCGGAAACAGGTGTCCGTTTACCAAACCCTTTGGACGTTACGATTAGTACGCTATTATCTTCATGGACGACGTCCATATCGATGACAACATCCTCATCATCCAAGTGTATCCCTTTCACTCCCGTAGCCGATCTGCCCATTGAACGTACATCACTCTCTGGGAAGTGAATGGACATTCCTAATTTGGTCCCCATAATTATACCCTGGTTACCGTCCGTTAGTTTAACCCCAATGAGATCATCATCTTCTCGTAAATTGATGGCGATTAACCCACCTTTTCGGATGTTTGAATAATCATCGATTGGCGTCTTCTTCACAACCCCTTGCTTCGTTGCAAAGAATAGATATTGCTCTGTTTCAAAACTTTCAACAGGTATGACCGCATTCACGGTTTCCCCTTGTTCGATTTGAATCAGATTTATAATCGGCGTCCCACGAGCCGTACGGCTCAAATCTGGAATCTCGTAAGCTTTCAATCGATAGACTTTACCTTTATTCGTAAAGAACATCAGATAATGATGTGTATTCGTAACAAACAAATGTTCTACGAAGTCATTATCTTTCGTATCCATACCGACGACACCGCGTCCTCCACGCTTTTGGTTCCGATAGGTCGTAACCGGCAGACGCTTAATGTAGCCTGTATGGGTAATCGTAATTACGACATCTTCACGAGGGATTAGGTCTTCGTCTTCAATGCTTTCTTCACCAACTGTAATTTCAGAACGTCGGTCATCACCGAACTTTTCTTTAATTTCATTTAGTTCTTCGCTAATGATCGCGAGAATCAGCTGCTCATCGGCAAGAATGGCTTTAAGTTCAGCGATTCTCTTCATCAGCTCGGCGTACTCCGCTTCAATTTTCTCACGTTCTAAGCCAGTTAAACGCTGTAGACGCATATCGAGAATGGCTTGTGCTTGATCCAGGCTCAGACTAAATGTCGTTATGAGTCCTTCTCTAGCTTCATCCGTTGTTCGAGATGAACGAATTAATGCGATTACTTGATCCAGGTGATCAAGTGCAATACGCAAACCTTCTAAAATGTGCGCTCTAGCTTCCGCTTTACGCAGATCAAATTCGGTTCTACGGCGAATGACTTCTTGTTGATGCTTAAGATAATAATGCAACATCTCACGAAGATTCAAAACTTTTGGTTCTCCGTTGACGAGAGCGAGCATAATAATTCCAAAATTCGATTGCATAGCCGTCTGTTTGAACAAGTTGTTCAGAACTACATTAGGATTAACATCGCGTCGCAGCTCAATGACTACACGCATCCCGTTACGGTCAGACTCATCTCGAAGATCAGTGATGCCATCAATCTTCTTCTCACGCACAAGCTCAGCAATTTTCTCTACTAATCTTGCTTTATTTACTTGATAAGGCAGCTCATTCACAATGATTCTAGCCTTGTTATTATTTTCTTCGATGACCGTTCTAGCTCTCATCGTAACAGAGCCTCTACCAGTGGTGTAGGCTTGTCTGATGCCTTCGCGTCCAAGAATGAAACCGGCCGTTGGGAAATCAGGTCCTTTGATCGCCTGCATTAACTCCATTGGTGTGATATCTGGATTTTGGATCATCATCTGAATCCCCTCGATAACCTCTCTCAGGTTATGTGGGGGAATATTCGTCGCCATACCTACGGCAATCCCTGAGCTTCCGTTTACGAGTAAGTTCGGGAAACGAGAAGGGAGAACAACAGGTTCGTTTTCTTCGCCATCGTAGTTTGGTTTATAGTCAATTGTCTCTCTGTTAATATCCCGAAGCAGCTCCATAGCAATCTTCGATAAACGAGCTTCGGTATAACGCATTGCTGCTGCCATATCACCGTCGATAGATCCGAAGTTCCCATGTCCATCAACAAGCATATAACGCAGGGAGAAATCTTGTGCCATCCGAACCATGGTCTCGTAAACAGCCGTGTCACCGTGTGGATGATACTTACCGATAACTTCACCAACGATTCTAGCTGATTTCTTATGTGGCTTATCTGGAGACATGCCTAGTTCAGACATCGCAAACAAGATACGACGATGAACCGGCTTTAGACCGTCTCTAACATCTGGCAGTGCGCGACTGACAATGATACTCATCGCATAGTCTAAGAAGGATGTACGCATTTCGGTCGAAATGTCAATTTCTTTGACTTGCGAATGTAATTCTTCGCTCATGAATGTTCCTCCTGAAAGCTTACATCGTTTGCAACGTCTCGGACGACGTTAGATATCTAAATTTTTCACATATTTCGCATGTTCCTCGATAAAATCACGTCTAGGCTCTACATTATCGCCCATCAATGAATCAAAGAGTGTATCTGCTTCTATAGCATCTTCGATCGTTACTTGCAGAAGTGTACGGCTCTCCGGATCCATAGTTGTTTCCCATAGCTGGCCCGGATTCATCTCACCAAGTCCTTTATACCGTTGGACATTGACTTTCGTACCTTCACCAAATTCTTGCATAATGATTTCACGTTGCTTTTCGTTATACGCATATCGAATTGTTTTATTACGCTCAAGCTTAAAGAGTGGTGGTTGTGCAATATACACATAGCCAGTCTCAATTAGTTTTTTCATGTAGCGGTATAAGAAGGTAAGCAGCAAGGTACGAATATGCGCACCATCTACATCGGCATCCGTCATAAGGATAATTTTGTGGTAACGCGCTTTGGCAATATCGAAATCATCGCTAATTCCTGTGCCGAAAGCTGTAATCATGGCACGAATTTCGGTATTGGATAGAATACGATCCAGACGCGCTTTCTCAACATTTAGGATTTTCCCACGCAGAGGCAGAATTGCTTGGAAGTGACGGTCACGTCCTTGCTTAGCTGAACCACCTGCAGAGTCACCTTCTACAATGTAAATCTCACTTATCGAAGCGTCCTTAGAAGAGCAATCTGCTAGTTTACCTGGCAGGGCACTAACTTCAAGTGCGCTTTTGCGGCGAGTCAATTCTCTGGCTTTACGTGCAGCTTCTCTAGCTCTAGCTGCCTGTATCCCTTTTTCAAGGATTTTGCGAGCTACAGCTGGGTTTTCTTCAAGGAACTCTTGCAACTTCTCCGCAAATAGAGATTCCACAATACCACGAACTTCACTGTTTCCAAGTTTCGTTTTGGTTTGACCCTCGAACTGAGGCTCTGGAATTTTCACGGAAATAATCGCAGCAAGCCCCTCACGAACGTCATCCCCAGAAAGATTAGAATCACTTTCCTTGATGGAGTTATTTTTACGGGCATAGTCAWTCAGAATCCGTGTCAGTGCGCTCTTGAAGCCGGACTCGTGCGTTCCGCCCTCATGGGTATTAATATTATTGGCAAAAGAATAAATGTTCTCGGTATAGCTATCGTTGTACTGAAGAGCGATCTCGATCGAAATATTATCCTTTGCTCCCTCAACATAGATAGGCAATTCATTTACAACCTCACGGTTACGGTTTAAATGCTGTACAAAGGACACAATACCACCCTCGTACATATGAGTCGCCACAGTATCCGTACGTTCATCAATTAAGTTAATCTCAATTCCCTTATTCAAGAAAGCAAGCTCTCGAATTCTGGATTGCAATGTATCGAAGTCGTACTCCGTCGTTTCCTTGAAAATCTCTGGATCTGGTTGGAACGTAACTTGCGTACCTGTTTCTTCTGTCTCGCCGATAACCTTTACGTCATACTGAGGCACACCGCGGCGATATTCTTGTTGATGAATTTGGCCTTCACGCTTAACTTGAACCGTAAGCAGCTCTGACAAAGCATTTACAACAGAGATACCAACCCCGTGAAGTCCGCCTGAAACTTTATAACCAGAATCCTCCCCACCGAATTTACCACCAGCATGAAGCACGGTAAGAACAACTTCGAGTGTCGGTCTTTTCAGTTTGGCATTCTCACCAACAGGAATCCCACGTCCGTTATCGATAACGGAAATGCTGTTATTTTTATGAACAATGACATCGATCTTTGTACAAAAACCAGCCAGGGCTTCATCGATACTGTTATCTACAGCTTCCCAAACGAGATGGTGAAGTCCCCGGGCACTGGTTGAACCAATGTACATACCCGGTCTTTTGCGAACGGCTTCTAAACCTTCCAGAACCTGAATCTGACTGTCATCGTACGCATTTTGATTCACAGACATGCTACTCTTCACCTGCTTTTTTATATTAAAAGAAGTTAATTCGTCAATAACTGGTTAGCTCTTTTCTTGAGCGTTGTTGAGGAAATCGGAGAATAGTACACTTTACTTTTGGTCACGACCAGTGACTTGCAATCTTCCTCGCCGATTTGCTCGGTTTTCTTATCTTGTAATGCTTGTTGAATGAACTGCTTCGATATTTTGGACGACTTCTCAATCGAAATATCAAATATGGCAATTAACTCAGACGCTCTAATAATTTTCTCTCCACCCAAATGAATAAACATGCTCCTCAGCTCCTGCCGCTTACATTTCCTTTCAACACATGAAACACGGAAGCATGATCCAGTTGGTCCAAATGAACACTCTCTAGACCTGTTGTCGTAATAAATGTTTGGACTTTCTGCTGAAATGTGCGAATTAATTGTGTCTGTCTATATTCATCCAACTCTGATAGGACATCATCTAGCAATAGCAGGGGATATTCGCCCACTTCCTCATGAATGAGCTCAATCTCTGCGAGCTTGAGTGATAGCGCGGTTGTGCGCTGCTGACCTTGGGAGCCGTACGTTTGGACTTCTTTGTCATTAATGAAAAAGAGAAGATCGTCACGATGAGGGCCTACTAAAGTGACACCTCTTCGGAATTCCTGATCTTTCACCAAAGATAACTTTATCATAAATTGGTTTAATAAAACAGATTCATCTTCAAATGGCTCCATCTCAAACGAAGGGGAGTAGCGAATTACCAACGCTTCACTATCGTTCGTTATCCCTCTGTGGATGTTCTCGGCCCATTTTTGAAGCTTCTTTATAAAGTTTTGACGCTTTTTCATAATTTTAACACCATACTGTGCTAATTGTTCATTCCAGATGTCTAGCATAGCGTCAGGAGAGCTTTTTCCAGGGTAATTTTGCTTTAAATAGTTATTGCGCTGTACCAGAATTTTTTGATACTGCGATAGGTCATGAATATAGGAGGGCTGTACTTGACCTATTTCCATATCGAGAAAACGGCGTCTAATTCCCGGTGTTCCTTTAACAATCTCTAAATCTTCTGGCGCAAACATGACAACATTTAATGCACCAATAAAATTACTAAGCTTTTTTTGCTCAAGGCCATTAATCTTCGCTTTTTTCCCCTTTGTTGAGATGGAGAGATCCAGCTTGCAGCTTCCATACATTTTCTGAATCTCCGCATGCAGCAGCGTTTGATCACCATTCCAACCGATTAATTCTTTATCTTGGTGTGTGCGGTGGGATTTGGTCATCGCCATGACATAGATGGATTCAAGTAAATTGGTTTTCCCTTGTGCATTGGGTCCGACGAAAATATTTACGTTGTTCGATGTGGTTAATTCAATCTGTTCGTAATTTCTATAGTGACTGAGTACGAGTTTATTAAGAAACATTAGCCGATCATCCTCCTGTTAATCCGATCAGGAGCTTATGACCTCGAATTGCCCGAAACCTTCCACTTTCACTACGTCCTGCGGCACAAGTTTCCGACCTCTGCGATTTTCAGCTTGCCCGTTTACTTCAATTTTGGTTTCCACAACAAAAAATTTAGCTTGTCCACCTGTGGATATACAGTCCGATAATTTTAGAAATTGCCCAAGCGTGATGTATGGGGTGTTGATAACTATTTGTTTCATTCGAGCGCACTCCCTTAATTCGTTGTTCGATACGGCAAAATCAGTTGTAAAATGTTTGTGGAATCTTGTGGTTTCATGATGATTGGTTGCATAGCCCCTGTAAATCCAATTTGAATAAACTCGGAATCGAGTACCTTAAGTGCATCCAACATGTATTTGGAGTTAAACGAAATCTTAAGTAAATCGCCAACAATATGCTGCAGGGCGATTTGTTCGGTTACTTTACCTAGCTCTGAGGAGCTCGATGAGATTTCGATAGATTTATCTTCAAGCATCATCATCTTAACAATATTCGTTTTATCTTCTTTGGAGAGGAGGTAGGCGCGATCGATCGCTTCCGCCAATTCTTTGGTTGGAACAACCATTTCGGTTTGAAAGGATTGCGGAATTAGCTTCGATGTATCTGGGTAAGTACCGTCCAATATACGCGAATAAAATAAAATGGATTGAATTTTGAATAAAACCTGGTTGTCCGCAATAACTATATCTATAAGGGTGTTTTGATCAGGCAAGATTTTGCTTAGCTCGTTCAAAGTGCGACCTGAAATAACGATATTAGGCAAATTTTGTGCAAGGTCATTATCAACAGTTACTTCTCTACTTGCCAGGCGATGACGATCGCAAGCGATAAATTTCAACTTATCTCCTGTAATGTTCCAAAGTACACCTGTAAGAATGGGCGTTGATTCATTCGTGGATACAGCATATGACGTTTGTTTAATCATCGTTTTAAGCAAATCACTCGGAAGACGAAGCATTTTGCTTTCTTCGATTTCTGGAAGCAGCGGATACTCATCGGGATCTAAGCCCATAATTTGAATTTCGGAAGAACCTGAACGAATAATTGTTTGGAAATTTCCTTTAACTTCAATTTCAATCAATTGCGCAGGCAGTTTACGAATGATTTCAACGAAAAATTTAGCAGGAAGTACAACACTCCCAGCCTGGATAAGATCAATAATTTTAATTGTGCTGTTTTCACTTGCTGTAAAGCTTTGAATGGAGATGTCAGTATCACTAGCGGTTAATGTTACACCGCTTAAGGTTGCATCTATTTTGATCCCTGTAAGAATGGGTATCGTTGTTCGAGAAGATATGGCTTTGGAAACGTGACCAATGGATTCAATTAAATGGTCCTTTAGGATAGTTAATTTCATGACTTCACTCCTGCAATTCTTTTTTGACGGTGCGTTAGCATAATCATTATATAATATCATTCTTTATTAGTAATAGCAGTAGGGGCTGTAGATATGTGGATATGTGGATGAACCCGAGATAGAGCAAGCCTATCCACATGTGAATAGATTGTGCATAGGCTTATTAATAAAGTGATGTTATTAAGAGGGGTTTTTGATGCGTTCCGTTAGGTTATGGACGATCTTATATAACTCCTGATCAACTTTTAGCTGCTGCACAATTTTTTCATGCGCATGTATGACGGTTGTATGATCACGACCCCCAAAATTATCTCCGATTTTCGGCAATGAGAAGTCTGTGAGCTCTCGTGATAAGTACATCGCTACTTGCCTTGGGAAAGCCACGGCTTTGGTACGTTTACGCGCTTTGAAATCCTCGAGCTTTAAACCATAGAATTCTCCAACTCGCGCTTGAATATCCTGTATCGTAATGACCCTTGGACGGTTGGATGGGATGATATCTTTCAACGCTTCGGCTGTCAGATGAACGGTAATATCTTGATTAATAAGGGACGAGTATGCAACAACACGTATTAAGGCGCCTTCCAGCTCTCGAATGTTCGTATCAATTTGGTTGGCGATATAGATCATAGCTTCATTCGGGATCTCGAGATTTTCAGCTTTTGCTTTTTTGCGTAAAATTGCTATACGCGTTTCTAAGTCAGGCGGTTGAATATCCGTTATAAGTCCCCATTCAAAACGTGAACGTAATCGATCTTCCAACGTTGGAATTTCTTTCGGTGGACGGTCACTTGAGATAATAATTTGCTTTCCTTCTTCATGAAGCGCGTTAAATGTATGGAAAAACTCTTCCTGTGTTCCTTCTTTCCCTGCAAGGAATTGAATATCATCGATGAGCAGCACATCAATTGTACGATACTTATTACGAAAGCCTTCCCCGCGGTTATCACGGACTGCATTGATAAATTCATTGGTAAACTTTTCGGAGGATATATATAGAACCCGAGAACCTGGGTTATGTTCGAGTACATAGTGTCCGATCGCATGCATGAGATGAGTCTTACCTAGTCCAACACCTCCATATAAAAAGAGGGGATTATACGCTTTTGCCGGCGCTTCAGCTACTGCGAGGGAAGCTGCGTGAGCAAATCGGTTGCCAGATCCGATAACGAAGGTATCAAAGGTGTACCTAGCGTTCATCATACTTGTAAAGTTTTCTTCACCCGCGACGATAGCTGGCCCTTTGGGTGGAATGATAACAGGTGGAATCGTCGTCATCGAATTGGATTTATGTTCTTCGGTTTCGATAACGAATTTGACGGAAACATGCTTACCCGTAAAATCGTAGATCGTTCCTTCGATTAGTTTCGTGTATCTACTCTCTAGCCATTCCTGCGCAAAATTATTAGGCGCGCAAATGATAACGGTAGAATCGTTGAATACAGTGGCTTTGGTCGATTTGAGCCAAGTGTCAAAGCTCGGCTTACTCAGCTTCGTTTGAATAATCGTTAAAATTTGTTGCCAAAGGTCCGTAGAATGGCCTTCCACAGTACTTCACTCCTTTTGAATCAAACATGTGGCATAGGCCAGGGAAAACATTGCTTATCATATATGGATAAAACGCAAGAATGAACAACTCACGTTGTAATCTCAATGGAATAGCTAGTTAGCATTTATTATGTCCATATTTCGGCAAAAAGAATCTTATGTCTTGTGGGGTCAAAAAAGGATGACTTTTGTCGGTTTTATCCACACTATTAAGGATTCACAGAAATGACTTATGCTTGTAGAGGGTAGTTTGTGCACATTATTATCCACAGGGTGTTGATAACTTTGAGGATTAGTGGCGTATATCCACAGCAGAAACATTACTATCTTAACAAAAGATACCTTGTTAATCAACGGATTGTTTTGTATTATCCACAATAACAACAAGTTGTGGGTAGAAGTTGTTCACAACACAAGATATTGTTGATATTCTGTTGATTTTCGACAAAGTTTGTTCTTTCTCGTCAAAATTTTATACACAGCTTATTCTTTTGTTATCCAATGAGAGCTGCTGAGGAAAGTCCATCATCCAAATACTGCACACTTGGGTAGGTTGACTTTCTTCTGTGAAAATGATTTAATGAGTAGTAGAAATTTTGTAGGATGGATATCCTCAGCCAGGTAGGGAGGTGCTATAGATGGGTCCAACATTTAACCCGAATACGAGAAAGCGTAAGAAGAACCATGGTTTCCGTAAAAGAATGAGCACTAAGAACGGTCGTAAAGTTCTACAAGCTCGTCGTCTTAAAGGAAGAAAAGTCCTTAGCGCGTAAGAAAAGGCTCCGAAAGGGGCTTTTTTTTTTGCATTTTAGTGGATGGTTTACATTGAACTGGTTTTGTTAAAACTAGATAAGATATGTAGTGTTCTTTCAACTAATGAATGTGATCTGTCTGGAGTGTACATTGCTGTGGAGAAACAATATCGGTTAGCGAAAAGAGAAGATTTTAGTAAAGTGTATCGGTATGGGAAATCCATGGCCAATCACCAATTCGTGCTTTATTATTTGCCGCAATCTAAAGCAGAAGAGTTTCGGTTCGGTGTTTCGGTTTCTAAAAAGATTGGTAATGCAGTCGTACGCAATCGGCTGAGACGGATGATGAAAGAAATCATTCGTTTAAAAAAAGAAAACATGACACCTCAATATGACTACATTCTGCTGGCTAGAAAACCAGTTGTTGATATGACTTATGCAGACATGGAGAAGAGTATATGGCATGTCATTCGAAAAGCTTCTTTATATAAAAAAAATGACGCTACAAAAAAGTAACGCATTATTTCCTTGCGGGCTGAAGTTGTGTTATAGTTTATCTTGGAAAAGACATTTAGGAGGATCTCATTTTGACTCGTCGAATTTATTTGCTAGTAGCACTGTCTTCGGTGATTTTGCTTTTGTCGGGATGTAGCACGTCAGGTGCAGCATCAGCGCCAATCGACCTGAACACGGCTAATTTTTTCACCAAGTACTTTACGTACCCGCTTTCGCAAACACTTGACTGGTTCGCTGATCATTTATGGGGTCAATATGGTTTGTCCATCTTGGTCGTAACAATCATTATTCGATTGATTATTTTGCCGCTTACGCTTAAGCAATACAAAAGCTCCAAACGGATGCAGGATCTGCAGCCTGAAATGAAGAAGCTTAAAGAGAAATATAAAGATGATGCAAAAAAGCAACAAGAAGAAACAATGAAATTGTTTCAGCAAAATGGTGTTAATCCACTAGCGGGTTGTTTTCCTATCATCGTTCAAATGCCGATTCTTATCGCCTTGTATCAAGCGATTATGCGAAATCAAGAAATTCATGAACACACATTCCTATGGTTGAATCTTGGTAAGCCGGATCACTTGTACATTCTTCCTTTGATCGCCGCGGCTACAACTTTCGTTCAACAAATGTTTATGTCATCTCAAATGAATCAACAAATGAAAAGTTTAATGTATATTTTCCCGGTTATGATTTTCGTTATGTCCATGAATTTTGCGTCAGCTCTTCCGTTATACTGGATATACGGTAACATTTTCACAATCATTCAGTCTTATTTCATCTATGGTGCTCCTGGTTCACAAAAGAAGCCTGGATCTCAAAATAATAAGGGTGGCCTGTCTAAATGAAGAAAATCGTGGTGACTGGAAAGACAATTGAGCTAGCGGTTAAATCTGGTCTAGCGCAATGGCAAGTTTCGGAGGATCGTGTACATATTCATATTTTGGAACAGCCCTCACGAGGGTTGTTCGGGTTTATTGGATCCAGAGTTGCTAAAGTTGAGCTCGAATTGATACCCGATCCACTTGAGGAAGCGATAGCTTTCTTACAAGATATGTTCGAAGCGATGCAAATTTCCATCACCATAGATACTCATAAAGATCGTGAAGGCTATGTCTTAAACATGAGTGGTTCGGAATTAGGTATTTTGATCGGCAAAAGAGGACAAACGCTCGATGCACTTCAATATTTAGTGAATATTGTTGGAAATCGATATGCGAATTCTCATTTCCGCATCATCTTAGATGCGGAGAATTTCCGTGATCGACGGAAGAAGACGTTGGAGGAGCTTGCTTTAAGACTGGCTAACCGCGTCATTAAGTCGAAAAAAGAAGTTATTTTGGAGCCTATGAACTCACAAGAACGTAAAATTATTCACGCTGAATTACAAGGTCATCCAGTTATCAAAACATACAGTAAAGGCGAAGAACCGAATCGTCGGGTTGTCATCGCTGTTAAATAACACAGATCGCAATGACTTGGTTCATATGTCATTGCTTTTTCTTTACAATGAGGTAAATTCGAGGTGCAAACACTATGTTAAATGATACGATTGCTGCTATTTCTACACCGCTTGGTGAGGGTGGGATAGCGGTTATTCGTGTGAGCGGTGAGGAATCTGTCACATACGTTGAACGTATTTTCCGCTCAAAAACGAAATTATCTGTTGCTGATACGCATACGGTACATTATGGATTCATTATAGAACCTGCTTCTGCCGAAAAGGTAGAGGAGGTTCTAGTTACGTTAATGAAAGCTCCGCGTTCCTTCACGATGGAGGATGTTGTTGAAATCAGCTGTCACGGCGGGATTGTTTCCGTTAAGAATGTGCTTGATTTGCTACTTTCGCAAGGGGTCCGCTTAGCAGAACCAGGTGAATTCACGAAGCGAGCATTCTTGAATGGTCGTATTGACTTAACACAGGCGGAAGCGGTCATTGACTTGATTCGTGCTAAATCTGATCGAGCTTTCAAAGTCGCTTTGAAGCAAGTGGAAGGTAATTTATCCAAGCAAATTAAGCATTTGCGGTATGTTCTCGTGGAGTTGATGGCCCATGTTGAGGTTAACATTGATTATCCGGAACATGATGTCGAGGAAATGACGAATGCTTTCATCAAAACGAAGTGCGATGCGGTCATGTTTGTAATTGATCGTTTATTGGTGACCGCGGAACAAGGCAAGATTTTACGTGAAGGCATTGAGACGGCGATTGTCGGCAAACCTAATGTTGGGAAGTCATCGCTGTTGAATGAATTAGCACAAGAGAATAGGGCTATTGTTACCGATATTCCAGGGACAACGCGGGATGTTATTGAAGAGTTCGTGAATATTGGTGGCATTCCCTTGAAGCTGCTGGATACGGCAGGTATTCGTGAAACTTCAGATATTGTTGAACAAATGGGTGTTGAGCGTTCGAAGACGGCGTTAACTGAAGCGGATCTCATTTTGCTTGTATTGAATAGTAATGACGAGCTTCAATTCGATGAAATTGCTCTGATGAAGCAGTTGGCGGATAAGCAAACGATTGTTATTCTGAATAAAATTGATTTGGAACGCAAACTTGACGTGGAACAAGTGCTCAGTTATTTTCCAAAAGAGCGTATTGTGGAGTTATCGCTGATTGAGAATAAAGGTATTGAGGATTTGGAAAAAGCGATCGCTGCGATTTTCTTCGAAGGTAAGCTTGAATCCAGTGATCTGACGTACGTGAGTAATGTACGTCACATTTCTTTATTGAAGCAAGCAAAGCGTTCTTTACAGGATGCATTGGATGCGAATGAGCAATATGTACCGATTGATATGATTCAAATTGATATCCGAGCAGCATGGGAGCAGTTAGGAGAGATTATCGGGGATTCCGTAGGAGAGTCCTTAATCGATCAAATTTTTACACAATTCTGCTTAGGTAAATGAAAATCGACGGCATTCGCGTTTTCATAAAAGAGGGAGGGACGTTTCTATGGGATATCACGCAGGAGATTATGACGTTATTGTTATCGGCGCCGGGCATGCTGGCTGCGAAGCCGCGCTAGCTTCAGCTCGCATGGGTTGCAATACGTTACTATTGACGATCAACTTGGACATGGTTGCTTTCATGCCTTGTAACCCATCCATCGGTGGTCCGGCGAAAGGACACGTTGTTCGTGAGATCGACGCACTTGGCGGAGAGATGGGTCGCAATATTGATAAAACCTATATTCAACTTCGTATGTTGAATACAGGTAAGGGTCCAGCTGTTCATGCGCTGCGCGCTCAAGCGGATAAGTTTTCGTATCAGCATAAAATGAAAGAAACCATTGAAGCTACGCCTAACTTAACTTTGCGTCAAGGGATGGCTGAGGAGCTTATTGTTGAGGACGGCGTTTGTAAAGGGTTAATTACTAAAACCGGTGCTGAATATTACGCAAAATCTGTCGTTTTGACGACGGGTACGTATTTACGCGGAAAAGTCATTATGGGCGAACTTATGTACGAGAGTGGACCTAATAATCAACAACCATCTGTAAAATTATCTGAGTCCTTGCGCAAGCTGGGCTTCGACCTAGTTCGTTTCAAAACAGGTACGCCACCGCGCGTTCATGGAGATACGATTGATTTTAGTAAAACTGAAATTCAGCCTGGCGATGAGCAACCTAAGTTTTTCTCGTTCGAAACTAAGTATGGCTCTAATCATAATGAACAGTTGCCTTGCTGGTTAACGTATACGTCTGCAGAAACTCACCAAATTATTAATGATAATCTACATCGCGCTCCGATGTTCTCAGGTGCTATTGAAGGGACCGGCCCGAGGTATTGTCCTTCTATTGAGGATAAAATTGTTCGTTTCGCTGATAAGGCGAAGCATCAAATTTTCCTTGAGCCAGAAGGCCACAGTACTTCAGAGTATTATGTGCAAGGTCTTTCCACAAGTATGCCGGAAGATGTACAACTTGGGATTTTGCGTTCTATTCCTGGCTTAGAGAAAGTTGAAATGATGCGTACGGGCTATGCCATCGAATATGATGCTGTTGTACCAACGCAATTGAAGCCTTCATTGGAAACGAAGTTGGTTAGCGGTTTATTTACTGCTGGACAAATCAATGGAACATCTGGGTATGAAGAAGCTGCGGGTCAAGGTGTCATGGCGGGTATTAATGCAGCTCGTAAAGTGCAGGAGAAGGAAGCCATCGTATTGGATCGTTCGGAAGGCTATATCGGCGTTCTGATTGATGATCTAGTGACAAAAGGGACGAGTGAGCCGTATCGCTTACTTACTTCACGTGCAGAATATCGCTTGTTGCTTCGTCATGATAATGCGGATCTACGATTGACACCTATCGGTCATGAAATCGGATTGATTTCTGAAGAGCGTTATGCGAAATTTTTGAACAAAAAATCACTAGTTGAACAAGAAATTGAACGGTTATCGGAAGTGAAGGTAAGACCTGAGCCTCATGTTCAGGAATTACTACTAAGCTTGGAAAGCGTGCAGCTGACGAACTCGGTACCGGCGATTTCCTTATTGCGTCGACCTGAGATTGAATATAAGCATATTGAACAAATGACGATGTCTCCTTTTGACTTAGATGAAGATATGAAGGAACAAGTTGGTATTCAAGTGAAGTATGCCGGCTATATTGAAAAGCAGAGTAATCAAGTAGATCGTTTGCGCAAAATGGAAAAGAAAAAGATTCCCGACGATATTGAGTATAGCTTGATTCATGGTATTGCGACAGAGGCGAAACAAAAACTCGCGAAAATTCGTCCTATCTCTATTGGTCAGGCATCCCGGATTAGCGGGGTTACTCCTTCGGACATTTCGATCTTGCTTGTTTATTTAGAACATTACAATAGAGTCATAGCGGCTAGAGGTTAAGATATGGATGCTACACAGCAACAATTCATAGAGTTATTAAAAAAAGAAAATATCACGCTATCTACACAACAGCTAGATCAGTTTGATCAGTATTACAAGACACTCGTTGAGTGGAATGAGAAAATGAATCTAACGGGTATCACAGAGAGAGGTCAAGTTTATCTTAAACATTTCTATGATTCTCTTTCTGTGGCTTTTAACTACGATATGTCGAAGGCGATGTCACTAGCTGACATCGGTTCAGGCGCTGGGTTTCCAAGCATTCCGCTCAAGATTGTCTTTCCTCACCTTCAAGTCACGATTGTTGATTCGTTGAATAAGCGGATTCTATTTTTAAAAGAAATTGTCTCTCAACTCCATCTAACAGATATGGACTGTGTGCATGGCAGGGCAGAGGATGTGGCGAGATTACCTCGTTACCGTGATCACTTTGATCTCGTTACCGCAAGAGCAGTTGCTAAGTTGCAAGTTCTGAACGAGTTTTGTCTTCCTTTTGTTAAAAGCGGTGGGACCTTCATTGCTATGAAGGGTTCTGAGGTAGATGAGGAGATTAAGGAAGCTTCTTTTAGTTTAGTAGAACTGCGTGGGAAGGTTACAAAGGTTAATCGGATGATTTTGCCAATCGAAGAATCTGTGAGACACTTTGTGGAGATTCGAAAAACAGCTGCTACGCCTGTTAAATATCCTCGGAAAGCTGGTATCCCGCTAAAGGAACCGCTCTTTAAATAAGGCAAATGTTTCACGTGAAACATTTGCTAGCTTGCTTAACGAATAGAAGGATTATCGCCTTCGATGGAGAATACTTATATAAGGTGAAAGCTTGGCTGTTACTGGCTTCGCCTTAGTTTTTATTTGTGATGTTGTAGTGTTGGATATTCGCAATTGATAGATTAAATTTACTAGAATCATACAGCATGAGTGGCAGCGTCCCGGAATGTCGAGTTGATCTTTTCACCATAACATGGGCTGTAATTTTTAGATAAACGCGCTCGTCCTAAGAGGGATGTAGTAGCCGTTTATTGTAACCACTTAAGAATTGATAGTTTCCGGTACACGGAAGAACGAATTCTTAATGGCGATAAAAACAACATCTAAAACGCGGTCGCTCCTCCTCGAATTTACTTCGATAGAAGGTTTCTCACTGTACTGATCGCTTAAACTACGGGAAGAGTTGGTGGTAAGTTTTCCTATGAAAGAACAAATATCGAAGCTGTTTGGCCTATCAGATCGTTCCACGACGGATGAGGTCAAAAACATACCCGTAAATAGTATTATTCCAAGTCCCTATCAGCCAAGAACGCTGTTCGATGATGATCGAATTGATGAACTATGTCAAACTATTCGTACACATGGTATTATTCAACCCATCGTTGTGCGAGTCATAAATAATACATTTGAATTGATTGCTGGCGAACGGCGCTTGCGTGCTGTTAAAAAACTTGGTATGGATACAATCCCAGCGATTGTTCGTGATTTCAATGATTCACAAGCAGCATCCATTGCTCTTATTGAAAATTTACAACGTGAGGGACTTACTGCAATTGAAGAGGCTGCAGCTTATCATCAATTGATAGAGATGCATGATCTCACGCAGGAGAGCCTTGCACAGCGTCTTGGTAAGAGCCAATCTACGATTGCGAATAAGATTCGACTTTTACAGTTGTGTGAGCCAGTAAAAATGGCTTTGATGGAACGTAAAATTACTGAGCGCCATGCACGAGCTTTATTAGCCTTAGATCAAGAAGAACAACAGGTTAAGCTTCTTGAGGAAATCATTACAAAAGAATTAAATGTTAAACAAACGGAAATTAAGATTAGCTTTCTGAAGGAAGCGGCAAAGATTAAGAAGACGCGTCGCGTATCTTTTACGAAAGATGTTAGGCTTGCTCTAAATACGATTCGACAATCGGTTGAAATGGTTTCGAGCTCAGGTTTACATATTAATACGTCTGAGCAAGATCATGAAGACCATTATGAAATTATAATTAAGATTCCTAAGCGATAATTTAGGCATTCATGCTACCTAAAACGGCGCAAGCCGTTTTTTTTGCATCTAATGGCACTAATCTATCAAATATTCATGAGGTAACTGATTGATAGTTATGGTAAGATAGTACTACTGCTTGTTAAATAGCATTATGGAACATAAGCGATAGAGGTGAAATGGTTTTGTCTAAAATTATTGCAATAACGAATCAGAAGGGTGGCGTCGGCAAGACGACGACTTCTGTGAATCTAGGCGCTTCATTAGCTTCGCTTGGTAAACGCGTTCTTTTGGTTGATATTGACCCGCAAGGGAACACGACAAGTGGTATTGGTGTAAACAAAGCTGATGTAACAAATTGCATCTACGATGTATTAATTAATGATGTGCATCCGAAGGATGCAACTGTTGAAACAAATGTTCCAAATCTTAAAATTGTTCCGGCAACGATTCAACTAGCTGGAGCAGAGATTGAATTGGTTCCGACCATTTCAAGAGAAGTTCGATTGAAGAAGTCACTTCAACTTGTCAAACACTTATATGATTATATTTTGATAGATTGCCCTCCTTCACTTGGTCTTCTAACGATTAACTCCTTAACTGCAGCTGATTCTGTAATTATCCCCATTCAATGTGAATATTACGCATTAGAAGGTTTGAGTCAACTTTTGAATACCGTGCGATTGGTGCAAAAGCATTTAAATACAGGACTTCAAATTGAAGGCGTGCTATTGACGATGTTTGATGCGAGGACTAATTTAGGTATTCAGGTCATTGAAGAAGTTAAAAAGTATTTCCAAACAAAGGTATATCAAACGATTATTCCTCGTAATGTACGTTTAAGCGAAGCGCCAAGTCATGGGCAATCTATTATTACGTACGATCCTAGATCAAAGGGCGCGGAAGTTTATTTAGAACTTGCTAAGGAAGTGATCTCAGTATGACCAAAGGCCTCTCTAAAGGTTTAGGTAAAGGATTAGACGCATTAATTACGTCCTTGCATATTGATGAGAGCGATAAAGTCATTCAAATTCCACTAGCTCAATTAAGAGCCAATCCGTATCAGCCAAGAAAACACTTTAATGAAGATAGCATCAAGGAGCTTTCGGAATCGATCAAGGAACATGGTGTTATTCAGCCAATCATTGTTCGCAAGGTTCTTAAGGGCTATGAAATCATTGCGGGTGAACGTCGTTTCCGTGCTTCTCAAGTTGCAGGGACGCCAACCATTCCAGCTGTTGAAAGGATTTTATCCGATCAGCAAGTGATGGAGATCGCTCTGATTGAAAATGTTCAGCGTGAAGATCTTAATGCGCTTGAGATTGCTTTTGCTTATCAAGGCATCATTGATCAGTTTTCTTTGACGCAAGAAGAGCTTTCAGCAAAGGTAGGTAAGAGTAGGTCTCACATTGCTAATTTCTTAAGATTACTTTCTCTGCCGGAAGCCATTAAACAATATGTTTCACGTGGAACATTATCTATGGGTCACGCAAGAGCAATTGTTGGTGTAAAGGACGATAAGATTAAGAAAGAACTAGCGGAATCAACGATCTCTAAACAATGGAGTGTTAGAGAACTTGAAGAAGCGATTAAAATGTTAGAAGAACCGCCCGGCCCTGAAAAAGAAAAGGCGAAGCAAAAAGAAAAAAACAGAGACCCGTATATCAATCAAGCTGAAGAGCAATTGCGAGATATTTATCGGACATCGGTGAAGATTAAAAGTCAGCAGGACAAAGGGAAGATCGAGCTACTCTATTACTCGAAAGACGATCTCAACCGACTGCTAGAGTTATTGCAAGGTAAAATCTCATAAAAATTGCTAGCATACCTATGTTTTTCTTTCGAGCAGAAAGAAGAAACTAAGGTATGCTATATTTTTGACTTAGGGGCTGAAAACATGAAGGGCGTTATGTATTTCG
Source organism: Paenibacillus sp. P4_A9 (assembly GCF_056402415.1). Lineage (NCBI taxonomy): Bacteria > Bacillati > Bacillota > Bacilli > Caryophanales > Paenibacillaceae > Paenibacillus > Paenibacillus sp. P4_A9. The sequence continues at coordinate 20,615 of NZ_JBFUHL010000002.1, forward strand.
ACCAAGCGGCATCCTCGTGGCCTAAGCCGCCATCGGTGATGGATGCGATGATGCAATGCATGCAGGAGTATGCAGCCAATCCCGGTAGAGGCAGTCACCAGATGGCCGTAAAGGCTAGCCGTGCACTATTCGTGACAAGAAGGAATCTGGCGAAATTATTTGGTGTTAGAAACCCCAACGATATTTCATTTGCATTAAATACGACACATGCACTGAATCAGGCAATCAAAGGATTTGTGAAGCCTGGCGATCATGTGATTTGTACCAATGTTGAACACAATTCGGTAAGAAGACCGCTAGAATATTTGAAAGCTAGTGCCGGAGTAGAGCTTACATACTTAAAACACGATGAGCAAGGAAATATGCAATTAAATGATCTGAAAGAAGCACTTCGCTCGAATACAACACTCGTCGTTGTGAATCACAGTTCCAATCTTCTGGGCACTATTATGCCAATTGGTGAGATCGGTGAGCTCTGCAGAAGTCACGGCGCGAAGCTGCTCGTTGACGCCGCTCAGAGTGCCGGTGTACTGCCCATTCATGTCGCAGATATGAATATCGACATGCTCGCCTTCCCTGGCCACAAGGGGCTTCTGGGGCCTCAGGGGACGGGTGGTCTATATATCCATCCAGACATTGATTTGGAACCGTTGCTGCATGGAGGTACAGGAAGTCAATCGGAGGCGATCCACCAGCCTACGGTGCGTCCTGATCGCTACGAAGCAGGGACCCAGAACACGGTTGGCATCGCTGGATTGAACGAAGGCGTGAAGTTCGTGCTTGCCGAGACAGTGAACAAGATTCACGAGAAAGAGTGGGCGCATACCCAACAATTAATGGAAGGCTTACTGGGAATTGAAGGAGTAACGATTCTAGGGCCGAAGCTTGGACAAAATAAGACAGGAATCGTGGCCTTTAATATTCAGGATGTGGATTCATCGGAAGTTGCCTTTATTCTCGATCAGTCCTTCCAAATAGCGGTGCGAGCTGGCTATCATTGTACGCCGCTTTCTCATGAAATTGCAGGCACATTGGCTAAGGGTGCCGTTCGGGCGAGTATCGGCTATTTTACAACGGATGTAGAAGTGACAGCTTTGATTGAAGCCGTAAGAGAGATTCAAGCGCAATATGCAAAGTAGAAAGAGGGATTTGGGCATGGGGGAACTGTTTGGCTTGAATGCAGAATATGTGATATTAGTGTGCTTCGCATTCATTCTGGTGTTGTTTATTACGATCATTATTATTTCAATTCGGTTGTCATCCTTACGGAAACGATATACGCAAATGATCAATGGTTCTAGTGCTGAAAACATGGAGCAGCTGCTAATCGGCATGCAGAACGCCTTGAACGAGCAAAAGGCCGAATCCGTTAAGGCTTCAGCCAATATCTTTAGTATTCGTCAAGCCATGACAAAGATGACATCCAACATAGGAATTCGTCGCTACAATGCTTTTAATGAAGGCGGTAGTGATTTAAGCTTTTCAATGGCCTTGCTGAATGAAGAGCAGGATGGTGTGATCCTCACAGGGATACATAGTAGAGAGCAAATGTATGTATATGCAAAGCCGATTGCAAAAGGTCAATCCAGCTATACGTTAAGTCCAGAAGAGAAAGAGACAATTACTCAAACTTTAAAGCAGTCGTAGCACTCGGTGTAAATGATTGAGTCCGTCTGATCGCAGCGTAGAGGGCATCGCCAATGACGGTAGCCATATTCATAACGAGGCTTAGCCGCGTATTTTGCAGGACGAAATATTCCATGAAGCCGCCAACATTCACGATCCCAGTGACATGAATATCACCAACTGGAGGCAGGTCTTTATTGACTCCCGCACCTGGCTTAAGCGGTCCATGCGCAACCTGAATGCAGCCGACACTAGCCACTTGCCCCAAACAAGCATCTACGGCAACGATAAAGGGGTTCTGGAATTGCTTATGAATCGTATCCACAGTTTCGGCTAAATTCATGGCGTGGACTGGTTCATCCAAGGTGCCAAACAAATGAAGATTGCGGAGTGTAGTCGTGCGATTTAAATGGGAACCAACCAGTGGTCCCAGAGAATCACCTGTGGATCGATCAGTTCCTACACAAATCACTACGATAGGTTGATAGGTTGGTAGTTTACTGAAAATCGACTGTAAATGCTTTGCGAGAAGATAGGGTGTATTGGAATCGGTATGTTGAATCTTCAAAGGTTCTTGCACTGGGGTTTTATCGCCGTCGAATCCAAAATGGAATTTCATGATATCCCTCCAAAGTAGTAAATCTTTTTACTAGTATATGGAGAGAGAGGTACATTTATACGTAGAGAGGAGAGCTTTCTCTGGAATTTTCTATCATGTTGATAGCTTTTGATTCTACCCAACAGGCACTAAGAGCTGAGATGCTGCTAGAATATGCGGATATTGAGATAGATATCAGGCCCACGCCGAAGGAGATTACAGCCGGATGCGCTCTTTCTATTGAATTTCCTGGCGCAGATCTTACTCAAGTTCAAGAGATTATAGAGAGCGAGAACGTAGAGATTAGAGGAATATATTTTAAAAAAGAAGATGGATATGGTACTATAGTAGAAAATTAAGGAGGTTTGCTAGTGACTTTGGAAACACATTTCTTCGAAAATCTGATGCAATGGATTCGTGAACATATCAGTAAACCTGAGATCATTGCTTCGGTATTCTGGATCGTTATCAAAATAGTCCTAATATATATCATTGCTAGAATTATCATTAAAATTGCTGATAAAACTATTGCTCACATGGTCATTGCGAGAGAAAAATCACCACTCAACATTGATAGACGTAGATCGAATACCATTTCTATTCTCATACATAACCTCATCGCGTATACCGTAAATCTAGTTGCTATCATGTTAATTTTAGGTCAAGTAGGTTTAAATTTAGGACCCTTACTCGCTGGTGCAGGTGTTCTTGGGTTAGCCATAGGTTTCGGAGCACAGAGTTTGGTGAAGGATGTCATTACGGGGTTCTTTATCATTTTCGAGGATCAATTCGGGGTTGGCGATGTGATTCAAATTGATCAATTCAAAGGGACCGTTGAGGAGATCGGGATTCGTGTGACGCGGATCAAAAGCTGGACAGGCGAGGTTCACATTATCCCAAACGGAAACATCAAACAAGTGACGAACTTTTCAACCTACAATTCGATTGCGGTAGTAGATGTATCTATAGCCTATGATGCTGATATTGATCGTGCGATGGACTTATTGCGAGAAATTGTCGGTGAAGTGAATGAGCGTACAGAGAATATCGTCAAAGTGCCTGAGGTGCTAGGTGTGCAAATGATCGGGAATTCCGAGTTGAAAATACGGGTCATTGCTGAGTGTAAGCCTAACACCCAAGGAGAAGTAGGAAGGATTCTGAACGCGGAAATTAAAAAATATTTAGATGCCAACGGTATCGAAATCCCGTATCCTAAGGTCGTGACTTACGTTAAACAGGAAAAGGTGGAGGGGAACTAAGATGGAGAAGAAGGAATACCAACTTGGCGATGTCGTACAGATGAAAAAGCCCCATCCATGCGGTACTAATGAAATGGAAATTATTCGAATGGGGATGGATATTCGGATCAAGTGTGTAGGTTGTAAGCACAGTGTCCTCGTGCCGAGAACGAAGTTCGAAAGCAAGCTTAAGAAAATATTACGCAGTAATGCCGTGACAGATGCCATGATGGACGAAGAGACGAGCTAAGTTTCCAATAAAAATAGTAAAACACTTGCGAGAGACAGACTTTTTTGATACAATAAGTCCTGTTCTCATTTTCCTTGGAAAGGTACCCAAGTGGTCCAAGGGGGCTGACTCGAAATCAGTTAGGCGTCGCGAGGCGTGCGTGGGTTCGACTCCCACTCTTTCCGTACTAGAACACATAAGATGGATGAAAGCCGTTTATATCCGTAATGGGTATAGGCGGTTTTTTTTTGTTTTTAGAAACGATGTAAAAAGGGATAAAGAAGCCAAATGCAGGAAAACTAACCGTTAGGATTGAGAACTGAAGATCAAGGAGGTAAATAGTTATTAAGATATGGATGATAGTTCTTGTGGTGTTTGCAATGGTGGCCTCAGGTTGCTCCAAGAAGGACGGAAACAGCGTAGCTAGTCCAACTGCAAGTGTGACTGTTCAGACCTCACCTGGGGCTTCTGCGACGCCTAGTGGCACGAATACGGGTGGGACAGTGACAGCTACGCCGAAGGCAACTGGTGGGGTGGCAGAAACAACCTCCACGATTACGAGGGAACAAGTCGAGAAAATTCCAATGACGAGTACCTATGATGATTTGGTTAAGGAGACAGGATCTAAAGGGAAGTTAGTGAAAGAAGAGAATGGGAAACAATCATATGAATTTGCCATCTCGAATCAACCAGGATACTATGCCTTATTCGTTTACTTTCCGGATGGAAAGATTTCAGAGAAAAATGTGTATATGAGGTAAAAGTATCTGAGTGTATATGAAAATGAACACCCCGCAGCTAAGCTAGAGGGTGTTCATTTTCATTCATTTTAATAGAAGTAGTTACATCCGTTTGCCGCCTTTTTTATGCCATTTGCGATTATGATTGCTCGTTGCTGGAAAAGTGTCGCCTTTGCGCAGTGTAACTGTCTTGGGATTGTTAATTCCCATATGGAAGGCATTCTCGCCAATTTCCATATATTCGCCGTCGTTAGGAACATGATCGCCTTCATTAAAATGTGTCCATTCACCCACGATTGAATCACCTCTTCATAAGAATAACAATCATAGTTATGATTGCCCCAAGAGGGCGAAAGCATGTACCTCATCACTTACCAGCTTCCACCTATGCGAAGCCTGTGATAAAAACTTGTAATTTGCCGCATGATTTGCTATAGTATTCAGGTGCGAGTTTTGAAAAGAATCCTCGCTCCTTGCTCCTTCGCTTGCCTAGCAAGTTTGAACAGGAGCCGCTTAGTCCAAAAGGAGGTGAAATACATGCGCAAATATGAATTGATGTACATCATTCGTACTGACATTGAGCAAGAAGTTGTTCAATCTACGGTTGAAAAATTTCAAGGCATCATCTCGAACGGTGGGGGAGAAATCTCCAAACATGACCTGATGGGTAAACGCCGTCTTGCGTATGAGATCAAGAAGTTCCGTGACGGGCACTATGTGCTTGTACACTTCAACGCAGAACCTGCTGTTGTAACTGAACTTGATCGCGTACTTAAGATTTCGGACGAAGTTATTCGTCACTTAATCGTAAACGACGTAGCTTAATCAAAGCCAGTATTTTCGTCAGGAGGGTTATTCCATGTTGAACCGTGTCATTCTTATCGGTCGATTGACCAAAGATCCAGAACTTCGTTATACACCAGCTGGGGTAGCAGTTACCCAATTCACACTTGCTGTGGATCGTCCTTTCACGAGCGGTGGCTCGAAAGAACGTGAAGCGGACTTTATCAATATTGTCACGTGGAGGCAGCTTGCCGAAACATGTGCGAATTACTTGCGTAAAGGTCGCTTAACAGCAGTTGAAGGACGCATTCAAGTTCGTAACTACGACAATAATGAAGGAAAACGTGTTTACGTGACTGAAATTATTGCCGATAATGTACGTTTCCTTGAATCTAGCGGCGGCGGAAATCGCGAAGAAGGCGGATCACCTAACGCAAACGCAAGCTACGGCGGCGGAAGCGGCAGTGGCAATCGTGGCGGTGGATCGCGCGAGCAGCAGGATCCTTTCATAGATGACGGAAAACCGATCGATATTTCCGATGATGATTTGCCATTTTAAACGTAGAAAGGACTGAAGAGACACAATGGCTTTCCAAAAAAGAGACAATAATGGTGATGATCGTGCTGATCGCAAATTTGCTCCTCGTGGCAAAGGCGGTAAAGGCAAGCGCCGTAAGGTTTGTTACTTCACTGTAAACAAAATCAAGCATATTGATTATAAAGATATCGAGACTCTTAAAAAGTTCATCAGTGAGCGCGGGAAGATTCTTCCTAGACGTGTAACTGGTACTTCCGCTAAGTACCAACGTGCTTTGACGATTGCGATCAAACGCAGCCGTACAATCGCGTTGTTGCCTTACACAACGGAATAGGTTTTATCAAAAAGACAGCTGGTCAAACGGCTGTCTTTTTTGTATGCCCAATGACGTGATCGAATACCTATGTAGAGGCTTTCTTTTCTAGTACCTATTTGTGGTATAATTGAACAATATCGTTTCTTTGTGAGATGAGGAGAGATGACGGTTGCTGAATAGGGAAAAAGATATTGACCTAGCCAGACGAGCCAAAGTCATTGAGTGGCTCAAAACAGAAGTCGTAGATCATGTAGCTCATCTGCTCAAGGGCATGTGGGAAGGTAGTCATGCCAAGATGATCGATGGATTGGCCAGCTTGATATCGAGCGGCTATATTTTAGGCCGAAGACTGGGGATTTCTTATCGCAGTTTGGACGAAGCTATTGTTGAGAAAATGAAGAAGCACCGCCAAGAGGGACATCAACTTGAGGACTGGTACGGCGACATTTCATCGCTCGAAGAACATTTACGTAAGAGGTGAGCCCGGTTGGGGAATCGAAGTTGGCAAAGTGTCATCTGGAGCGTAGTTATGATTATTTCGTTGCTATCGCTGATGACGCCATTTATTATTTTTACATGTAGTTTTCTGTTGGTTCCAGTGCTTATGTTATATGTCAAAACAAGTACAAAGCGTTTCGTCGTTAGCTATGTGCTCAGTCTGTTCGTTGTTTTTATTCTTACTCAGTGGTTAGGCCTTTATTTAGTAACAATTGCGTTGTTTATATTACCACCTGTGTTAGTGATGGGGAATCTATATAAACGCAAAGCGCCAGCCAGATCCGTACTAACCGCGGGTATCGTAACCATACTAGCGGAGTCGTTGTTAGGTTTAGTTTTAGGCTTTGCATTAGGACTTGATCCGGTTTCCAAGTTTAAACAATTCATGATAGATAGTATTGCAACCATGCCGCAAAGCATTCAAGAGATTTTGCCGAAGGATCAAGACTGGTATGTGAGCTTCATTGTACAGGTCATTCCGTTGTATCTGATTTTCATGGCGTTGTTCCTGACCTTCGTGACGCATGGCGTAACGCGCTGGTTTTTGAACAAATCTGGCGAAGGTATCCCAGGTTTGCGCCCGATGAGGGAATGGATGCTGCCCAAATCGCTGGTTTGGATTTATCTAATAGCGTTCGTTTTAGAATTGTTCACGAAGCCTGATTCGAGCTCGCTAATTTCGACACTATTGATGAATGCGATGCCGCTATTGATGCTCGTATTCGCTATTCAAGCAATAGGCTTTCTATTTTATGTGGCTCATGCGAATAAATGGAAGCCAATATTACCCGTCGTAGCGATTATCCTCTTAGTTATTATTTCGCCGCTATTCTTTGTTTACAGCCTATTAGGGGTATTTGATGTTGCGTTTCCAATCCGTGAACGGTTCAAGAAAAATTTATAGGATTAGGAGCTAGTTCGAATGCCGAAGTTCCTTTTGAAGCGGTGGCACGGTCAACATATCGTGTGGATGTTCATTCTCCTCATCGCCTTGACAGCCATTATCTATATGTTCAAATGGTGGCTGGGCCTAACGGCTTTCTTACTCTGCGGAGTCATGGCGTACTTTACGCTGCAAGCCGAGACAGCTTTTCGCCGTGAATTGAATACGTACGTCGGAACGATATCCCATCGGGTAAAAAAAGCGGGCAATGAAGTCATGAGCGGCCTGCCCATCGGCATTATTTTATATAATGAAGAGAAACGCATTGAGTGGCATAATCCTTTTGTAGCAAAAATGCTAGGGCATGACTCGGTCATTGGTGAGTCGCTTCTTGATTATTTCCCTGATCTCAAAAATAAGAAAGACAAAAGCGATAAAATGGAGTTAAAGGTTGGCCAATTTATTTATCAAGTCTGGTTCAAACCCGAGGAGAGACTCCTCTATCTACGTGAAATTACGGAGCAAGCGTTGCTGGCGAAGAAATACGAAGATAGCAAACCGGCGATTGGGATCGTCATGATGGATAATTTGGATGAGGCCACGCAGGGACTGGATGATCAAGCGCGCAGTATTATGCTGGCCAAGGTCACGGGTGAGATTACGGAGTGGGCTCAGAAGAATCAACTGTATCTACGCCGGACATCATCAGATCGCTTCCTGATCCTGATGGATCAGAAGGCATTGCGTCAATTAGAACAAACACGCTTTGAGCTGTTGGATGATGTTCGTGATCTAACGATCGAGAACAAGCTGCCACTAACGCTTAGCATTGGGATTGCATCAGGAGCCGACCAGCTGGCTGAACTTGGTCAAATGGCACAAATGGGATTAGACATGTCACTCGGCCGCGGCGGGGATCAGGTGACGGTGAAGGTTGGGCAGCGACTGTCCTTCTATGGCGGAAGAACGAATGCGGTTGAGAAACGTACACGGGTTAGAGCTCGGGTGATCTCGCATGCGCTGCGTGATCTGATGAAGGACAGCGATAAGGTTATCATCATGGGTCATCGTTTTCCGGATATGGACTCTATCGGCGCGGCGATTGGTGTGCTCAAAGCTGTACAGGTTGTGGGCAAAGAAGGCTACATTGTTCTAGAGGGCATTAATCCTTCCATTCAGAAGGTGATGGAGACGATTTCGACGGATGAGCGACTGCACCGTTGGTTCATTACACCGGAGCAAGGGATGCAGATTACGACACAGCGTTCCCTTGCGGTTGTCGTTGATACACACAAGGCTTCGATGGTCGCGGAGCCAAGGCTGCTGCAGCTGACTCACAGGGTCGTAGTGGTTGATCATCATCGTAGGAGTGAGGAGTTCATCCATGATGCTACGCTCGTCTACATGGAGCCGTACGCGTCCTCTACGTGTGAGCTTGTGACAGAGCTGCTGCAATATATCAACGAGAAGTTATCGATGGAGGTACTTGAGGCCACGATGCTGCTGGCTGGTATCGTTGTAGATACGAAGAGCTTCAGCCTTCGGACGGGGGCCAGAACCTTCGAAGCAGCGTCGTACTTACGACGTAATGGGGCAGACTCTGCTCTTATTCAGAAGCTGCTGAAGGAAGATCTTGATTCTTATATTGAGCGTGCCGAAGTTATTAAACACACAGAAACGATCTATGATCATATCGCATTGGCAGTTGCAGAGCCATCACGCAAATATTCTCAGTTGATGATTGCTCAAGTTGCTGATACATTGTTAAATATGACGAATATTATGGCTTCCTTCGTAATTGCCGAACGACCAGATGGATTAATTGGGATTAGCGCGAGATCGCTAGGTCAAATGAATGTTCAAGTGGTCATGGAGCGTCTTGGCGGCGGCGGGCATCTAACCAATGCAGCCACACAGACGGACGGTACATTAGAGGAAGCAACGAATCGATTAAAACAAGTACTAGCCGATATGCAGGAAGAGGAGGGACTTTTCGAATGAAAGTAATTTTACTCAAAGATGTAAAGGGCCAAGGTAAGAAGGGCGAAGTTAAAGAGGTATCCGAGGGTTATGCGCAAAATTTCTTGATCGCACAAGGACTTGCTGCTCCAGCTACACAGGGCACTGTCAAAGTGTTGGATAATCAGAAAAAAGCCGAGCAACGCCGCAAGGATCAAGAGAAGGCTGATGCACAGGCATTGGGTGAGAAGCTTGGTGAAATGACCGTTCAAATTAAAGCGAAGTCTGGCGAAGGTGGACGTTTGTTCGGAGCCATTCCTAGTAAACAAATCGCTGAAGTGCTTGAGAAGCAATTTAAGATCGTGATCGATAAGCGTAAAATCGTGCTGGAAGAGCCGATTCGTACACTGGGTGTAACGAAGGTTCCCGTTAAACTGCATGCGGAAGTAACAGCTAGCTTGAATGTTCAAGTAACGGAAGAGAAGTAAACTTGTGGGTCATGAAGATTCGAATAGCAGGTAGAGAGAACGAGAGTCCCAGTCTGGGACTCTTCTCTCTTGTAGACGCAAAACTAGTAAACTATTAAATAGCGAAAATGAAAGGCGGGCACAGTAGCATGAGCAACGGAGATAATATGTTTATGGATCGTGTTCCGCCTCAAAATATAGAAGCCGAGCAAGCCGTCCTTGGTGCGATTCTGATCAACAGTGAGGCTTTGATTACCGCGATGGAGCGGATATCCAGCGATGACTTCTATCGCGGTACGCATCAGCGGATATTCGAGGCGATCGTGGAGCTCGCTGAAGATCAAGAACCTGTCGATTTGATTACACTAACCGCGCTTCTCCAAAACAAGTCGCAGCTTGAGGAAATCGGCGGTGTGACGTATTTGTCGGAGCTGGCGAACGCGGTGCCAACCGCTGCCAACATCGACTACTACGCGGCGATCGTCGAAGAGAAGTCGATGCTTCGCCGTTTGATCCGCACCGCGACCCAAATCGTCACCAATGGCTACGCCAATGAGGATGATGTCGGGGCGATGCTCAGTGAGGCAGAGACGAAGATCCTTGAGATTTCGCAGCGCCGTAGCTCCAGCGGATTCGTCGTCATCCGCGACGTGCTCATGGAAGTGTTCGAAAAGGTTGAAAGCCTATACTCGAACAAGGGTGGGTCAACGGGAATTCCGTCAGGATTTATTGACCTGGACAAGATGACGTCTGGCTTCCAGCGTTCGGATTTAGTCATTCTGGCCGCCCGACCTTCTGTTGGTAAAACCGCGTTCGCACTGAACGTGGCGCAGAATGTAGGCGTTCGGGCCAAAGAGACCGTCGCGATCTTCTCGCTCGAGATGGGCGCGGCGCAACTCGTACAACGTATGATCTGCGCCGAGGCCAACGTCGATGCGAACCGTATGCGGACGGGTTATCTCGAAGGCGACGACTGGGAGAAGCTGACGATGGCCATCGGTGCCTTGTCAGAGGCGAATATCTATATCGACGATACTCCGACGATTACGGTCGCGGATATCCGGGCGAAGTGTCGTCGTTTGCAGCAGGAAAAAGGGCTCGGCATGATCCTCATCGACTACTTGCAGCTGATTGCTGGCCGTGGTGGTAAAGGCGGCGACAACCGTCAGCAGGAGGTCTCTGAAATCTCCCGTACGCTGAAGCAAATTGCCCGTGAGCTGAATGTACCGGTTATCGCGCTCTCGCAGCTGAGCCGGGGCGTTGAGCAGCGGCAGGACAAACGTCCGATGATGTCTGACCTTCGGGAATCCGGTTCCATTGAGCAAGATGCCGACATCGTAGCGTTCCTCTACCGGGACGATTACTACGATAAGGAATCCGAGAAGAAGAACATTATCGAGATTATTATTGCCAAACAGCGTAATGGTCCCGTAGGAACCGTCGAGCTGGCATTTCTGAAACAATTCAATAAATTCGTGAATATGGATCGCAGTCATCAAGAAGCAGCAGCCGGGCAGTATTGACGGCTGTTTTTTCTTTGTTGAATTGAGGGAATTTATATGAGGGGTTCCCCTTAAATGAAAAATTTGCATTTTCCACAGCAATCAGACATAAAAAAAGCCCTGAAGTGGAATCTTATGGGGAAGAGAATCAATGAGGAATAGGCAAAGCCAGAGCTTTTTCTTCTTTTAGCGGCAGCAATGAAATAGTTAACGTAAATTCCGAACAATTATACAGACACCCCTATAATCGTTCGTTTTTCATTGACTTTGGCATGGGGGACTGCTAAACTAAAGACGGTGAAAAAACCTTGATCGACAAGCCGGCTTCAAGCAGGTAACTCGAAATAAGGTCGTTTTTTCATGCCGAAGGGCGGGTTTCCTTTCTGCAGATCACTGCCGAAAGAGACCAGATATTCCTTTGCGGTGAGTAAGTGAGAGTTAGCTCTCTTATCTGTTGCCGCGTGTAGCAGTGAATAGAGGTAGATGCATCACCAGAATCGCCAGAGGGAAAGTGCAATGGACGCTGAACGCTTTAGCGCTTTAATGAAGTCCAACTTTCCTCTGTGGTCTTACAGCCATAACGGCTCATTATGGGTGACTTGTCACCGTACGGAGGTAAGTGCATATGTCAACGGTTGTTGTTGTCGGTACGCAATGGGGAGATGAAGGAAAAGGTAAAATCACGGATTTCTTAGCGGAATCTGCTGAGGTTGTTGCGCGTTATCAAGGTGGTAACAATGCAGGTCACACGATCATTATTAGCGGGAAAAAGTACAAGCTGACGATGATTCCTTCCGGTATTTTTTACAGAGATAAAGCTTGTGTGATCGGGAATGGGATGGTTATTAATCCGGCTGCACTCATTGAAGAAATTAATTATATTCATGATAATGGTTTTACAACAACGAACCTGAATATCAGTGATCGCGCGCATGTCATTATGCCGTATCATTTGGTTCTTGACGGTCTGGAAGAAGATCGTAAAGGTGATAGCAAAATCGGTACGACCCGCAAAGGGATCGGTCCTTGTTATATGGATAAAGCAGCACGTAACGGTATTCGTATCGCGGATTTGATGGATGCAGAAGAGTTCGAATTGAAGCTTCGTCGTATCGTTGCTGAGAAAAATGTTTTGATCGAGCAAGTCTACGGTTCGACAGGTCTTGATGTGGAGCCAATCCTTAAAGAGTACCTAGCGTACGCTGAAGTGATTCGTCCTTACGTGAAAGACACTTCCGTCATCTTGAATGAATACATCGACCAAGGTCGCAGAGTGTTGTTCGAAGGCGCGCAAGGCGTCATGTTGGATATTGATCAAGGCACATACCCGTATGTAACTTCTTCGAACCCAACGGCTGGCGGTGTGTGTATCGGTTCTGGTGTTGGCCCGACGAAGATTCACAACATTATCGGTGTAGCTAAAGCGTATACGACACGTGTCGGCGACGGTCCTTTCCCAACGGAATTGGACAATGAAATCGGTGCTTGGATTCGTGAAAAAGGCTTCGAGTACGGCACGGTAACAGGTCGTCCTCGTCGTGTTGGCTGGTTCGACAGTGTTGTTGTGCGTCACGCAAGACGCGTTAGCGGCATCACGGGCTTGTCCTTGAACTCGATCGACGTTCTGACAGGCCTAGAAACGGTCAAAATTTGCACAGGCTACATGTACCGCGGTGAGTTGATTGAGCACTACCCAGCGAGCTTGAAAGCTATCTCCGAGTGCGAAGCGGTGTACGAAGAGCTTCCAGGGTGGACAGAAGACGTTACTGAAGCGCGCACATTGAGCGATCTGCCTGAGAACGCGAGACACTATGTTGAGCGTGTATCCCAGCTGACAGGTATCCCAATCGCGATCTTCTCCGTTGGCCGTAACCGTGAGCAAACGAATTTGGTTCGTCCTATCTACGCTTAAATCATAGATAACCTAAACAATCCCTTAGGCTGTTCAGCAGCTTAGGGGATTTTTCTTTTTGCTTATAGGGATATAATGGCAAGGTTTTCGTCCATACTGAGAGGAGGAGCATATCTATGCGCAAGTAATGTTAGGAGTGATACGAAACGAATGAAACTGTTAACTTGGTTAAGTAAAATCGTCATAAGCACCGTCCTTATTACATCAATTACGATGTTTACAACGTGGTATGTGGTAAACATGTACGTGGAGGATATATTTCGACAATATCAGCTACCAGCTATGGGTAAAAAGATTCAATTTGGTGAATTTGCGTCAAGATTGGCGGAAGAGCTGAATATAGTTAAGGGGAAAGACGGGGGGAAGAAGACAGCATTAGGGGAAAACCCTGCAACGACGCCGTCGCCAACTCCTAGTCCCAACCCGTCAGGGGCCTTTCCAAGCCCGAGTTCAAGTCCAAATCCGAATGATCATCAACCTGTAGGCGGTATTAGTTCGTCTGGCGATGTAGATACATCGACAGTAAATCAAGACGATGCGATAGCCGTGATGGGAAGCGCTCGAACGGAGGAGAGCGAGAAGAAGGAGCTTGTCATGTCCACAGAGGATTTTGCGAAAAAGAAAGAAGCCCTCTCGAGTGATGATAAAATGAAAATATTTTCACTTGTGGTCGCTAAGCTGCCGCAGACTGAGGTGCAAACACTCTCCGCGATCCTGGAGGATGGGATTACAACGCAAGAACTTGAAGAAGTAAACACGACACTCAAGAAATATTTGAGTGACAAAGAGCTAACGCAGTTAACGGATATTTTAAATAAGTACTAGGTTTAGGGAAGTTGCTGACCGATAGATCTACATCCGTAGCTTCCCTTCTAAGTTTCACGCCCTTCGTCACTTTATGTAAAAATATGGGTAAGGGCAGTTGGGGTTTCGAACAAAAAATAGTATTTTAGCGGCTTCTTTTGGTGGTGGACACGAATCTATCACATGGAGATCGAGTATTTTGTTGAAATGAGCACAGAAAGTGTGTTAAATTTAACAAAAGAAAGACAACATAATGGATATTATGTCTAATCAAGGTTTATTTATGTATCTTCGGAGCAAATCCAAGGATGCAAAACCGTTCAAAGGGAGAAGATCATGACAGGTTTCAGGGGAATGCGTTTTGTCATGGATCTCATTAAGAGATTCAAGCCTAAGCGAGAAAGCTTGACCGGAAATGAATCATTATCAGACAAGCAGCTAGAAGCAGTTCAGCTAGACGAAGTTACGACATCCACGACACTAACGGTTATTAAACGACATAAATGGGCTATTGGACTAGGTGTAGGTGCCATTGCACTTACGGGAGCGATTACGTTCACCGGACATCAGTACGTAGAAGCAGGCATGGACAATGTCTATCATGTGATGCTTAACAACGAAGAAATAGGTATCGTAAGCGACTATAAGATAATTGATGAATATAAGAAGAACAAACCGTTAGATGTACAGAAGAATTTTCCAGATGTTCATGTTGTGCTTAAAACAGATAGTATCACCTATACGTCTGAAAGGGCTTACAATGTAGAAACGGACGATTCTGCTGTGATTTCCTCGTTGGATCAATTGCTCATACCACAACCTGTGGGTGTTGCACTAAAGGTGGATGGCAAGACAATTGCGATTGTGAAGGATCAGGCAACAGCCGATCAAATCCTTAACCAAGTCAGCGAACCATTTACACCCAAAGGGAAAAACAGTGAAAAAGTAGCTGCCTTGTCTACCGGTCTAGGTGAGGATATTTCAACAGCACCATCCGAGCTTGAAAAGGTGGAATTCGTTCAGACGGTCGACAAAGAGGAAGTTCCCATCGATCCTACAGAATTAGCTAAGCCTGAGGATGTTGTGAAGACCTTGCAAACTGGCGATGTTGCACCTGCCAAGTACACGGTGGTTGAAGGTGATTGTGTATCCTGTATTGCAAAGAAATTAGGCATCACGAAGCAATTTATTTATGATAATAATCCAGGCATTCAAGATGATAAGCTTAAGATTGGCAATCAGTTGGACGTTACGGTGCTAAAGCCGACGCTTTCTGTGAAAACGACGGAGAAGATCGTAAAGAATCAGGAGATTCAGTACGATACCGAGTATGTGAAAGACGATTCGATGCGCTTAGGCGTGGTCCAACCAATTTCACCAGGAAAGAATGGACTGAAGAAAGTAACGATTCAAGTGACCAAGGTTGATGGCTTATTGACGGAAGAACAAGTCGTAAACGAAGAAATTATTGATGAACCCGTTACCGCTAAGGTGAAAAAGGGAACGAAGGTCATTAAAGGTGAAGGTACCGGGAAGTTCGCATGGCCCGTGATTTCTCCTAGTATCTCAAGTACATTCGGTTATCGTTGGGGCAAGCTGCATAAAGGCATTGACATCACAGGTAACAGAAATATTATGGCAGCAGATAATGGCAAAGTCGTCGAAACGGGCTACAAATCAGATTACGGCAATTATATTATTATTAATCACTTAAATGGTTATGAGACCTTATATGGACATCTTAGCCAAATCATCGCGAAGTCAGGCACCATCGTCGAGAAGGGCGATAAAATTGGAATTATGGGGAGCACAGGTGATTCTACTGGCGTGCATTTGCATTTTGAAGTGCACAAAAGCGGAGGCTTGGAAAATCCTTTGAAATATTTGAATCGGTAAATAAAGATTGAGGCAAGGTCGAACCGGACAACTCGGGGGCCTTGTCTCTTTTTAGTTAAATGTATGTTAAAATGTAGAAGAGTATGAAGGAAATAACTGGCTAATACATGGATATAACTCTGGCAGCTGCGCTCGATTAGGAGATGGCGGTGTCAGTTACTTTATAGTGGGCGGTGGACGCATGTTTGGGAAAATTCTTGTGGTGGATGATGAACAACCAATTGCAGATATTTTGAAATTTAACCTGGAGAAAGAAGGCTATCAGGTCATCTGTGCGTACGATGGTGGAAGCGCTGTAGAGCTTGCGTTCTCGGAGCAGCCAGATCTGATCCTGCTTGATCTCATGCTGCCAGTCAAGGATGGCATGGATGTATGCCGTGAGGTGCGCTCTAAGCTCAATACGCCGATCATTATGCTGACAGCGAAGGATACGGAGCTGGACAAGGTACTGGGCTTAGAGATGGGCGCAGACGACTATGTGACGAAGCCATTCGGCACGAGAGAGCTTCTGGCCCGTGTTAAGGCGCATCTGCGCAGACAAACGAAGGTGCAATCGGCACCGAATGAGCCGGAAGCGCAGCGGAACGGGATGCGCATTCATGCGCTGTTCATCGATAACGACATGTATATGGTTTACAAGGATGGAACGCCGCTTGATCTGACACATCGGGAGTTCGAGTTGATTCAATATTTGGCTAAAAACTCAGGCAAAGTGATGACCCGTGAGCACCTGCTGCAAGCGGTGTGGGGCTTTGAATATTTCGGCGACGTACGGACCGTCGATGTGACGATTCGTCGTCTACGCGAGAAGCTCGAGACGGATCCAAGCCGTCCGGAGTATATCATGACGCGCAGGGGTCTTGGTTATTTGATGCGCAGTCCTAAAGCCGGAGGCTTCTAAAGATGAAGGGCATCCGCTTCTTTCAATCGATTCAAGCGAAGCTAATTATTATTTATGTTCTGCTGATCCTTATCGCAATGCAGCTGATTGGCGTTTATTTCTATAAGACGGTAGAGACATATTTTAAAAATGATTTCCTAGCATCCCGCAATAGTCAGGTTACGCTGCTTGCTGGCTTCGTTGAATCGTATTTGACGGGGGACCAGGATAGCAAGAATGCCACTGAGGGTAAGAAAACATATGCGGACTTAAATGAATTCGTTAGCAATCTTTTCTCCATTAATAATGCGGAAATTCAAATCATTGATGCAAATGGGAACGTAATCAGCACGTCAGTTCCGAGCCATTTGAAGCAGAAAAACACTCAGCCGGAAGTGATTCGGGCTTTGCAAGGGATTAAGGATAATCAGCGGATTTTCACGGATGAAGACGGGTATCGGAAGGTCATTATCGCGAAGCCGGTCGGAAACGGAGCACGTGTCTTAGGGGCTGTTTATATTATCGCCTCGATGGAGGACGTCTATAAGACTATTCGCTCGATTAACCGCATTCTCATTTCGGGTACGTTGATTGCCTTGGGGTTAACGGCGCTACTCGGGGTCCTCTTAACGAGCACGATTACCAATCCAATTAAAGAGATTACCAGACAGGCGACAGCTGTAGCCGAGGGGAACTTCGATCAGCAGGTCGTCATTCAAGGGACCGATGAGATCGGGCAGCTGGGGCAGACCTTTAATTTCATGATGAATCGGCTGAAAGAGGCGCTCTCGCTCAATGAAGAAGAGAAGGAGAAGCTCGCCTCGATTCTGACGAATATGAATGATGGCGTCATCGCTACGGATGACAGAGGTCAGGTCATCGTTCTGAATCGTCGGGCGAAGCAGATTCTCCAGGTCGAGGAAGAGACAACGCTCGGCTTGGAAATATCTGAGGTCATCGGGATACCGCTGGCTACGATTCGAGAACTCGTGACAGGAGAAGTGAACACGACTCTGCTGGACATTCAGTTGCCCGACGATGAGGACGAGCAGCTGTCGGTTCGTATTACGTTTACGCCGATTCATAAGCGTGGAGAGGGCCAGCACGGTATCATTGCGGTGCTTCAGGACGTAACAGATCAAGAGAAGCTCGAGCAGGCGCGCCGCGAGTTCGTCGCGAACGTCTCGCATGAGCTGCGCACCCCGCTGACGACGATCAAGAGCTATCTCGAGGCGCTCGATGACGGAGCGATCGAAGAGCCACAGCTCGCGTCGCGCTTCATCAGCGTGACACGGAGCGAAACCGAGCGGATGATCCGCTTAGTGACGGATCTCTTGCATCTATCGCGACTGGATTCGAAGCAGTCGATGATGAGCAAGTCCTCGACGCTCGTCAGCGAGATGCTGGAAGAGGTCGCGGACCGATTTTCTTTTCAGCTGCAGCAACGGAAAATTCGGATTGTGTTACACGTGGAACATGGCGTAACGAACTTACTATTGGATCGTGACAAAATCGATCAGGTTCTCGATAATTTGGTATCTAATGCGATTAAGTATACAGGCGATGAAGGTGCGATTCGGTTGGAAGCGCGCAAGATTGACAAAGAGATGCTGGAAATCTCCGTTCAAGATAACGGGATGGGGATTCCGAAGAAGGATCTTTCCCGTATTTTCGATCGTTTCTATCGGGTGGATAAAGCGCGTTCTCGCAACATGGGGGGTACAGGCCTCGGTCTGTCCATTGCCCGGGAAATAGTGAAAGCGCACGGAGGAACGATTGCGCTAGAGTCTGAACTGGGACAAGGAACACGTGTCCTATTTACGCTGCCGATACAGCAGGAAGAGGAGGATGGGGTATGATTGAGAGTTTGAAATCGGTCTTTCTTGTCCTGTTGATTGGGACGAGCTTGTATCAGAGCTATATTCTCGCTTCCTACAGTCCTCCGAAGATTGAGCCGATTCAGCAAAGTAATTATGTCCAGACGGAGACGTTGGGTAAGCAATCGGAGCTGGCGGATATGCTTTTTCCGGATCAGCTCATCATTCACCTGGGTAATCAGCAGCACTCGGTACTATATCCGAACAATTACTACTACACCCGATTGCTAGATAATATTAAACAACGTAGCTTCAAAGGCTTCCGTAAGACGTCGATGTACCTCGTCAATGTGAACTGGGAAGAGGTACGAACAAAGCAGCTAGGTGTGGAAATTCGTTTTCGCGATGCGATACCGTTTACCATTTTGCAGCAGTTGCTCCGAATCGAGGGGGAAATCCCTGTTGATAACGATAAAATTACGAAAATTTGGATTTACTCCAAGGGGACAGATGATGAGGTTCGTGCGTTCTTTTTCACGGATTCGCCAGGTGTTGGTTATGAGGTCATCGGGGCAGATTTCACGAGTAAGGACGTAGAGAATTTCGTTGCTTATGGGGAACCGACCAACTTATACAAAACAACGAATAGCGGAGATTACTATCTACCATTAAAGCCGTTGCATCTGCCTAATTATACGTTCACGTATTCGCAGCTTACGGCGGATCAGTTGAAACAAAGCTTGTTCGTGGATCCAGGTATCACCCGCTATCTGAAAGAGCGCGATGGTTCTGAAATTTACACGGATAGCAAGCGCGGCTTCCAGCTCAATCGAGATCAACGATGGGTTACGTATTTCGATCCGGTGGCACCAGCAGCGAGCAAAACCGAGGTATTGGATGATTTGCTGACGGGCATTAAATTTATCAACCAGCATATCGGTTGGGATGGGAAATACATGGTAGCTCACACACCGGAAAAACAGCTCATGGATAACCAGACCTTCACTTTCCGCCAGTACTATGAATCACTTCCGATTGTAACCGCACAGCCAGAAGGCTTTGGTACGATGAAAATGCAAGTGCAGAAAGGTGTTATCTCCGGATTCGAGCGATCCATGGTGATTCCGGATCTGAAGTCGGGGCAACGACGCGAGAACGAGTTAATGTCTGGCGAAGCGGTAGAGCAACGATTACAGTACTATCAACGTCGATCTAGTATTGTATCTATATTCCCGGCGTATCGTCCCGTTATCTCAGATAAGACGATAACCTTAAACAGTGCATGGGCACTTGAGTTGCGCGATGGTACGTATGATTTTATTGAATAGACAAGATGTCAGGGAAGGGTTGGTGAGATTATGAATTGGAGTAGGGCTAAGTCGATTCTGATTGCTTCTTTTTTATTGTTGAATATGATTCTCGGCTTCCAGCTGTGGTCCACCAATCGTTCCAATATGACGGGAACTTCCCTGGATCCATCCAGTACTGTGGAGGATTTGAATCGTGCCCTCCGCAATAAAAATATTCGCATTACGGAGGAGCTGCCGACAGATTCGCCTAAGCTGAAGGTGATCACGGTGAAATACGATGATAACATCAAGCCGGGCGAGGAGCGGAAGCTCAAAACACCAATTTACATGAGCACGCTGCTCGGTAAAGGGGCTAGTAAGGAAGTTCAGTCGCTGTCGGAGATTCCGAACTTCGCTATGTATCAGGTCGATTCGGCCATAAGCCGAAATGGTATTTATGCGTTCTCCCAATTGTATGGGAAGATTCCGCTTTTCGATGTAAGAGTCGAATTGAATGAGGAAAATGGAGAAATTACCAGTTACCGTCAAGCTTTCGTTGAAGTAGAATCAGAGGTAGAACAGACAGAGCAGCAGAAGTTGATTTCGGCCCAATTAGCGGTTCGAAGCTTAGTGGACAATTATTTAAGCGATGGTTCGATTATTACCGAGGTTCGCTTGGGCTATCACGGACAACCCTATAACTCGCAAACACAGCCGATGTTTCCGCATTGGCGGATTACGATCGATAACGGAGATATTTATTATTTGCAGGCGTTCAATGGCGCGGTGGAAAAAGGGGCGGCGCTTGCGCCATTTGCACCAGAGGGAGACGGAGGGGCATCAGCTTCTCCAGCTCCTAACGATAAGAGCACGCCTAAGAAGTAGCAAAACGAACAACCAACTGGCACACAGGTAGGATAGAGGAGCAGGGAAGATGGGCATTCGATTTACGGTGTTATCAAGTGGTTCAACGGGGAATGCAACGGTCGTAGATAACGGTGAGGTTAAGCTGCTGATCGACGTAGGCTTCAGTGCGAAGAAGATGGAGTTGTTAATGAAGGAGCGGGAGCTTGCCGCGAGCAGTATTGATGGCATTCTCGTCACACACGAGCATTCGGATCATATCAAAGGGCTGGGTGCGTTCGCTCGGAAATATGATGTGCCGATTTATGCAAATGAGAAGACGTGGGTGGAGCTAGATCGCCAGATTGGCGTGATCGCCGAAGGCAACAAGCGTGTGATGGACACGGGCGGTGTACAGGAGTTCGGGACGATGAAGGTGGAGTCCTTCGGGATTTCGCATGATGCGGCGGAGCCGGTGGGTTATGTTTTTTATGAAGGGGAACAGAAGTTAAGTGTTGTAACGGATCTCGGGTATATGAGCGAAAAGGTGAAGGAAAAGATCATCGATTCTGATGCCTTGGTCCTGGAGACGAACCATGATGTGGACATGCTGCGCGTGGGGCATTACCCATGGAGCATTAAGCGCAGAATTCTCGGAGATAAAGGACATTTATCCAACGAAGCCGCAGGGGAAGCGCTCTGTGATATCATGACGAATAAGACGAAATCTGTCTATATGGCGCACCTTAGCCGTGATCATAACTTAATGGATTTGGCCAGGCTAACCGTGAATAACATAGTACAAGAGCGAGCGCCCGAGGCGAAACAGCTGCGGCTGATGGATACGTATTTTGACCGTTCTACGAAATGGGATGTATTGGATTCGGAGTAAGTGCAGCGTCGAGTTCCTGTGACTTGAGCTGAATTTCCTGTGCGGTGATGAGACCTTTATCAATCAAGACCTGAATGAGAGATGAGAGGACGAGGGACTGGTGATAGTGGCTTTCCTTGAGGTCAGCGAGCTTACCGATCATATTAATTTCTTCAAAATGGGAAGGAATTCGGTTCATAGTGGCATTCTCCTTTTAAATAAGGTCTAGTGATAAAACTTATATCGAAGCCACTCGAAGATGAGCGACCGCGTTTAGAGGTAAGTTTTATCGCCAATAAGAAAGCAGTTTTCGGGAACCGAAAATTTATACTTTCTTATGTGGAAAAGTTTTCATAAACTCTAGTAATTCGGTAAGAGATTTGGTTTACTATTATTGTAGGCAAGAAGCGAGCGAAACATTCCTATTATTTGCAAAAAACCAATCGCAGGATGACTTGAACGTATCCATGGATTGAAATAAAGCAAGGCGAGTGAGCTTCAAACCCTGTCAGCGAGGAGGAACCCGAAATGAGTTTGTTTGATGATGATTTTTATTCGACCAAAAGATCCAGAAGGCGCGAGCCGGTCTGGCGTCCCAAAGGGACAGGGAATTTCACAAGTTTCACGAGCTTTGCTGGTCGAAAACGGTATGTCGCCCTCATCGCAGGGTTCGTCGGGGCATTAGGCATGCTCATCGTGGTAGGGATTGTTCATGCAATTGGAGGCAGTGCTTCGTCAGCCAAAGATCTTGCGATTCCTGTGGTGGCCAAGGCTGATGTACATCCAATGAATAGCAATGACTCGGTTGTTGCAGCAACGGACAGAATAAAACCAGCTGTGGTCAGTGTCATCTCCTCGAAGAAGGACGAAGCCGGCCAAGAAACAGGCATTGGCATTGGATCTGGCGTCATGTTCGCACGGAGCGGGGATAAAGTTCGCATTGTGACGAATAGTCATGTCGTGGAGAACGGGAATCAGTTCGAAATCGTGAACTTCGAAGGCGAGCATCGCAAGGCTACGTTGGTTGGTCGGGATCGGATTACCGATTTGGCTGTGCTGGAGGCGGATGGTAAAGATGTTAAAGTACTTGCCGAGTTCGGAGACTCCGACAAGCTGCGAGCGGGTGAAATGGCGATTGCCGTGGGTAATCCGCTGGGTCTTGGCTTCTCACCAACGGTGACGCAAGGCATCGTTTCTTCGCCGAAGCGGACGATACCTGTCGCGCTTTCACGCGAAGGCACCGATTATGACTGGGAAATGGACGTCATCCAAACGGATGCCGCGATTAACCAAGGCAACAGCGGGGGACCGTTGGTTAATATTGAGGGCAAAGTGATCGGCATCAATTCGATGAAGATCTCGGATACAGGCGTTGAAGGTTTGGGCTTTGCGATTCCCATTAATAGTGTGACACCGATTATTGATAGTCTGATCAAAGACCATAAGGTGAAACGGCCATTGATTGGTGTGTCGACGCAGGAGCTGCAAGCTTTTAAAGGGACGGATGTATTAAAGCTACCTGCAGATGTCAAAACTGGAGTTATCGTCTTCGACGTCTCAGGACCTGCGAAGGAAGCGGGGCTGAAGGCGCAGGATGTTATTGTACAGCTAGATGATCGCAAAATTGATAGCACGATTGGGTTGAGAAAATACCTTTACAATGAAAAGAAGATCGGCGATAAGATCAATGTGGTGTACTATCGCGGCGGGAAGAAGCTGACGACGGTGATTACGCTGGTTGAGGCGACGGATAAGTAGTTGTGGGGCAAGAGCTAAGGCAAAGATAAAAAAGAAGATCAAGTGAAAGAAAAGAAATCTACAGAACCGTTGCGGATGAGAGGTACTAACATGCATGTCGTTTGTAAAGATCATGTGGAAATAGCCATAGATGAATTTGTTGATGAGTATGAGGAAGCACCAGACGTTGTGGATTTGCAGAAAACCCACTTCGCCCACTGGGCACCGCCTGAGCATTGCGAGCATTGCCAGTCATTATCACGTTTTCTAATCGTTTGAGGGGGGCCTGAGGGCCTCTTTTTTCTTTGTCTTGGAGGGGAAATAGAAAATACAACAAGGATAGAGATTTACTAATGAAAACGAACATGGATAGAGATTACTAATGAAAGCAACATGGATAAAGAAAAAGAGAGTGACTAAGGAGTCAGTTTGGTGAGCTCAAGCAACGAATGGTATGATGGAGAGAATGATTTAGAGAAGAAAAGGGGCACGTCATGCACATACAGATACTGACTGTTGGGAAATTAAAGGAGCGCTATCTCGTGGACGGGATTGCGGAGTACGTGAAGCGTCTTGGCCCGTATGCCAAGATGCAGATGATCGAGGTGCCGGATGAGAAGGCACCTGAGAACATGAGCCCTGCTGAGGAGCAGCAGGTGCGGGTGAAAGAGGGCGAGCGGCTGCTAGCCAAGCTCGGCGCGGATGTGTATGTCGTGGCGCTGGCCATCGACGGGGAGATGTGGACGAGCGAGCAGCTGGCAGGCTCGCTCGATAAGTTGGCCACCTACGGGCGGAGCCAGGTGGCCTTCGTTATTGGGGGCTCGCTGGGGCTGTCCAGCGAGCTGCTGCGCCGTGCGGATATGCGGCTGTCTTTTGGCCGCATGACGCTGCCGCACCAGCTGATGCGGCTGGTGCTGGTGGAGCAGATTTATCGCGCGATGCGGATAAATCGGGGGGAACCGTACCACAAGTGACGCAAATTATAGTTAATGATTTAGTACGAAACACATAGCAAAATCCCAAATATAAAAGCACCAAATAATGGTCTGCATCATATAGTTTTTGATAGTGTTTTACAAGATTATCCTATTGGTGATAGAGTTTCAATACGGTGGGTTATTTTGGTAAAGACTCTGAAAGGAGTGGCTACATATGCAATGCAACTATGCAATATTTTGTGATGATGTTAATTACAATTCCACAACTAGAAAAATATCAGTAGAATGGCTTTTTTCTAGACTATATTTGGATGAACCCGGAACTTTGCGCAATTGGATGCTTTTTTATGGGTTGCATTTGCAGACTGGCTAATCGCAATTTTTCCCGGGGTCCACAATAAAAGCGCTAAGCGTTGGGATACATCATGGTCGAGATTTGCACAAGCCGCAGTTTCTATAATCCTAGCCTTCGGACTCTCACAAGTCCAATAAAGTGCTATAGAAACAGGCGCAAGCGGTGTAAATGGATGGTTTGTTAAGCATATATTTGGATGGGCAATGGGAGTAATGCTATCGATATATGCGACTAGAATGTTTTTTGGTTTTTTTAAATTGGTCTATCGAGAGAGAGCACCTAAAGTTTGGGGGAAAATGGTCGAGATGTTACCCAAGAAAGCTCAGCCTATTTTCAAAAACTTTCTTGATTCATAGATTTAAACTGATCAAACTAAGGCATCCGACGAGGGTGCCTTTTTATTTGCCGTTAGGGACAACTCAGGGAACCTTACCAAATGCAATGCGAAATTCTATAACTGTATTACTTACCTTTTTCCAAGTGTGTTACAGAAATTTAGTCTTACAAATATTTAAATAAAAACAAGTTACAATAAAGAATCCACTCCAATGTTACGATGTTAGGAGTGGATTTGTCTGTTTGCTTGCTCCACAAGCTAAGCTTCGAATTCGTTTACAATTCTTCATGCTGTTCTTAAAAATTCGCGGTTACAATGATAAGGTGAACCGTATCACAAATAGTGGAAAAGAGAAGGGTCGAAATGGTAGTTTGTAGAGAAGTACTTTACTGATTAGCATAAAATGGGTCATATCAATCGTTTGTTGGAGCTAACCAATTAAATGCCGGGATATTCCTCAAAATTCCAAACGTAGCGGTCAAGATTAACATTACGGTCATCATTAGATTGCTTGTACGCCGCATCTGTTTCTTATTTGCCAGTGCGTAAGTAATATATAAAGGGAGAATGAACAACAACAAGGTATTATACCTATAAGCCTGAAGGAAATCTAATTGCAACAAGGAAAAAGCAGCCCTCGTTATTCCGCATCCGGGACAATAGAACCCTGTCAACTCGTGAAATACACAAGGAACTCCAATTTTCATTACCGGTAACCATACTTCTAGATACAATAACCCACCAACGAAAAGCGAGGAACCCCAAACAAGTTTGGTGTTCCTCTTTGGATTCACCTTAAACTTATGCAAGTTTATTGATATCCGATTGCACCAATGCATGGGTCACGATCCCCAATCCGACGATTGTAAGTATGAGGTAAAGGGTGGAATTATCGGATACGAGCGCACCGCGTTGACGTTGTGCTTCTGCAACTTGCTTACCGATCTGATAAGACCAGACGAAACTCCAAATACCACAAGTAACCAATGTCAGGAGGAAATGTTTTCCCCCTGTAAATGAGGAGTCTCCACTCAATTTACCAGCATCATTTGTCATA
The DNA here is from genome assembly GCF_056402415.1 of Paenibacillus sp. P4_A9. NCBI lineage: Bacteria > Bacillati > Bacillota > Bacilli > Caryophanales > Paenibacillaceae > Paenibacillus > Paenibacillus sp. P4_A9. The sequence goes on from NZ_JBFUHL010000002.1 coordinate 46,728, forward strand.
ACAATGAACCAATAGATACCGTAGATACCGCATGTGATAAGTGATAGAACGATTGCTAAGCCAACACTTCTTTGTTGAATCATGATACACCCCTAATGTTTTAGTATTTCCAAGCATTAAATTCATGCCATGAAATCGAAATTGATATATAACATCAACATTAAATGGCAAAAACCGACAACAATAGTATTATATGAAAATATGAATACAAAAACCATAAGTATTTTCGCTTTAGTAATGATATGGTGAACCGAAATAGTTCACGCAGTAGGGGGCTCCCTTATGGCTTTATGGATAGCCGTTTTCTATTTTGATACGAATGATTTGTGCGAGAAAATATCCCGACATTTTGTGATAAATTTCACGAAAAAAATTCTTTGATTGACAACTAAGGACTATAATTCTATTGTTGATTTAGGTATATTTTACTAAGTGAAAAAGGCAAATCATAAGAAATTGTGAGACGCAAAGCCCAGGGCCTAAATCACCTCCGGTGACATGGTAGTCGGTTGCCACAAGAATATTGACTTTTATCTGAGTCCAATTCTTGTTGGACTCTTTTCGTTTTGGTAAAACAACCAAAAAATAATAGTTTAGGGAGTGAAATGTGATGAAGCATTGGTTGTTGCGATTACTGATTTTAAGTATTTTTACTTTGCAAGCAGTAATTTTATCGGATGGAAAGGCAACTGCTTCAGAGTCGAATTTTGGCCAAAAGCCAATCTTGTCAGGAGGTCTATATCATTCTTATGCGGTAAAAGAGGATGGGACGATCCGGGCATGGGGCTATAATAATGTGGGACAGTTGGGTGACGGAACGGTTACCAAGAGAAAGGTCATTGGACCGGTCAAGAACATAACAAATGCTGTGTCTATAGCCTCTGGCAACAACTATGGGGTGGCTCTATTAAGTGATGGAACTTTAATGAGTTGGGGAACGAATACTAGCGGTCAGCTAGGAGACAATTCGGTTACCACACGTAAATTACCTGTAAAGGTGTCTGGTCTGACTAATGTTACTGCCGTGGCAGCCGGTGCAACCCACAACTTGGCTCTCAAATCGGACGGCACTGTGTGGGCGTGGGGCTCTAACAATGTTGGACAATTGGGGGATGGGACTGTAACAGTTAGAAAGACGCCAATCCAAGTGAAGGACCTTTCCTCTGTTATAGCAATCTCAGCGGGGACAAATGCCTCGTATGCAGTTACGGCGGATGGTAGCGTATGGGCGTGGGGTGCGAACAATTACGGACAAATGGGTGATGGCACTACCGTAACAAAGAAAACGCCTGTTAAGGTTCCAAATTTAACGGATGTAAAAGCAATTTCAGCCAGCTATTATACAGTAGTTGCATTAAAAAATGATGGAACCGTATGGGCGTGGGGAAGCAATAAGTACGGCCAAATTGGCGATAACACAGTAGTTACTCGCAAAATCCCTGTTCAAGCGCAAATAACTAATGTTACATCCGTAGGGGTTGGCTATAATCATACCATTGCTTTGTTGAATGACGGTACTGTATGGGCATGGGGTGTAAATAATTACGGTCAACTTGGTGATGGGACTACAACAGCTAGAAAGTTACCGGTTAAAGTGAAAGATTTAGCAGGAATCACTCAAATTTCAGCTGGACGCAATCACAATCTGGCACTGAAAAGTGATGATTCGGTAGCATCCTGGGGCTATAATAACAACGGACAATTAGGTGATGGCAGTGCAACTACTAGGAAACTCTCTGTACTCGTCAGTGGGTTAACGATCAATCTTCCTGATGGACAAGTTGTAGAAGAGCCAGATTCAGGTACAGAAACCCCTCCTTTAGAAGATGAGGCATTATTGGCTGCACAAGATGCAGTGGTTATTTCGGAAGAGGCCGCAAGTGCAGATCTTACAGTTCAAAACAACTTGGAGCAAGCACAGTATGCATACGATGATGCATCACAGCTCGTTGCTGATCTCCCAGATAGTTCGGAAAAATCAGATTTGATGACGCGTCTGGACAGTGTTAAACAAATTCTAGATAGTGCACAAGAATTGATGAATGCAGCAAATGCGGTTATAGCGGCGGAGTTGCTAGCTAATGGTGATCTTAGCACACCAATACTTATTAACGCGGCAACAGGTGCTTATAACCAAGCTCTAGGACTAGTTAATAGTTTGCCAAATAGCACAACTAAAACAGATTTGGAGAGCCGTCTGAATATTGTGCTTGAAAAATTGACAGCAGCGCAGACAGTAAAAGATACTGTTTCTCCGGTAACTACAGATAACGCACCAACCGAATGGGTAAACAACGAGGTAACGGTAAGCCTAAGCGCTAGCGATAGCGATTCAGGAGTAGCAGCTACCTACTATCAGGTTGATGGCGGAGTTCAACAGGCAGGGAATACGGTTGCTCTGGCAACAGAAGGTGTTCATACACTTGTTTACTGGAGCGTAGACGTAGCGGGGAATGCAGAAGCGCCACACACTGTAATCGTAAAAGTAGATAAGACAGCACCGGTAACTACAGATAACGCATCAACCGAATGGGTAAACAACGAGGTAACGGTAAACCTAAGCGCTAGTGATAGCGGTTCAGGAGTAGCAGCTACCTACTACCAGGTAGATGGCGGAGTTCAACAGGCAGGAAATACGGTTGCTCTGGCAACAGAAGGCGTCCATACACTTGTTTACTGGAGCGAAGACGTAGCGGGGAATGCAGAAGTACCACACACTGTATCCATAAAAGTAGATAAGACAGCACCGGTAACGACAGATAACTCACCAACCGAATGGGTAAACAACGAGGTAACGGTAAACCTAAGCGCTAGCGATAGCGGTTCAGGAGTAGCAGCTACCTACTACCAGGTTGATGGCGGAGTTCAACAGGCAGGAAATACGGTTGCTTTGGCAACAGAAGGCGTCCATACACTTGTTTACTGGAGCGTAGACGTAGCGGGGAATGCAGAAGCACCACACTCAGTAAGCGTAAAAGTAGATAAGACAGCACCAATAACGACAGATAACGCAGCAACTGGATGGGTAAACAAAGAGGTAACGGTAAACCTAAGCGCTAGTGATAGCGGTTCAGGAGTAGCAGCTATCTACTATCAAGTTGATGGCGGAGTTCAGCAGGCAGGAAATACGGTTGCTCTGGCAACAGAGGGCGTCCATACACTTGTTTACTGGAGCGTAGACGTAGCGGGCAATGCAGAAGCACCACACTCAGTAAGTGTAAAAGTAGATAATACAGCACCAATAACGACAGATAACGCAGCAACTGGATGGGTAAACAAAGAGGTAACGGTAAACCTAAGCGCTAGCGATAGTGGTTCAGGAGTAGCAGCTACCTACTACCAGGTTGATGGCGGAGTTCAACAGGCAGGAAATACGGTTGCTCTGGCAACAGAAGGCGTCCATACGCTTGTTTACTGGAGCGCAGATGTAGCAGGGAATGCAGAAGCACCACACACTGTAATCGTAAAAGTAGATAAGACGGCGCCGGTTACCAGTGCATCATCAAGTGATGTGAATGGTCAAAATGGTTGGTACGTAACAGATCCAATGATAACTCTTTCTTCAAGTGATTATTTGTCAGGTGTTGCGCAGACGTTATTCCGTATTAATGGAGGTCAGTGGACAAATTATTCGACACCAATTACGATTTCTACGGAAGGCATTTATACAATTGAATACAAGAGTGTTGATAAAGTCGGAAATACTGAAAACGTAAAATCTTTGACAATTAAGCTTGATAAAACATTGCCTAATCTTAATATTGCTCTTGATAAGACAACATTGTGGCCGCCAAATCATCAACTTATAACAATTAATGCTGTGATTACAACAAATGATGGCATTTCACAAACCAATCAGGCAATTCTAACTTCAATTACAAGTAATGAGCTGGATAATGGACTTGGGGATGGGGATGAGCAGAATGATATTCAAGATGCTCAGTATGGTACAGCAGATACATCGTTTAAGCTTCGTGCGGAAAGATCAGGAAAAGGTAGCGGACGTGTATACACAATTATATATACCGTTATGGATAAAGCAGGGAACAAGGCGTCTAAGTCGGTAACTGTAACAGTAGCTCATGATCAATCCAAGAAGTAAACAGTAGCTTTACAATAAAGGAGGGTGTCCCAAAGCCATGAATTGGCTGGGGCACCCTATTATTTTTGCTACGTACGTATAATCTAAGTTTTTAACCGATAGAGGGACATAATAATTAAACAAACAATAGGCTGCCGTGAGGCAGCTTTTTCAATGTAAGAATTCGCTTTGTTTGTGATAACACATTTCAAGACTATTCCACTTCAATCGCTTTTACGGTTTCACCCTCGATTAATACGGGCTGGTAGTAGGTGTTGGTGGGCAAGTCTTTTTTGCCTTGTAAATTCTTAATGATCCAGTCCGCTGCGTCGCGTCCCATTTGTTCTTGGGGGTGGGTCAGTGTCGTTAGTTTGATATTCGCGTTTTTGGCGATATATGAATTGTCCTGGCCGATGATGGATAGGTCATCTGGAATGGAGATACCCAGTTTTCTGCAGACATGTACGACTTCCAAGCCTACCTCGTCGTTGTAACACACAAGCGCAGTCAAGTCATCCCGATTGTCGTTCAGATACTCTTCCAAGTTAGCGGACAGGTCCGACTTCGTCGCCGTATCGAAAGAAAGCACATGCTCTTGCTGGAACCGTAATTTGGCTTCCCCCAGAGCCTTTATAAATCCTTTCATCCTAAACTTCCCTTGCAAATCATCCATTTTCGCGATGATGCCGATCTGAGTATGTCCTTTGGCAATCAGTTCCCGAGTTGCTAGATAGCTAGACTGCACGTCATCCAGACAGAAGAAAGGAACCTCCAACTCTTCATAATAGGCATTGATCATCGTGAAAGGAACCTCCTGCTCCTTAAAAGACAGGTAGTAAGCGATATTGGGGTTGTATACATTGCTTCTGGTAGGTTCTATAATCAGTCCATCCACGCCGTAGGACAGCATCATTTCTAACGCCTTTTTCTCCTGGGAGATATCGTTATTTGTACTGGCTAACAGCAAGGAATAGTTATCTTCATTTAATCGGCTTTCAATGCCGCGGATAATGGAGGGAAAGATGTAATCCGAGATATAGGTCGTGATGACGCCAATCGTTTTATTCATGGTTTTCCCACTCGCTCTGGACCGGTATAGGGTGCTAACGTACGTGCCGGATCCTTTCTCGCTTCGTAGGAACCCCTCGTTCGATAAATCCAGAATAGCCTTTCTTATCGTCTGCCGGCTAACATTGTATTCCTCCTGCAAAGCGAATTCCGAAGGGATTTTCTCGCCTGCTTTGTACGTTCCCGAAAGGATATAACTTTTTAGATCATCTATGATGACCTGGTACTTTGGCTTCATGAAATCCACTTCTTTCATCGTTGTTCAATAAGTTGTACGTACACATTTTAACATAAATTGCATGGAATGCAAATGCAGTCCTATTTGTTTATGATTTCAATGGTACAAGTTCTATACCTATCATATTAAGACACTATTCCGAGACAAATAGGGGTGGTATTGCAGCTTGTGTAAGTATAACTATTTGACTATATTGACAAGTGTACGTACAGAAAATATACTAAATTTATCAATTAGAGAAAGCGCCTTCTTGCGGTCGAAATCTTCCATTTGTTTCATCGAGTGACTGGTTCGATCGGGAAATAGCTATTATACGAATCAAAATTGTTTAGGTTAAACAGAGAGGGGACATATGTGATTATGAATCATGTGGACTTGAAAGAAGCGATAACCAAGGGCGAAACCTCGCTAGGGATTGAATTCGGATCTACCCGGATCAAAGCAATATTGATCGATCGTCGTTTCGAGACCATCGCATCAGGAAGCTATGAGTGGGAAAATCTGTTGAAAGACGGATTTTGGACGTACAACCAGAAGGATATTATTAAAGGCCTCCAAACCGCGTATCGTGAAATGAAGCAGGAAGTGGAACGGAATTACGGGGTCACCCTCCGGACCGTGGGTTCAATCGGGTTTTCCGGTATGATGCACGGTTATATGGCATTCGACAGCACGGGTGAACTGCTGGTGCCGTTTCGGACTTGGCGCAACGCAACAACCGGCGCGGCAGCTAGGGAATTGACGGACTTGTTCCAATTTAATATCCCCGAGCGCTGGAGTATCGCTCATTTGTACCAAGCGATATTAAATAAAGAGGAACATGTGCCTAGCATTGATTACGTAACGACACTGGCTGGATATATTCACTGGCTGCTGACCGGCAATAAAGTGATTGGCATCGGAGATGCTTCCGGGATCTTCCCAATTGATGAAGCAAGCCGTAATTACCATCCATCGATGGTTAAGCAATTCGATGAACTTATCGCAGCCAAAGGCTATCCGTGGAAGCTTAAGGACCTTCTTCCTAATGTATATCTCTCCGGCGAGCAAGCTGGTGAACTAACGAAGACGGGAGCTGGCATTTTAGACCTGGACGGGGATTTGCAGCCTGGTATTCTGCTATGTCCTCCAGAGGGCGATGCCGGCACAGGCATGGTTGCGACGAATAGCGTCAAGAAGCGTACGGGTAACATTTCCGTGGGCACTTCCGTTTTTGCGATGATTGTATTGGAGAAGGAATTATCCAAAGTTTATCCGGAGATTGATATAGTCACGACGCCAAACGGTAGTCCGGTCGGCATGGTGCATGCCAACAATTGCTCCAGCGATCTCAACGCCTGGATGGGATTGTTCCGTGAATTCTCCGAAGCTATGGGATATGGCGTAGATTCAGGCAAATTGTTCAGCGTGCTGTTAAACAAGGCATTGGAAGCTGACCCGGATGGCGGAGGTTTGCTTAGCTACGGTTATCTCTCGGGTGAGCATATTACGGGAATCGACAAAGGACGGCCGTTGTTCGTTCGCTCGCCAGAGAGCAACTTTAATCTGGCTAATTTCATGCGAACGCACTTATTCACTGCTTTCGGAGCATTGAAGCTCGGAATGGATATTTTGACCGAAAACGAACAAGTCGCGATTGACAGCATTTTGGCTCATGGAGGTCTATTCAAAACTCCTGTCGTCGGACAAAAAATCTTAGCGGGGGCGCTGAACGTACCGATCTCGGTCATGTCCACGGCTGGCGAAGGCGGGGCATGGGGCATGGCGCTTCTGGCTTCCTATATGATTAACAAGGATCAAGATGAGAGTCTGGATAACTTCCTCGAGCAGAAGGTCTTTAAAAATGTTGAAGGACAGGAGATTACTCCGGATTGGGCGGATGTACAAGGGTTCCAAGCATTCATCCAACGATACCAAGCAGGGTTGGCCATCGAACAGGCCGCAGTAGACCATCTGCTAGAGAACGGGAGGGACTAACCTTTGTTAGAACAACTGAAAGAAGAGGTATATCAAGCGAATCTGGATTTGCCGAAGCACGGACTCGTAAAATTTACTTGGGGCAATGCGAGCGCCATCGATCGGGAAAGCGGCCTGTTCGTGATCAAACCGAGCGGAGTCAGCTATGAAAAGATGAAACCAAGCGACATGGTCGTTGTGGATCTTGACGGTAATGTGGTTGAAGGAGAGATGAGACCTTCCTCCGATACCGCGACTCACGCCGTGTTGTACAAACACTATCCGCAAATCGGCGGTATCGTGCATACCCACTCGACCTGGGCAACCATTTGGGCGCAAGCGGGACTGGATGTACCCGTTATGGGAACTACGCATGCGGACACATTCTATGGTGCCGTGCCCTGCGCCCGTTTCTTGAATCAAGCGGAGATAGACCGGGGGTACGAAGCGGAGACGGGCCGTGTCATCATCGAAACATTTGAGGAGCGCGGACTGGATGTCATGGCAATTCCGGCCATCCTTCTTCAGGGACATGCGCCATTTACTTGGGGGAAAGATGCGAAATCGGCAGTCGTGAACAGCGTCGTGCTGGAGGAAGTTTGTAAAATGAATTTGTACGCGCGGCAGTTGAATCATTTTGCAAAAGAACTGCCCCAAGGCATTCTGGATAAGCACTATCTTCGGAAGCACGGGAAAGATGCTTACTACGGGCAGAAGTAATAGCTGTACTCATTCATAAATTAAGAAAAGAGGATGATTAAAATGTCAACAACAGCAGCTAAACAGTTTTGGTTCGTCGTAGGTTCGCAGCATCTATACGGAGAAGAAGCGCTCGCAGAAGTAAAAGCTCACGCGCAGACTATGACCGATGCCTTGAATAATAGCGGTGTGCTCCCGTATCCGCTTGTTTTGCAGGACCTGGCGGTAACCGCGGATAAAATTACAAACCTCATGAAAGAGGTCAACTATCGCGATGAAGTAGCGGGTGTCATCACATGGATGCATACGTTCTCACCTGCAAAAATGTGGATTCGCGGTACTAAAATGCTGCAGAAGCCTCTACTTCACTTAGCAACACAATTCAATGAAAGCATTCCTTGGGCAACGATTGACATGGACTTCATGAACTTGAACCAAGCCGCTCACGGTGATCGCGAATACGGCTTCATTAATGCCCGTCTGAAGAAACAAAATAAAATCGTCGTAGGCTACTGGGGACGTCCAGGCGTGCAGCAGCAGATTGCGGATTGGATGGACGTAGCGGTTGCCTATAACGAAAGCTTCAACATCAAAGTAGCCCGTTTCGGCGACAACATGCGCAATGTTGGCGTAACGGAAGGGGACAAGGTCGAGGCTCAAATTCAATTCGGATGGACCGTGGACTATTACGGCATCGGCGACCTCGTGCAATACGTGAGTGCCGTTACAGAGCAAGAAATTGATGATCTGATGGGCCAGTATGCGGAGCTCTACGCGTTCGATTACGGCACGAACAGTAAAGAAGCTTGGGAAGCGAGCGTCAGAATCCAAGCGGGCTATGAAATTGCTATCAAACGGTTCTTGGATGAGAAAGGTTATAATGCCTTCACGACAAACTTCGAAGATTTGCATGGCATGAAACAGCTTCCTGGTCTTGCTGTTCAACGTCTGATGGCGCAGGGCTACGGCTTTGCTGGCGAGGGCGACTGGAAGACGGCCGCGCTCGCTCGCTTGCTGAAAGTGATGAGCCACAATCAAAATACAGGCTTTATGGAGGATTACACTTACGAGATGGCGGCTGGTCAGGAAGCGATTCTGCAATCCCATATGCTCGAGGTAGATCCGACCTTTGCAAGCAACAAGCCCAAAATCATCGTTTCCCCACTTGGAATCGGCGGTAAAGAAGATCCGGCGCGTCTGGTATTCGACGGTAAAGCCGGAGAAGGCGTCGTCGTATCCATGGCGGACTTCGGCACTCATTATAAATTGCTGATTAATGAAGTTACCGCTTTCGAGCCGACGGTTCCGGCTCCTAAGCTCCCCGTAGCTCGTGTACTCTGGAGCGTGAAGCCGAATTTTCAGGATGGGGTGAGAGCTTGGATAGAGAATGGTGGCGGCCACCATACCGTTGTTTCATTGAACTTGACGACAGACCAAATCGTGACCTACGCCAAGCTGGTTAACTTGGAATACGTCGTTATTAAGTAGGCTATAATTAATGAAAAACCGATTCTTTCGTAAATAGATGATTCTATTTGCTGAGAAACGGTTTTTCTGTTTTTCAGAATAACTACAATTCGAAGGTCGGTGAGTTGTACAAGCTTATGTTGTACGGGCTGATTGGTCGTTAGTGTCCAGGCTTTATTATTAAGCAGATTGGAGAGATAATAATGGGAAATACAGATAAGTTTGAAATGATAGCTAATAGTTATGACACGTCAGAAAGAATCCAAATTGCAAAGGTATCGTCTGATGCTATTCGTGAATATGTAGTTGATGCGAATAGTAAGTATGCTATTGATTTTGGGTGTGGAACGGGCCTTGTCGGAATGAGCTTGTTAAACGAGTTTAATTCTATGCTTTTTCTGGATACGTCACCCAACATGATTAATCAAATTAAGCAAAAAATTACTGATTTTAATATTCAGAATGTAGATACATTATGCTTTGATTTTGAAAAGGGCGGTCTATTGGATTTACATGCTGACTATATTTTTATGGCTCAGGTTCTCCTCCATATTCCTGATGTTGAATTCGTTTTAACAAGATTATTTGATGTTTTAAATGAAGGAGGACATTTACTCATCGTAGATTTTGATAAAAATGAAAAAATAGTCTCGGATATTGTTCATAACGGATTTAATCAAGGTGAGCTAACTGACATTATGACCAAAATAGGGTACAGGAATATTCAGTCCAAAACTTTTTATCATGGAAGTAAAATTTTCATGGGACAAGATGCATCTATGTTTATTCTTGACTCTCAGAAGGGCCACCCGTAATGGATGGTGTCAAAATTCTCTATTTGAATTATTTTTGGTATAATATTTTGATAATAGGATGTAAATAAAGAGAGAAAACGAGGGATGAAAATGTCGTATATCGTTGATTTCAAGAATGTATCTACGGTTGGTTTAGAATCTTCACCTGTAGTCGAAGCGCTTGCTGGTTTACGTGCCAATGAGGCCCGTTACTTTATGAACAAATACGAGCATGAATTTACGGTTGTACCAGCTAGCGAAAGTCAAGAGACCCTTGAGTATGTGAACCGCGTTTTGCAGGAACGTAATATTGAGTTTGCGGCCAAGCCTTTAGAAACGTCGCGTTTTCAAGTGGAAAACATCCAATTTGCCTACGTTTTTTATGAGGATGGTCTTAGCATCAATGTCATGTATACGGTTGATGACCCTAAGAAGCGGGCCGTTGGTTTTAAGCTTTCCGAGGGGATGGAGATCCCAAAGGAGTTAGCAGAGAAGTTTAAGTTTGCTAGACAGAAGTCTAAGCTAGCCGGAACAATTCGGGGCTCGTACTTTGTAATTAAAGGACAATATTAAAGTAAGTAGAAGCGCAAATGGAGGAATCAAGCCATTGTGGCGCAATAAGGAAGGGCCATCCGCCGAAGGATGGCCCTTTTCAATAACCGCCGGAATGGCTATTGAGAACCATAATATATTAACAATTGATTTTGTTTAACCATTTAACATTGTGCTAACATGGAAATAATAGATTTATAAATATAGGAAGGATGTACATATGAAAATAAATCAATTAATTTCGAACAATATTAATCGATTGGATGCAGCTCTGCCCGTGGATAAATCGTTAGGAATTGCTGGGTTATCAGGGTCTGGTAAAACAACTTTCTGCCAAACCATTGGTGAAGAATCCAAGAAACGTCTCGTTTCTTTATTGCCAAAGGCCGAGTATCAGTATTTATTTCCCGATATTATGGAAACGAATTTCAGTGCCATCAAGATGGCAGAAATGCCTTTAGTTCTTTTTCTCGGAAAATCATCGATTTCATCTAATCCGCGTTCTACCATCGGCACACATACGGGCGTGTTTAAAGAGATTCGCGTGTGCATGGCTGAGAAATTTAATCTATCTCCGGAAGTGTTTTCTTTTAATAATGCCTTAGGCTGGTGTCCCGATTGTAAAGGGCGCAGCACGACCTCAAATGTGGAATGTTCAAAATGTGAGGGTAAGCGCTACAATCCAGAAGTCGAGCAATATAAGATGGACTTATTCAATCAACCACATAGCATTTCCGATATCAATAACTTAAGCATGGAAACGATTCTCTCTCTTTCAGAGGAATTACAAATTAGTGAAGCGAAGCAGCATATTCTCCAAAATATCATCAATATGAATATTGGCTATTTAACCTTAAATCGGATTATGGGTACCTTATCAGGTGGAGAAATAACACGTATGTACTTGGCCGAATTCATGGCAACAAGTGAAAATACAGTGATTATCATTGATGAAATCTCCGTGGGACTCGATCACGAAACCCTATTGAAAATTTTAGAACAGATTAAACAGTTAGGGTATAAGAATCAAATTTGGCTCATAGATCATTCGGACGCGGTATTGGATACGACAGATGAGCAATTGTTCTTTGGACCTGGCAGTGGGAAATATGGTGGGAAAATTGTTGAGGAATCACCGCGTCCTAAACCGATTATTCGGGAACGAAACGAGGCAGTGCCGACACAATACTACCAATTTCAAGATCTGTACTGTCGTAATATTCAAATGGCTGAGATTCAGATCCCCAAAAATAGACTTGTAACCTTCACGGGTGAGTCGGGATGCGGTAAATCTACCCTTGTTAATGAGTGTATCGTTAAAGATTTTCAGAAGCGTTATCCCAAAGATAAACTGGTCGTGGTTGGGCAAGATCGCAATCAATCGATTTCCAGTCGGTCAACCATTGCGACATTTCTTGATATTAAAAAGAAACTCACCAAATATAGTGAGGAAATTGATGATATTTTTCAGCGCTCGATTGAAGATATTATTGATGAACTGCCAGGTGAAGACATCGCTCATAAACGCTTGAGCTTATTGATCAAGCTTGGACTTGGTTATTTGACATTGGAAAGAAAAACACAGTCCTTATCGACGGGTGAATTTCAATGTGTCCATTTAGTTTCTGAGCTGTTTGCCAACTCCAAAAACCCGCATATGCTTTTTATATTTGACGAACCYTCAAAAGGTTTATCACAGAATATTTTGAACCAATTCATCGATAGTGTTAGGGACATTCTGCAAGATGAATCTGTCTCCATGCTGATGATTGAACATAATGCCTATATGATGGAAAGCTCTGATTATATCGTTGATTTTGGTAAAAGGCAGCCTGAACCTGTTAGGCATCTTGATGTTGTAGGTCATGATGATTTTTATCGTCAGAAAAACGGTGAAGACAGCCATACCCCTTTGCCTATTTCCTCAAGACTCCAGCCGCAAAAAGGGATTCATTACTTACATGAGAACCAATTGGACTATTTTAAAAACGCAGAAAACGTCTATAAAGGTGGTATCTTAAAAAGCTTATCGCCAATCGCCCGCGTGATTTATGGGGAATATGAATCGGATACGATTGCACCTGTCATCGCTATTGACCTTGAACGACATCTATATAGTCAATATAGTTTTCTCTATGAAATAGGTGGACTGATCAACCATATTGTGGCCGCGCATCCGACCAATAAAGATACAAGCAGCTTCGATTTCTATTATCAAGACAATCATTGTCCAAGCTGTTCGGGTCGCCGAGTTATAGAACGATTTGATATGGGTGTTCTCATTCAAGATAAAACAGTGCCCTTCTGGGATGGCATGTTACTTCAAGAAGTGATGGATGTTTTGAAATATTATCAGCATGCCAAGCTGAAATTCATATTTGAAGAGATCAAGAACGAGCTTGGTCATGATATGAGTAAAAGCTATAATGAGATGTCAGAAGCAGAGAAGAATACGTTCTTATATGGGTATTGGGAAAAGTCGTTTTATGATAAAGCAGGGAAGGCGTCGAGAACATGGGAAGGCTTTAACCTCATCCTTGGGCGTTATATGGTTATTTCGAAGAATCTGGATATTAAAGAGGCTATGAAGGCCTCCAGAGAGATGATTAGCTGCCCAGTTTGCCATGGAACGGTATTAAAGCACCATAAAAAGCTCAAATTTGGCGGCACGGATATTCGCGAGATTATTCAGCAACCGATCGATCAGGTCATGAAAATTGTAGGCAAGCTACCCGAACTAGAAAAACTAAAAGCCATTGTTGGCGGCGATCTTGCACTTTCGGAAGATGTCTCTTTGCTTCCAAGGGAAACAAAAGTTGCTTTGAAAATGCTTGAACTAGAACTGGCAAGCTTTGTAGGCTATGAAGTCGTTCTTCAAAATGCCGTACCCTTTATGGACCAGATTACAAGTAACCTTGAGGCGATAAGCAGTAAAAACTTGATTACCATCTGTGATTTTGACCATATTACAGAAACAAGAGAGACCATTATTGATAAGTATTTCACCAATGGGAAATATAAAAAGCTCACTTATGTCTATGAAGCGTTTGGTTATAGTAAAGTTGTTACGCAAATTAATAAGATTAAAGCAAGTCATCCATGTCCATTCTGTCTTGGCAAGAGAGTCATTTCAGAGGATGGACTCCATGATGGCGTACAAAAATTATCGGTGCCCTGTGTGAGCTGTTATGTAAGTGGGGTCAATGAAGAAGGACGCAAGGAAATCGTCGATGGCGTAGATGTACAAACATGGCTAACTGGTAAAGTTAGTGATGTAGTTGTTGAAAGCTCACGAACGGAAGAAGTTGCAGAGATTCCTATTTACAATCGTATTCGTGAGTTGAATAAAAGAGATATGATGGCGGTTTATCATTGTTTGAAGTGACATATAGGTTGAATGCAAATAAAAGGTACCACAAAAAGACCCCGCATTGGGGTCTTTTTTGTTTAATTCAACTGGGTTTATCTATAGTTTCTGCAGTTATAATCGAGTATGCCATTGATATAATTAGTATCAAAAACGCAAGAAAGCGAGCACACCAACAATGAATAAGAAAACACTGTTTAATGACGGGTGGGAATTCGCCAAGAGCAGCCTAGTCGTTACTGAAAGCGCTGCCCTGACATTTGAACCCGTTGATCTACCTCATGATTGGCTTATTTATCAAACATTAGATCTTTATGAAAATAGCATTGGTTGGTATCGCAGGCGATTCATCAGCACGAAAGGAGCCAAGCAGATCCTCCTATGTTTTGACGGTGTGTATATGGACTCTTCCCTGTATGTGAATGGCCAGTTTATTGGCGAATGGAAGAATGGGTATTCCTCTTTTGAGCATGAGATTACAGAGGCGATTGTTGACGGGGAGAATGAGATTCTGGTAAAAGTGGTGCACCAAAGCCCCAATAGCAGATGGTACTCGGGAGCGGGTATCTATCGGAATGTTTGGCTTAAGACAAGGGATCGCAACCATATTGTAACGGATGGCATTTATATAACAACGCAACGGGATGAAGAGGGTTGGCAGGTAGATATCGAGACAGAGATGAACATCGATGACGATGTACAAATTTCACATACTCTTTTATATAAGGATCAAATCATCGTGTCGGCTTCTGAAAAAGTTATTGCGGGGGACACACCCAGCTCCTGTCATCGTCAGAGGTTAGTTGTGAAAGAGCCGCTAGTATGGAGCACGGATGAACCTCAGTTGTATCAAATGACGACCCAATTAAAGTCAGTTGAGGCAGATTCGAACATCCTTGAAACGATAACGCAACATATCGGGTTTCGAGAAATCACACTTGACCCCCAGCAGGGTCTGCAGTTAAATGGCACACCCATGAAGCTAAATGGCGTCTGCGAGCATCATGATTTAGGAGCTTTAGGAGCCGCGTTCAATAAGGAAGCCCTAAGAAGAAGGTTTGTGATTTTAAAAGAAATGGGCGTTAACGCCATTCGAACAGCTCACAATATGCCTGCGGTAGAATTGATGGATTTAGCAGACGAGATGGGGCTACTAGTGGTATCGGAAGCTTTTGATATGTGGGAAAGGTCCAAAACACCGTATGATTACGCACGATTTTTTAAGGAATGGGCAACTATCGATGTGAAAAGCTGGGTCATGCGGGATCGCAATCGTCCGAGTTTGCTGATGTGGAGCATTGGCAACGAGATTTATGATACCCATGCGGATGTGAGAGGGCAAGAAGTAACGCAAATGCTGCTGGATGAAGTGCTTAAGTATGATCCGAAGCAAAACGCTAGAGTGACCATTGGCTCGAACTATATGCCGTGGGAGAACGCTCAGAAATGCGCGGAGATCGTAAAGGTTGCAGGCTACAATTATGCAGAGAAATACTATCAGAAGCACCATGAGGAGCACCCGGATTGGATCATCTATGGCAGCGAGACAGCCTCTGTTGTACAAAGTAGAGGTATCTATCATTTCCCTTTTGAAAGATCCATTCTAGCCGATGATGACGAGCAATGTTCGGCGCTAGGAAACAGCTCAACGAGTTGGGGGGCCAAATCAGCGGAAGCTTGTATTCTAGCCGAAAGGCGTACACCCTTCTCTCTTGGGCAATTTATATGGACAGGCTTTGATTATATTGGTGAACCAACACCTTATCATACGAAGAATTCTTATTTTKGGCAGATTGATACAGCTACTTTTAAAAAGGACCCCTATTACATCTATCAAGCGGCATGGACCGATTATAAGAAGAAACCGATGGTTCATATTTTCCCCTACTGGGATTTCAATGAGGGTCAGCTGATTGATGTCCGCGTATGCTCGAATGCACCGAGAATTGAGCTGCTATGCTATGGTAATACCGTTGGTACGCATGTAATTGACCATGTGAATGGGACTCAACTTGTGGGCTGGTGGAAGATTCCTTATGTCAAAGGAGAATTAACCGCGATCGCCTACGATGAAACTGGTCAAGTTATTGCGACGGATGTAATCAAATCCTTTGGGGATGCGAAGAAGATTCGTATGCATACGGATAAAGATACGCTGAATCCGAACGGTGTTGATTTAATTTTTGTAGAAATCACGATGGAAGATGAAGCGGGCAATCCTGTAGCGAATGCGAATAATCGCGTGCGTGTTGATGTTACGGGAGCAGGTCGTTTAATAGGCTTAGATAATGGCGATAGTACCGACTATGATCCGTATAAAGGGATAAGCAGAAGATTGTTCAGCGGCAAGCTCATGGCCGTTATAGGGGCAACACTAGAACCCGGAAAAATTCGGATCGAGGTGTCTTCCAAAGGATTTGAAAGCCAGATCGCTGAATTTGAGTCTCTACCAGTAATGGATGGGACCGTAGCGGGGACTTCCGCTCATACGAGCAATCTAGATCTGCCATGTGTCATGGGAAATAAGGAGGAAATACCACTTCGCAAGATAGAGATCCTAAGCGACTCGGGGCAAATGTTCGACCCCTCCAGACAAGTGATGGTCGTCCGGGCCAACTTATATCCCGAGAATACGTCGTATCAAGACGTAGAATGGCGTGTCGTCAATGATGCCGGAATAGCCTCCAACATTGCTAGAGTAGAAGCATTTGGTCATGAAGCGAAAATCACCGCTTTAGGAGATGGGGAGTTCCGAATTCGTTGCATGAGCAAGAACGGTACGGACAAGACGAAGCTCATATCGCAGCTAGAATTTAAAGCTGTTGGTCTCGGCACAGCCTATAAGGATCCCTATGCATTTATATCTGCAGGTCTCTTTGATTATAGTAAAGGTGAAGTGAGTAACGGAAACGAGAGAGGCGTTGCTACTAGCCGTGATGGTGAAACGCAAGTCGGCTTTCGTGAAATCGACTTCGGTGCGTATGGCTCGGATACGATCACGACGTCCATTTTTGCTTTAACTAGTGAGAAGTACGCGATGCAGATTTGGGAAGGAATGCCGGATGAAGAAGGCAGTGCGTTGCTAGCAGATGTTACTTATCAAAAGGAATCCAAATGGAACGTGTATCAAGAGGAAACGTATCGATTATCCAAAAGGCTTCGCGGTATTACTTCGATTTGCTTCGTCCTACATCAGAAGGTGCATATCAAGGGATTCTCCTTTGACCATAAGAGTAGAGCCTTTGAGCGAAATCTCGCTACAGAGTGCGACCGCATCTATGGGGATACGTTCACCATAACTCCGAATAGCGTTGAAGGTATCGGAAATAATGTGTCCCTAGCGTTTGAAGAAATGGATTTTACAAGTGAAGGTGCTGCGAAGCTTGTCGTTTATGGCAGGTCACCAATTGATAAGAATACGATTCATATCCGATTCGCTACGGATGAAGGTGAAAGTGTTCAACTCGTTGATTTTACACAGTCGGATGGCTATGCAGAGCAAGTATTTGCTTTGGAGAAAATAACAGGAATACAAAAGGTTACTTTTATATTCCTGCCAGGAAGTCACTTTGATTTCGGTTGGTTCCGATTTGAGAGATGAGTGCTGCTTAAGGCGGGCCTATTCGATTATTCAATATGCAAATTTGCGAGTGAGAAGTACCGCGGAGCAGCGATTTACGATCGCTGCTCCATTTATTTTGGCAAAAACAAATTTTCGATTCATCGTGTAATTGAAAATGGAACTGCAAAGTCGTGACCCAATGACGGATAATAGCCTGGAACCTTTAATCAATCTTAAACTTCAAACTTTAAACTTTAAACCCTAGAATTTAAACGCTAAAGTTTAAACTTTAAACCTTAAACTTGATTCCCTCTCCCAAATCAAATTTGTTAAAAATTCCTAATAACCCTCTTAAATCTCCGCTACAATCCGAATCTAGTATAGTATCTCAATAGGTTGGGAGAGGAAGTAGACATGGCTAAACAGGATATTTTGACTACAACCATTCACTTGTCCATCGATAACGGCAGCAGTCATATTAAAGGCATATATGATGATTTGAACAACAGCTTTATTTTCCCTAATGTGGTCGCACAACCGTTTGGGGAGCGCTTCTTATTGATGGAACAAGGAGATCCCTTGGACTTCTTAGATGTGATGATCACATCACCAGCGATTGATACGGAGCAATACAGACATGTCTACGTTGGAAATTTGGCAATAGGCGACGAAGGTATCGTTCATGAGATTGTAGGAGATAAAGCTGTACAAAAGAAGGCGCAGCGGCCTGAAACAATGGTTACCCTCTTAACGGCTGCGGCATATGCCATTGCTATGAAGAATGGGGACGCCATTAAACGCGGAAAGAAGCGCATAAAGGCTGCGGTTCACTTAGGAACGGGACTTCCTATTAGAGAGATCACGAAATTTAGCGAAGAATTTGCAAATAAAATAACAGGAGGCGTCCATTCCATCACGTTTGTTACGACCCCCGTATTTAAAGGAGTAACGGTAGAGATGGAGTTTACGCTGCCATCGGATATTAGCATTGATGATGTGTCAGGGGTTTATGATATGGAGGCCACTTCCAAGTCACAGTTGTCACATAAAGGTTTTGGGATAGCCGATGTAGGCGGTGTCGATATGGATATCGCGTTTTTCAGACCGGGGCTTGATCTGGATCAACGGCATTCAACAGGGGCTAAAATTTACTTGAACGATGCCTTGGAAAGCATACGTAATGAGATCAATGCCCAAGGCGAGGAGTTAATCTCCAGCACGGCGGAACTGACACTTATGCTCGTTAACAAGGAGTATGAAATATACGCCGAAGGTAAAGTTGCTTTTGACATGACAAGCCTTGTCAACCGACACATGCGGATCTTAGCCGAGAAGGTGTTAAAATACGCGCGTAACTCATGGAAGCATGTTCGTTATGCCAATGAGTTTTGGTTTATCGGAGGCGGTGCGATCGTACTTCAACCGTGGATTGAGAAATTAAATGCCGAATTAGGCTTGCCGCTCCGTTTCGATCATTCCGAGTTCAGCCAATTCCGCAATGCTCGCGGTACCTTCTTTCTGCTGGAGCATGCCCTGAAACAAACGGATAATGAAGCAGCGGCAACCATGGAATCCGAGAGAGGATCTGAGGGTGGGAGCGGATCGGCTTGAAGAAACGGAGATCGACTGTTTTGGTTTCTCCAGGTAAGGATGTGACGCTATATATCCCGACTGAAACACCGCCAGAGGTCATTGCGTATATGAATCGTTTGAAAGCAGAAGGGATGTTTAGTCATGGTATTATGGACATTTTGACAAGACATATCCTTCGAGAGCAATCGCTTGTGAAGCTGGATCATGAAGACACTTCACATCATGTCATCGGATCATTCGTCGATGAGGCTATTTTCTTCGCAGCACCTATGGAAGACCAGGAATCTATGGATACCCCAGTTTCTAACAGCCAGAAGAACTTCAGTTTGGAAGACATATTTCGGCAAGCCAGCCGTAATGCCGGTAAGCTTACCACATAAGAAAGTATAAGTTTTCGGTTTCCGAAAACTGCTTGCTTATTGGCGATAAAACCTACTTCTAAACGCGGTCGCTCATCCTTGAATAGCGTCGATAGAGGTTTTCTCATGTAGGATATAACTGAGTGGGGTGAACTCCGATCATAATGAAAAGGGGGACATCGAAATGTCTAACGGGCAGGTAAACGAGGGAACACGTAATTTTACACTTTCGGTTGATATTTTTCGTCAACCAGGCTTAGATTTATGTTCTCAAATGGTCTATATTATTTTGAAAAGCTTTGGCTCCGAGTCAAACTTCCCTGAGCTATCTGAGATTTCCATACTCGGCCGAATGACGGACAAGCAGACGATGAAGGCGTTGCAAGACCTGGTGGAACTGAAAGTTCTTCCGCATAAATTGTTTCGCCGGATGGTTGGTGATTTCCAAGATGACCGCCTCTCATGGGCGGCCAAGGGTTTACTTATTTTTTGCAAAGAGAACCCGCATATTCATTTACATGACTTGCTGGAATTAACGAGCCAATCCTACGAGGACGAACATAGTATTCGAAATTCGCTCAAAGAGTTAAGCCAGTACGGCTATCTGGATGAATATCCTGAGTGGCGACAAATCGCAAACTGAGAAACATGAAGAAGGCATCCGCTCCGCGGGTGCCTTTTAACTTTGATGTTAAAGAAGGGGATAACATTCAGATGCTGCATGAAGGAATAGTAGGTTAAACGTCCTTCAGAGGGAGAAGATGGGGATGATTGTGTTGGTGTTTCTTGGGTACCAGCATGGTTTGGTGCCAATTGAGATACACTAATGCGTATGCCAAGGCAACGCGTATGGCAACATTCATTAACGCTAAGAGGTGATCATGTGAGCGGAAGAAACAATAAGCCAGATAATGACGGCCCAGCAGGGAAGCCAGGCAGGCTTGACCAGTATGGCGACAAGCTGGGTTCGAGTAATGAAGCAGAGTTCGAGGCGGCAGCTAATCAGGCTTGCGAGGTATCCTCGACAGAGGATTTGAGCGATCAGGGACAAACGCACTAATCAAGGGCTCGTTAGTGAAACAAGGGAGACCATCCTCTACGGGGTGGTCTTTTCTTTGCCTGTTTTTGTACGCATTTGGATAAGAAAATTAGTATAGATGGTGTCATGATCCTAACGCAAGCTTCTAAAAGTGCAGTTCAACATTTATTAACAAGCATATCAACCGGCGATCATTTCGACGGTTATTTGCTTTGAGCTGATTACCGCGTATGTGTTGTATATGTAGGGGATTTATTTTTCATCGTATCAAATTCGGCCAACTGCTTATAATAAACTCGCACTATCTAAAACCTACATTTCAAGGAGTGTGAACAACATGTCAGGTCACAAACAACAAGGGCAATCCAGAAAAAATACAACCACGCGAACACAGGACCAGAGCAGTAATAAGGGTGGAAAATAACAAGGATGGATACATGAGGAGGCTGGAATATGCTCGAAAATGTAGAAAGTAATTATGATTGCGCGAATGCCGGAGACGATTTGCACAATTTAATACAGGAACTTGAACAATTCCAAGGCCCAGAAGAGCAGCGCAATAGGCTTGAAAACCAGATCCAATTTATACAGAATAAATGTTCGATCACGCATGAGCATATCCCTAAGTAAAAGTAAGTCCACGCCTCATCTTTAGAGGCGTGGACTTTTTACTAGCTGTTCATGGCCGGGTAGACAGGCCAAAGATTAACCCTTCGTCATCCGATTAAGATCGGAAGTCAACTTGTCCAGCTGCAGGAAGCTTTCCAGGATGTCGCTAATTCGGCTGTCCTGTGTCGTCATGCTAGCGGACATTTCTTGGATGGACGCCATGTTCTCTTCGGTAATTAACGAGGGGCTATCCAACCCGTACACCAATTTCCCAATGGAAGCCAAAAGGATCTGCAACACGACCAATGCGCCAGCCATGGCCTTCATTCATCGGTGTGATCTCAGTTGCTCCTGCGGAGAGCGCCTGCTCGAATAGGGCATCCGGATTGTCGACGGTCACAATCATTCGAAATGAACCTTGCTTTACATATTCGGAGTTGAAGTCTGGATCATCTTGCAGCCAGAAATCTGCTCCTTGGATGGCTAGGTTGATAATCGCGATCTGTCCGTTATCCTCTTCAAGACGGTAGAGCTCGCTCGCGCCAAAGGCAGATTTGTAGAAATCGGCAGCTGCGGAGACGTTGTTAACGGAAAGCCATGGTGCAATTGAAGCCGTAGGTGGTACGGATGAATCTTGCGCAGAATGGCTCATTATAATAAGACCCCCATGCAGCCTGAAATTGGCTGTTATTGTGTTTAATGTTAGCTCCCGAGATGTGGAAAAACAACAATAGGAGAATTCAACCATGCCTAGAATAAAACCTTTCGATTACATGGAACAAGTTGAAAAGATTGAAACCGAGCTCACGCAATTGAATGCGAGCAGGTCCCTGACCGCTGTGGCAAGAAATCTCGAAGTCAAACAAGTGGGCAACTGCACGTTGCTTAGGGATACAACAGGTCAGCCCTCCGCGTACTATAACCGGATTAAAGGCTTCGGCCCAGAGGACTTGCAGAATCTCGATACATTGTTCAGCAATTACGAGTTTGCTGCCCCCTCATTTGATATCACGCCTAACCATATGACGGAAGAGGTGACCAGCGCGTTAATCGGGAAAGGATTGTTCCCCGTGGAACAGCTGGTTTTTATGGTGGCACATCCAGCAGACGCGCAAGTGGACAGCACGAACTCGTATCTCATTGAGCGGGTAACCGAGGCAAATGCCGAGCAATTTATTCAGTGGATCCAGATGTCGCATGGGAATATGGAAATCAATAAGGAGATGATCGCACGAGCGAAGCCGTACTTCTACAGTCCTAACTTCATCAATTACATGCTCACCATTGAGGAGGAGCCTGCGGCGATGGGTTCACTTTTTCGGAGTGGGGAAGCGGGATACATCGCGAATGATTATACCTTCCCAGCGTTCCGAGGCAGAGGCTGTCAAACAGCGCTTCTGAATCGGAGACTCGCCGATGCCATGAAATTCGGCATGAAAACTCTCTTCACAGATGTCGAATTTGGCTCAATAAGTCATGCAAATATGGAGAAGGTAGGCTTTAAGACCGCCTATATAAATACGCTGTGGGTCAAAAAGTAAAAGCTTGCCTCTGCTATGTCCAGAAGGCAAGCTTTTTTTTCAACTCGTTATGGTAGCTGCACATAAAACGACGTCGTCTCATGCTGCACGCTTTTCGCAGTTATTTTCCCCTTATGCTGCTCAACGATTGACTTCGCTATCGCTAATCCCAACCCATAAGCGCCATGCTTGCGTGAACGAGACGGATCCGCGCGGTAGAAGCGGTCGAAGATCCGCTCCAAGTGCTCGGCAGGAATGCCTTCCCCTGTATTTGTCACCGTGAGAAGCGTATCGTTATGATGCTTCTTGAAGGTGAGTCTGTGCTAGAGGCCTCGAATCTCTCGAGATAGTCGATTTTATCGACTAATTCTGTGCTACAGGCCTCGATTCACTCGAGATAGTCGATATTATCGAGTTAAACTCCAATTCTCGTTTAGTGTAAAAGCCCCTGCTTCCCTTTTTGCCATGATGGCGTTATGGTCCTGTTCCCTTTCCTCCAGAGAAGAGCATCTCATCTCTCGTGCGCGCTCTCCTTTTTGCCATGTCCAATAAATAGTCATTGACAATCCCCACAAATATAAATATGCTTACAGTGCACTAGTTCAATAGTGCACTGGTTTGCGGTGAAGAGGAGGGTAGGACCGTGCAACTTAATTTTAATAGCCCGAAACCGATTTATTTGCAGATGGTGGATGAGGTTAAGAAGGCTCTGGCCAGAGGCGAGCTCTCGCCAGGTGATAAAATCCCGTCCCACAAGGAGCGGGCACAAATTTCACAAGTGAATCCGAATACGGTAATGCGTGCATACCAAGAGATGGAGCGGGTGGGTTTGACGGAGACGTTACGAGGTCAGGGTACTTTTATCAAGAACGATCCGGCGATGCTTCTATTGATTCGCTCTGAAATGGCGCAGGCTGCGGTCCAACAATTTATCGAAGAAATGCGCGGATTGGGCATTGAGCCGGACGAAATGGCGCAACGGCTTCGCGATACATTACATAGAGAAAGTAAGGAGGGATAGACCGTGTCTAACGAAGACAATCCGTACATGATCGAGCTCAAAGCTATTCAAAAGAAGTATTTATTAAAGCAAGCGATACGCGGCATCGATCTTCAGATCAAGAAAGGCACGATTGTTGGCTTACTAGGGCCTAACGGCAGTGGGAAATCAACATTGCTCAAGATGATGGCCGGTCTGATTTATCCCACCTCAGGCAGCATCCACGTGAACGGCAGGAAGCCTGATGTACACAACAAGCAGCAGGTGGCCTACTTGCCTGAGATTGATCATCTCTACGGGTGGATGACAGTGAAGGAAACGCTGCGCTTTATATCAGGGTTCTACAAGGATTGGCAGGAAGAGAAAGCGGCCCAAATGCTGTTGAAAATGGAGCTGGATGAGAACCAGAAGGTTCGGAATCTGTCCAAAGGGATGCGGGCTCGACTGAAGCTGATCGTGGCGTTGTCCCGCAAGGTGCCACTTATTCTGCTGGACGAGCCATTCTCGGGCATTGATCCGTCTTCGAGGGCCAAAATTATCCGCTCGATTATTAGCGAGTTCCAATCCGATGAGCAGACGATTGTGCTCTCTACTCATTCCGTGAATGAATCCGAGCCTATGTTCGATGATGTTATTTTTCTACAGAATGGTCAGATTACAATATTCGACTCAACCGAAAATTTGCGCGAGACGTACGGTTGTTCGTTAGAGAACATATGGGAGAAGGTGTACGGGTAGATGGCACTCTGGAACCTATTCAAGAAAGAAATAAAGAGTATTTTCCCGCTATACGGTTTTTTCGCAGTGGCCATCGTTGCCGTGCACTTGATTCTATTATACAAAAACGCTGCCGTGGAATTCGATTCGGCTGCAGCGCTATCCATCTTTATTCCGTATTTATTCCTAGCTATCTTAGCGATAGGGACAGGTTATTATCAGCTTCATGTGGAGTGGAGAACGAACTCGATTTATCTCCTTCTGTCCTTGCCAATTCGAGGGTGGAAGGTGCTAACGGCTAAGCTGGCGGCAGTGCTATCCTTGCTCATTGCAACGTCCATATGGATTGGAGCAAGCTTTGCAATCCTGTTGCTACGTGTGATGTGGGATGAAGTGAGCACAAGCGAAGATTGGTCTGAGATAGGTCCGAGCCTTTTTAGTCTGGGGGTCAATCTCTTCTGGATCGGCATTCTCGTTATTTTATTTTTCTTAATTGTCGTGCAGTTCACATTCCTATGTGGGCAGCTCGTTGCCAAGTTCAAATGGTTGGTGATGCTCAGCGCATTTTTTGGTATCAGCTGGCTGGTCCTTCGAGTCAGCCCGCTGTTAGCCTACCTGCTGGCATGGACACCAGATATCGTCATTGGACATAAGGATTCAGATATGGCTTTCCTACATTCGGGCCCCTTTATTGTGCTTGGCTTACTCTGCATAGGGTTAATTGCGCTGAATGGTTTTATTTTCGAGAAAGAAGTGGAGGTATGAAGATGTCTTTTCGGCAAAAAAGAAGTATTCTTCTCACCTCTGTTGCGATTCTTTTCTTACTCTCGATTCTGGATGTGTCCTTCGGTAAGGAAGATGTTTTTCGAACTTATAGCGAGCAATTCGTGAATGAAGAGAAGATGGATGCCTTCATGGGGGCGAAGCGAGCCGCAACGGCAACAGCGCAGCATCAGTCGGAAATTAACAAGCCAGAGGTCAAGGAAGTGCTTTTAGCAAGTCTTGGGGGCAAAATATCAGTCCTACGTTCGGAGTCTCGGGGGATCCGGTTACAGTACACCGTGACAGCATCGGCCGCGAGTACAGAGGCAGCGAATCGTAAACGAGATGCGGTCACCGTAGAAGAGCAAGTCCAGAATGGACAGTTAACCTTTGTTACGATGGCGAATGGCAAGCCCATTGATCCCGATGATGTATCCATCGAGTATGTGCTTTATATCCCCGATGCCATGAAGGTGAACATTGCGAATGAGAATGGCGCCGTGCGTATCAGTGGGATTCGTGCGGATGTCGAAGCCTCCTCCTCGAACGGACTCATGGAAATTGCGCATGTCCAAGGGAATATTTCGGTGAAATCCACCTATGGAAGTCTTTACATGACGGATGTTACCGGAGAAATTAAGCTAACGAACAATGGTAGTAAAACAACGATGGACCACACCACAGGTAATGTGGTTCTCAATACGAAATCAGGTCAAACGCATGTATCCGAGGTCCTCGGGAAGGTTACAGGCAATACGAAGCACGGTTCTGTGTACATCCGTCAAATTGTTGGCGCCGTAGACGTTAATAACCAAGCCTCAGACCTTCAATTTGACCAGATTCAAGGCGACACCCGAGTTATATCGGAAGCAGGAGAGATCAGCTTTATTTTGCCAGAATCCGAGGGTTATGCGCTGGATGCATCCGTGAGTGGGGGCAGCATCCAAACACTCCTTCCGTTGCCTATTATTAAACAGGAAGCAGACAGCAATAACGACTATGAAAAACGACTGAAAGGTCAAGTGGGTTCTGGGAAATGGAAAGTGGAGGCTAAGGTACGATCAGCCGACATCCTCATTCAAATTAAGTAAAGAGTTCTCAAATAGGAAGAATCGACAAGGAGGCTATCTCATGAGCAGTGAACCAATCGTAAGCCTGCGTGGTGTTACGAAGCGAATTGGACGTACAACACTTATTGATAATTTAACTTTTGACGTGCCGCAGGGTGAAATATTTGGATTTCTGGGGCCAAATGGCGCAGGGAAGACGACAACAATCCGTATGATGGTTGGCTTAATGTCGATCACACAGGGAGAAATTGTGATTAAAGGAAAAAACATTAAGAATGACTTCGAACAAGCGATCCGCCATGTTGGTGCGATTGTTGAGAATCCCGAGATGTACAAGTTTTTGAGCGGCTATCATAACTTAGTTCATTATGCGCGCATGGTACCTGGGGTTACGAAGGAACGGATTGACGAAGTGGTCAAGCTCGTGAGGCTGGAGGCGCGGATTCACGACAAGGTGAAAAAGTACTCGCTAGGCATGCGCCAGCGTTTGGGTGTCGCTCAGGCGTTGCTGCATAGGCCGTCTCTGCTTATTCTTGACGAGCCGACGAACGGGCTTGACCCAGCGGGGATACGTGAATTGCGCGATTACCTGCGTTATCTGACCCGATCCGAAGGGATCACGGTTATCGTTTCCAGTCATTTGTTAACCGAGATGGAGCTGATGTGTGATCGTGTTGCAATCATACAGCAAGGCAAGCTTGTCGATGTGAAGACGATTCAAGATTTCATGGCAGATTCGCAGGATGGGACACAAACCTATTTAATCGAAGCTTCACCTGCGGAACTGGTTCACGCAGCTATCGTTGGTATGGCTGGCATCAAAGATGTGAAGATCGTTACGGAGGGTGTGGAGGTAGTTACGGAGCGAGACTGCATACCTGACATCCTGGCTGATCTCATGCGCAGAGATGTTCGCATTTATGGTGTCCAAGTGCTGCGACAATCACTAGAAGACCGGTTCTTAGAAATGACAGGGGGTGAGCAAGTTGGTTAATTTAATATTGAATGAAAATATGAAGCTTTATCGCCGTGTGCGTACGTGGATCATGGTCGCCATCATGATTGGTGCCGTCTTCCTGGGCAGCTTTATGGATTGGTACTATGATGATAAATCAGGAGAGACCGATGCGTGGCGGGATCATGTGATCGAGCAAAAACAGGAGCTCACAGATGCGATGAAGGAGCCGAAACGGAGTGCGGAGAGCAGGGCAAGTATCGAAAAGCAGATCGCAAGGTATGACTACCACCTCGACCATAATATACACCCGGAGGGGGGGACCATGTGGAGCGGAATTAACGATTCGGCGCATTTTATTATCTTGATCACCTTATTCACCGTTATTGTAGCGGGAGATAGCTTGGCTGGTGAATTCACCACCGGGACTATCAAGTTGCTATTGATTCGACCTGCGAATCGAACGAAAATTCTCGTGTCCAAGTATTTGTCGATGATTGCGTTTGGCTTGTTTTTGTTGGTTGTTCTGTTTGTTGTGTCGATTCTAGTGAACGGGATCCTGTATAAGTTTGGGTCGATAAACCTGCCGCTAGTGGTCGTGGATGCAGCAGGCCAAATTGTAGAGAAAAATATGGTTGCTAACTTGTGGAAAACGTATCTACTTAATGGTATCTCCACCATTATTTTTGTCACTATGGCTTTCATGATTTCTTCTGCCTTCCGCAGCAGTATCATGGCGATTGGGTTCTCCATCTTCCTACTCTTCGCGGGGGCGATCTTCATGGAACTCTTGCAGCCGTATGAATGGAGCAAGTATTTGCTGTTCTCTAATATTGATCTATCACAATATCTAAGTGGCCGTCCGTATCAGCCAGGGATGACCATGAATTTCTCCATCATGATGCTTAGCATCTATTTCATCGTATTCAATGTAACAGCGTGGCTTGTGTTCACGAAGCGAGATGTGGCTGCGTAAGAACAGAGCATACAAAAGGGCACCCAGCCGGCCGGGTGCCCTTTTCCTTGATATGGATGCTAAGCCATTTCTAGTTGTCCCAAATTGTAATAATGGTCTTGTACAAATGTTACTAATGTTTTAATTAGTTGCCCTTTGAAAGAGTCGGAAATAGATTGACCCGTTGGGTTCGAATAATTGTAACTTTTCATGTCTGTATGGTAAGAAAAGCCTATATCGATTAAGAAGTCATGAAGTTCATTGGGAAATTGATCGGATCCTATTTTTTCAATAAAATATTTTGTGGCGCTAATTTTTACATCCTTGTCCCCCTTTCCAGTATAGACACTAAATATGTCAGTTTTGTTTTGTAAAATCCATTGTCCTTTTGAAAAGATGGATAATCTAGCTTTATCTAAAGTAGCGAGCGCACTCAGATTTACACCGAAAATCTCATTGACTATTCTTCTAATTTCCAACCCCGTTATGCTATTTCCATATGCTAGCAGATATCTGTCCATGACTTCGACTTTCGTCATAGACATGATTTGAGAGTCGAGATCAGTTGAAGCAGGGTCTACTTTAAGGGATTCTCTAACACGTACCATGATATCGAAGGGAAAAGAAGCTAAAAGGCTGCCTTCACCGTTTGCAGAAATGGTATCTAAGCTAATTTGATAAACCATTTCAATAACTTCCCTAATCTCATTACCTTTCATATTTTTGTAATGGGAAGCCAGATATCTGTCCATAATCTCAATCTTCGACATCTCATTAATTTGACGATCCAATTCTGTAGAATGATATGCTCCACCCAATTCCATTCTGACTACATGCATTATGTTCTGAGGATATTTAGTTGTAAGAAGCATATTTTACCCCCTCTTCATAGTTGGCGGAATTTCTAATGGGTCAACCATAGCCTTAATAACAATTAGATTTGTTTTTATATCACCAACAATAGATAGTGTTTCTACTTGAAATGTTTTACCTATAAAAAAGTTTGATTTAAATTAAAATGAATGACTTTTTTCGGAAAAAGGGACGGGCTTAGAAGTTTTTACAAATGCGTTCGAGGCTTATGAGAGGTCGTCAAAACCGAAAGCAACTAAAGTTCGGCCAAAGTCAGGGGAAAAACTCGCCAATTTGTTTAATCATACTGCCCCATGGTCGCCAACCATGGTCTGTAGTGTGTCTATGCCAGATTCATAGCGTTCTTGAATCGTTTTATTCGTGGTCCTAATAACCCCTTCTACCCCCTCTTCATTGTAGGGGGTATTTCTTTTGAATCCATGATAATATCAATTACGCTCGTTTGATTACATCTAAGAGCGTCTTGAATGGCATGCCTCAGCTCCTCAGCCGTTGTACAGCGGTAACCCCTTGCACCAAGAGCTTCACCAAATTTCGCTCCATCTAGCGGCGCCTTGTAGGTAGTCCCCACCGCTCTGCCTAAATGTCGTTCCATTCCTTTATCTACCATGTCTATGCATTGATTGTTCGCGACCAAAAAGAGCACAGGGGCGTCGTGGTTGACCGAAGTGGAAACTTCCGTCCCATTCATAAACATGCAGCCGTCGCCCGTCAAACAAGCGACTGTTCGATTTGGAGCCCCGAATTTGGCACCAACCGCATATCCAATGGCACGGCCCATAGTGGCATATACTTCTTCAAAGTAAAAAGTACCCGGCACCTTAATGTCAAAATATTTGATAGCATAAAAGGAATGGCTGCCAGCATCCCCATAAACCAGCGTATCATCAGGTAATTCTTCACGGAGAATCTCCATAACTTGCTTACCACGAAGAAGGTCTCCTGATACATAGCTATCTTCCATTTCGAAAGCAACGGGGATATGCCTTGGTGCAACTGTAATATCGGCGAATGACAACAGCGCCTGTAGATTACTGCGGATGTTTCCGAGTACAGGGGTAGTAGCCACGGATAAAGCTTTACCTATAAAGCGGGGCTCGTGATCAAAGTGGATAATATGCTTTGGATAGATCGAGGGATCAAACCCGGGAATCTCCAGATCACTTAGTTGACTCCCTACCACGATCAACAGATCGACTCCCTCGCGGAGATAGGACTCTGAAAGCGCATTTCCACCAAGGCCAAACGGTCCCAGGTGTAGAGGGTGATCCGAAAGAAACACCCCTTTACCCCCTGGAGTTGTCGTTACTGGAAGGGACCACTTCTTAGCAAATGCTTCAATTTCTTTGTACGCACCTAAGGCGTGAAGAGCCCCCCCGATGAATAATAAGGGGCGTTTGGCTTCGGCAAGAAGGGTGGCAACATGATCTAAATTAGAAGCTATGGTTGTCGGATAAGCATCTGGGAGTGTTAAATCAAAGTCATCTATTTGTTCCGTTAAGACGTCCACGGGAATGTTTAGATGAACCGGGCCTTTGACGCCAGTGAATGCATGCTCCATAGCGTGCTCTAAGTAGCCTCTAAGAAGCTCTCCACGATCTATTCGTGCACTGAATTTTGTTACGGGCTCGAACATCTTCACAAGATCCGTGCCGAACATTGTACTGTCTTGACCAAGAACTTTTCCAATGTCGCGGATTGGCGGAGAACCCGTCAGGAACAACACGGGAACATTGGAATAAAGCGCTTGGCCTGCAGCAGTCAGCATGTTTATTCCGCCCGGTCCGGCTGTGCCAAGCGCAACACCTAGGGTATTACGTACTAGAGCATAGCCTGCTGCCGCAAGGCCTGCTCCTTCTTCATGCTTGCTTAGCACAAACGTAATGCCCACATTGTCCATCTCTAGTACAAGTGGCGTTACAGGCTTACCAGGTATTCCGAACACATGGGTAACTCCCCATTTTGACAAGTGCTTAACTAGAACACTGCTTACAGATGGCATAAGGTCTTGATCCCCCTAAATGTTTATCAGTACAACTTTTTCATTCTGGAAGTGAGATCCGGAAATGATTTTTCGAATTCTTCTCCCGGAATTGGAGGACTAAAGTAATAGCCTTGAACCTCATCGCATTTTTGAATCTGCAGGAAGCGAAGCTGCTCTTTCTCCTCTACACCTTCAGCAACTACTTCAAGGTTCATACTGTGGGCTATGGCAATAATAATACTCACAATATTAGTCCCATTCGAACCATTGCCAATGTCCCTGACAAAGCTTTTGTCTATTTTTAATCGATCGATTGAAAAGTTTTTCAGATAATTTAAAGAACTGTAGCCAGTCCCGAAATCGTCCATACTTATTTGAATGCCAAGGGAATGCAGTTTACGAAGCATAGGGATAGCATGATTTACGTTCATAGTCATCGTTTCAGTAATTTCAAGGTCCAAGTATCGAGGTTCTAAACCCGTTTCATCCAACACTGTTTTTACCACGTCGACAAGGGCATCATCCAGGAATTCCTGAGATGACAGATTAACAGAGACTCGAAATGGAGGGAGTCCCTGATCTTGCCATTTCTTATTCTGCAAGCAGGCGGTACGTAAGACCCACCGGTCTATCTGAGTGATAAAGCCTGTCTCTTCAGCGATTGGGATAAAATCGTTGGGCGGTATCAATCCCTTAGTGGGATGCTGCCAACGAACTAGTGCCTCGACTCCTTTAATCTCACCGCTTCTAATATCCACTTGAGGCTGATAGTACAGTCGAAATTCGTTATTCTCAATGGCCTTCCGCAGTGAACTTTCCAAAGCCATTTTCTCACGTGTCGATATGTTCATATCAGGCGAGTACAGAGCATACATGTTTAAGCCGCGATTCTTTGCGCTGTACATGGCCGTATCTGCCGTTATCATTAAAGTTTCAAGGCTATCTCCATCTTTCGGGTATATAGAGATGCCCGCACTGGCTGTTAAATGAAATTCGTATCCATTTAAATTGTATGGCATGTTGAAAATATGGAGGATGGCTTTAACCCGATCTAAAACCTGTTCTTCGCACTTTATATGAGAGAAGACGAACATAAATTCATCTCCTCCCATTCTGGCTACAAATTCACCCGGCTCCAGAATATCTCGAAGCCGTGAAGCAACCATAATGAGGATTAAGTCTCCGCTAGAGTGGCCTAACGTATCGTTAATAATCTTGAATCGATCTAAATCTAAACATACAATGGCAACCTGATGGTCTACGTCCTGCGTCTGTTGAATTAATAGAGAAACTCTATTCATATAATATCGACGATTGGGGAGCTTGGTTAAATCGTCGTGATTAGCCAAATAGTTGTATCTTTGCTCGGCTTTGACCCTTTCGGTAATACTCCTAAACTGTCCAAAGGCGCCTAGTAATTGCTTTTTCTCGTCATATAGGGGATAAGCATCGAATAGGCAAACTAGTCGATCTTCTGTTGAGCTTTGCTCAAAAGTCATCTGAACGTCTTCGAATGTTTTTCCATTTTGGATAACTTCGTATATATATTCTCCCATGGAGGCTAGATGTTGAACTTTTGTACCTAACATGTCTTCTTTAGACTTCCCAGTAAATAACTCGGCGTATTGGTTGAAGGTAATAATTTCTCCATCCCGATTCGTCAAAATAATACCATTACGTGTATTGTCCATAATGATTTGATTTAAAATATTGAGTTTTCGATTCTGCTTGCGCAGCAAGAGCTCTCTTTCAATAGAGTCTACAGTAGTTGCTAGCATCGTTATTAACATAGGATTCTGAAACTCTTTAGCGGTCATGATGACTAAGCTTCCAAGAAGGTCGTTGATGTCTGTGTAGTGGAATGCAACAGCATAGCAGGCGCTTTCGTGCAAGTATTCGTGATAATGATCATCACCAATAAGCTGAATGGGGGACTGGTTATATTTTAACGCCATATTCACGACGTTAGTTCCCATACTAGCTTCAGTAAACTGCACACCCGAGCTAATTCCCAGCTCGTTGATGGTTTTTTTTATCGTTTCATCACCCATCATATGAAGGATGAAACCTGTATCATCAGAAACAGATAATAGGAGTGGAGTCCCTTTAAGATAATGAAGAATTTTTTCTCCAAAGAAGCTTACAACTGATAAAATTTCTTCATACTCTTCCCTTTTATTCTTCAATTCAGCAGGTGATAGTACCTTCTGGGGAAATGGAATCTCTTTAGGATTCATGCCTATGTGTTTACAAAACAGCTTGGACTCTTGTATAAATTCAGGTTTATTTGCTGTAATCACCTTTAAGCCCCCTATTTACCGCTTACATCATTTAATAAATATTGTAATCGATCGCTTATGCTTTGTCGATAAAGGACTGGATTCTTGTCAAATTTTGTGGAAAAACCAACAAGATAGCGGGACTATCTTGGGTATTATAGATCATATTTCCCATGACTGCTGCAATCTATCTATGATAGACGAAGAGGCTGCCCCCAAAGTAGATTCTACTACTTTGAGGACAGCCGTTAAGCATCGAATAAAAAATTCGCTTAAGCACCAGCCTACAACTGGCTCCTCCGCACGCCTGCATAAGCCATCAGTGCCCCGATCGCGAAGCACATCAAGGCTGCCATCACATAGGTGCCGTAACTGTGATCAACAGATATGTTATTGAAAATGGCCATTGTAGCGTTAGATAGAATGAATGCACTTACGATCAGCGCAGGCATTGTCTTCCGAAGCATACCGAAATACAGCGGAATCATCGATACACTCGCGCATGTGAAGGCGAAGATCAGTACACGAATGGCTTCTGCCATAAGCCGATCGCGAGTCAGCGTTTCGGTGATGTAATGGTAATGCGAATTGGCGAGTAAGAGCGCGGATAGAATGAAGACGTCAGCGATCAACACTGTGGCAAAGGTCCAAGCTCCGATAATAATGAGTTTCGCTAGGAAAATCATTTTTCGAGCTACAGGGTAGGCGAAGAGGAGTGTAATCGTTTTGTTCCGATACTCGTCGATGACCATACGGGACATGAGCACCGAAGCGAAGATGATAAACGTAATCCCCGCATAATTCATAATGCTCAGAAAGGCACGGTCATAGTTATGGACTTCATTGCTCGGCACATCACTTCCCACGACCCATACGGTGAGCAAAAGATTCGTGATCAAGAGGCTCAGCAACAACCCGCGCCACTTGGTTTTCTTAATTTCCAGCTTGATGAGCTTCCATAGCATCACGGTTCCCTCCTTCGATTAATCCGAGGAAATAGTCTTCGAGCGAGCGCGTCTTTTTGTTCAGCGCCTCGACGCCAATATCATGCTGAACCAACATATGATTCAATAGGGCAGGTGCTAGATTCGGATCATAGATTCGAATGGCGCCGCGGTCCATGATTTTATAATTAGTGATAGCCAGCCTATCCTCCAACACAAGCACAGCTCTAGGCACATCGGAAACGACAATCTCGATATATTCGTTATGCCGTCCACGGACCTGTTCCATCGATACCTCTTCAAGCAGCTTTCCATGGTTGATGACACCGATCGTATCGGCCAATTGCTCAATTTCCTGTAAAATATGGCTCGAAATGAGCAACGTCATGCCAAATTCCTTGCTCAGCATGCGAAACAGATCGCGGATCTCGCGGATCCCCGACGGATCCATACCATTGATAGGCTCATCGAGAATGAGCAACTCTGGCTTCGTACAGATCGCCCTCGCGATCCCAAGCCGCTGCTTCATACCGAGTGAAAAATCCTTCACCGGCTTATTGCCGATACCAGCCAATCCGACCAGATCAAGCGTTTCGCTAATCGCTTTTTTATCATAATAGCCCATATATTCGCAATGCAGCTCCAAGTTAGCTCGGGCGGAGAGATGTTCATAGAAGATGGGATACTCAATAATATTGCCCATCCGTTTCATCGTTTCGTAAGAGTGGGGGGTAAGGGGAGCGCCGAACAATTCAATTTCCCCGCTTGTCGGGGTTATCAGATTGGTGATCATGCGCATGACCGTCGTTTTACCCGCGCCATTCGGCCCTAGAAAACCGTAAATCTCGCCACGGCGAACCCGCATGTTAACAGCGGTGACAACTTCGGTCTTTTTATACCTTTTAGACAACTGTTTCGTTTGAAGAATGATGCTCATGGGATAAGGTTCCTTTCAAAAGCGGAGTAGGGGAAAACGGACCGTAAATACGGTCTTTTCATGGGGAATACTGTGTAGGGAAATGCTTCCCTCCATGAGTTCAACCAACCGCTTCGTAATCGTTAGACCTAGTCCGCTGCCTTGGTAAGTCTGATTTCTGGAATCCTCCAGTGTGTAAAGCCGCTCAAATACATGCACACGGTCGCGTTCACCGATGCCCTTGCCTTGATCCCAGACATCGATATAAATGTAATCCTCATCTTGTCGCAGAGAGATGCCAATAACACCGCCTTCGTGGCCGTATCGGATGGCGTTGGAGAGCAGATTTTGCAGCACACGTCCGAGTGCTTCCGTATTGCCGTAGGCATAGATCGGCTCCTCAGGAATGGCGACGTCTACTTCCAGACCTTGTGCCTCGATCATCTCATAATAGAAAAGAATGCCGTTCCGACAGGCTTCACTAAGATTGATTTTGGACAAAGGGACGGGACGATCTCCTGATTCAAGCCGCGCCAGATCGAAAAATTGGTTCGTCAGATTAAGAATGTCGAGCGTTCTTTGGTGAACCTTGAGGGCGAGTCGTTTCCGTTCCTCATCATTGGCAGAGAGATCATGTACGAGCGTTTCCGTCAGACCCAGCACAACCGTAAGCGGTGTTTTCAGATCATGGGACATGTTGGCGACCATTTTTTTGATTGCGTTCTCCATGCGGGTGTAATCCGCTTCGACTTTGCGATTCGCATCCAAGAGCCGATTAATGACGATTAACAAGCTTTGGAGCTGTGAAGAATTGGTATGCAGGAGTACTTTCTCATGCGATTCGTTATCGAGAATGTCGGTTAGCTTCGCTTGTAAAGAGCGGAGTTCACGAGACTGTTTTATTCTGTGACTTAATTGAACGATGGTAAGTACCCCGAGAAGGAGACAAAGACTGGGCCAAATCAACGTCATATCAAAAGTCCCCCATTTTGTAACCAATCCCCCATACGGTCTTGATGTACCGCGGGTTCGCAGGATCGTCCTCAATCTTCTCCCGTAAACGTGAAATATGCACCTGAATCGCATTCACATCATCGTAATAAGCGTCATTCCATACGGAGCGATAAATTTGCTCTTTGGAGAAAGCACGTTTGGGATGGGACATTAGCAATCTTAAAATAAGGAGTTCTTTCGCCGTGAGGTTGAGGGGGCTGCCATTTTTGGTAACGAGATGCTCTTCCGGATGAAGCGTCAGCTCATGGATGCGCAAGAGAGCCTGCTCAGCACTCGCAGGAGGAATGGCATATTGGGATGCCCGCCGCAGCATCGCTTTTACCCGTGCCGACAGTTCAATAAGGGAAAATGGCTTGGCCAAATAGTCGTCAGCCCCGAAGCCGAGACCCAGCGCTTTCTCTACATCACTGTCCTTCGCAGACAAAATGAGTACGGGCACCGTGCTTCCGCTCCGCACCCTTCGCAGCACCTCCATGCCATCCACCCCAGGCAGCATCAGATCTAGCAGAATTATATCAAAAGCTTCCTCGGCAAAGAGCCGCAGCGCCGCCTCCCCATCTGGGGCATGTCGAACGGTGAGACTCTCTTTAGTTAAATGGTTTTGGACCATTTCAGCGATCGCCAGGTCGTCTTCTACAAGCAAAATGTGATTAGGCATGTCGTTTCCACCTTTTAACCACAATAGGAAGTATACGTTTTCGGTTTCCGAAAACAGACTTTCTATTTGGCGAATAAACTTACCTTTTAACGCGGTCGCTCATCTTCGAAATCCTCCGATAGGAGTTTATCTCACTTCATGTGCTTTCAGTATACTTCTTTCCTCATGCATATTGAAACCACACCACATTAGATAGAAACATCACGCTTCGCGAACACATACCAGGCAAGACCGAGGAAGAGAAGCTGATAGAACGCCAACATCATCAATGAAAAAGATAGTGACATACTTGCCATAAGCGGCCTGCCATCTACATAACTAAGCAAATTGGTATTGGCGAAAATCAGGAATTTGGACCATTCAAACTTTTTGAGGATGTAGGCAAGCTGCCCTCCCGTCAGTAAGAAAAATAGAGAAATGCCGATGGCCATGGAGCTGGCTCGAAACACGGATGAGAACATGAACGCGAGCGTGACCATCACTACCATTTCGATGCCGCTGTAGCCTACAGCTTTCCATAAGTAAGAAACATTTGAGAAAGCGGCCCCAGCATGAAGCTCGGACGCTCCACCAAATCCGAATAGAATGCCACCCGTAAGGTACGCGGACACTAAGAGCAATATCGTAAGACCTAAGCCGAACAAGAGGACAGTTCCGAACTTGGCAAGCAGGATCGTGGAACGGCTAAACGGACGGATAAGCAGTAATTTGATCGTACCGCCAGAGAATTCGGAGGCCACGATGCCCGCGGCAACGATGATCGTAAATAAGGTGACGATATCCATGAGATTCGGAATGGCGGAGAGGATCAAGTCCATGAACTCCCATACATTGTTCACTTTAAGCTCGTCTTGGTCCGCGTATCGGCAGAGTAAGCCTACTGCGATAACAAGTATCGGAACGAAGGCAACCATTACCCAGCTGCCGATTTTGGTAAATATCTTGATGCATTCATTTTGCACTAGTTTTGTGAAATTAAGCATAGCTGGCAACCTCCGTTAGCCCGATATATTTCTCTTCGAGTGTCTGTGTTTCAGTCTGGGTCTGTAAGTCCGCAAGTGAGAAGGTTGATCGCAACCGGCCTTCAATCACGACACCAAAACGATCGCACATTTGCTCCATTTCGGCGAGTAGATGAGAGGACACCATCACGGCTATGCCTTCTTCAGTGGCGAGTTGGCGGACGAGCTGGCGCATTTCACGAATGCCGGCCGGGTCGAGGCCATTAGTCGGCTCATCCAGAATGAGTACAGCAGGCTTATGCAGCAGAGCCTGGGCAATACCAAGCCGCTGGCGCATGCCGAGCGAGTAGGTCTTCACTTTATCGTGAATGCGGGCGGAAAGCCCAACTAGCTGCACGATCTGGTCGATGCGGCTTTGCGGGATAGGAGCTGCCATGCGAGCGAATTGCTTGAGATTTTGCATCCCAGTGAGATGCTTGTACAGCTCGGGATTCTCGATGATCGCGCCGACGTGCCGAATTGCTTCTTGGAAGCTGCGGCGGATGCTGTGCCCGTTAATGGCGACATCGCCGTCGCTCATCCCGATTAAGCCGACCATCATGCGGATGGTCGTCGTTTTGCCGGCCCCATTTGGCCCGAGGAACCCGAATACCTCCCCAGGGAATAGATCAAAACTGATCTGATCCACAATGTTTTTATTTCGAATCCGTTTCGTCAGATTGCGTACTTCGACTACGGGTTGAATGTTCATATGCGTACCTCCAATAAGTTTCATACGCTTATCTTACTGGATACTCCATGCATGACTCTTTCCTAAATCTTACGAAAGTCTTTCGAATGCAACCCCCGTCGTATTTCTTGATTGAATCAGCATCTACAGGTAAGATGAAAGAAGGGAAAAGTTGTCATCATTTCATAGGCACAGATCTAAGGAGGAGTCCCATGTTAGCTGACTTTCAACCCGCCCAAGGCGGATACTTAGCTCGTTACGAGCGTCATTGGCGTCATGCTGTAGAAGACGTATGGTCATGGTTGACGGAGAATGATAAGCTAGTGCAATGGTTCCCAGAGCTAGAGGTGGAGGAGCTTCGAGAAGGCGGTATCATCAAGTTTAATATGCCGGACGGCACGTTCATACCCATCAATATTCTTGAGCTTAAAACACCAAGTGTATTGGCCTACTCCTGGGATGAAGATCGCGTTCGTTTCGAACTTCAAGCTGAGCCAGACGGGGGATGCCGCTTAATCTTCAGTGAGCATTTACATAAAATAACGGCCCATACGCCAAGGGATTTGGCTGGGTGGCATGTGTGCCTGGATGTGATCGAGGCGCTGATGGAGGGTAGAACCATCTCATCTCGTAAAGAAGTATGGAGCGTATGGTATGAGAAATACAAGCAACTAACAGAGGCATATCTGACCGATCAGGCGTAGGGTGCCCAAAATAAATGAGACGGAGGCGATCAAATGAAAGCGCTATTTATTGGCGGAACAGGAACCATTAGCTCCGCGATTACTAGACAGCTGTTAGCCACTGGCTGCGAGCTGTATCTGTTGAATCGCGGCACACGCAATACGGACTTGCCAGAGGGCGCGCGAATCCTCCAGGCGGATATCAACGATGAAGCCTATGTTGCGGAGTTAATCAAAGACTTATCGTTCGATGTGGTTGCGGATTTCATCGCGTTCGAGCCTTCACAGCTGGAGCGGGATTATCGTCTTTTTCAGGGTAAAACGAAGCAATTCATCTTCATCAGCTCGGCATCGGCTTATCAGACGCCGCTATCCGATTATCGCATCACCGAAGGGACGCCATTATCCAATCCATTATGGGCCTATTCCAGGAACAAAATCGCTTGCGAAGAGTATTTGATCAAGCAGTACAGGGAGCAAGGCTTCCCGATCACGATTATTCGGCCAAGCCATACCTATGATGAGCGCTCCATTCCCCTTGGTGTGCACGGCACCAAAGGCAGCTGGCAGGTGGCGAAGCGCATGCTCGAGAACAAACCGGTGATCATACACGGTGACGGTACTTCCTTGTGGACGATGACGCACAACAGCGATTTTGCCAAAGGGTTCATCGGGCTCATGGGCAATCTCCATGCGATCGGAGAGTCCGTTCACATCACGTCAGACGAGACGCTGACTTGGAATCAAATCTACGAAGCGATTGCCGATGCGCTTGGCGTGAAGCTTCATGCGGTGCATGTGGCATCTGAGTTCTTGGATGCTTGCAGTACGCAGGACTACCGAGGCGGATTGCTCGGGGATAAGGCGAATTCCGTTGTGTTCGACAACGCGAAGTTAAAGCGGCTTGTGCCAGAATTCGTGGCTACAACGCGATTTGATCAAGGGATGAAGCGCACCATTGCCAATATTTTGGCTAATCCTGAGCTTCAACGGGAAGATCCGGAATTTGATGTGTGGTGTGATAAAGTGGTTGGAGCGCTTGAAGCTGCGCGTAAAGCAATCATATCGTAATGGTAAAGAAGGCACCTTTGAACGCCCCAACCCAAAAAGGCACCCATCAAGGGTGCCTTTCCTTCCAATTCAGTAGCCGTCCGTCCGTTGTCCGGCATTCTCCGCGAGCTCAGCTCCCGCCTTCGCTGCTTCAGACCCGAGGTGCTCCATCGAGGCCTTCGCTTGAGCGAGCCCTTCCGACACCCGCCGTCCGTAATCAGCATCTGCCTGCGTAAAATAGCCAATCATGTTCGCCTGTATCACAGGCTTACAGATCTTCAAAGCATCCACCAAATTCGCGATCAACTCATCTCGCTCCGAATCCTCAAACTTGCGGTAGGTATCGCCTGCTTGCCCAAAATCATTCGTTCGGCTAATTTTCTCGCGAACAAGTCGATCATTATACATCGGCTGATGCTCTTTGCCCGAAGGCGCCGCTTCCTGCAACCCGCCGAGTGAGGAGGGCTCGTAATTCACATGTGGATTTTGGCCGGGAGCCTTGTCCACCATCAACGTCATCTGCCCATCCCGCTGATTCGTCGCAACCGACGATTTCGGCGCATTGATCGGCAGCTGCAAATAATTCGTCCCCACGCGATACCTCTGCGTATCCGAGTAGGAGAAGGTCCGTCCCTGCAGCAGCTTATCGTCCGAGAAGTCGAGGCCATCGACGAGAACGCCCGTCCCGAAAGCGGCCTGCTCCACCTCCGCAAAATAATTCTCCGGATTGCGATCCAACACCATTTTGCCTACCTTACGAAAAGGAATCTTCTCATGATCCCACAGCTTCGTCGGATCCAACGGATCGAAATCGAGCTCAGGGTGCTCGTCGTCGCTCAGAATCTGCACACACAACTCCCACTCCGGATAATCCCCGCGTGCGATCGCCTCGTATAAATCCTGCGTGGCATGGCTAATATTTTTGCCCTGAATCGCCTCCGCTTCGGACTGCGTAAGGTTCTTCATCCCTTGCTTTAGCGGCTCCCAGTGGTATTTGACCAGCACCGCATCCCCATTCTGATTGACCCACTTGTACGTGTTGACGCCCGACCCCTGCATTTGCCGATAGTTGGCTGGAATGCCCCAAGGCGAGAAGAGGAAGGTGATCATATGCGTCGCTTCCGGCGTGTTCGAGACGAAATCGAACATTTTCTCCGGGTTTTGCAGGTTCGTGACAGGGTCAGGCTTGAACGCGTGTACCATATCTGGGAATTTCAACGGATCGCGGATAAAAAAGATTTTCAAATTATTGCCGACTAAGTCCCAGTTGCCATCCTCGGTATAAAATTTTGTCGCAAAGCCGCGCGGATCCCGCAGCGTTTCTGGCGAGTACGTGCCGTGCACCACGGTCGAAAAACGAACAAAAACAGGGGTGCGCTTCCCCTTCTCCTGAAAAAGCTTAGCCCGCGTATACGTGGAGACCGGTTCATCGCCTACCATGCCATACGCCTCAAAATACCCGTGAGCCCCCGCGCCGCGCGCATGCACTACCCGCTCTGGAATACGCTCCCGATCAAAATGGGAAATTTTCTCGATATAATGGTAATTTTCGAGCGTCGACGGGCCGCGATTGCCAATCGTGCGGATGTTTTGATTATCCGAAATCGGATGGCCTTGCCGGTTGGTTAGGGTCATATTGCTCGTGTCTGTCGTGGTTTTTTGATCGTTTTTATCGGTACTCATGTTTCTGAAGCAGCCTCCCATCATTAGTTGA
Organism: Paenibacillus sp. P4_A9; assembly: GCF_056402415.1. Taxonomy (NCBI): domain Bacteria; kingdom Bacillati; phylum Bacillota; class Bacilli; order Caryophanales; family Paenibacillaceae; genus Paenibacillus; species Paenibacillus sp. P4_A9. The sequence goes on from NZ_JBFUHL010000002.1 coordinate 88,898, forward strand.
AAGTAACTTTTACCAATTGAAGGGAAATTATTCCTCGCATAAAAAGCCCTCAACCCCTTTACGCAGAAAGGAGGCGAGGACTTGTCGCTTAAAAGTCAAAATTGTCCGGATCTGGCCCGACGCGCAAATTCTGATTCATCCCATGGATCGCAGCCATGTCTTCGTTCGTCAACTCAAAATCGAAAATCGAGCCATTTTCGAGAATTCGATGCTCCTTGGTCGATTTCGGAATCGTCACGATACCGCGTTGAAAATCCCAACGCAAGATGATTTGCGCAATGGATTTGCCATGACGTTCAGCCAACGTATTCAATGTCGGATTATCCAAAAGCTGACCCTGCATGAGCGGTGACCAAGCTTCTAATTGAATTCCATGCTGCTTGCAGAAATCGTGCAAGTCCGTTTGAGCGAGGCGAGGGTGAAGCTCCACTTGGTTGACCATTGGTTTAATCGACGCGGTACCCATCACATCCTCTAGATGATGAATCTGAAAATTGCTTACGCCGATCGCTTTGACGCGCCCCTCTTGGTAGAGTGCCTCTAGCGCTCGCCATGCCTCTACGTATTTGCCTTGGACAGGCCAATGAATAAGATAAAGATCCAGATAGTCCAAACCAAGCTTCGCTAAACTTGCTTCATAAGCAGCTAGAGTAGCTTCATAGCCAAGATCGGCATTCCAAACTTTCGACGTTACAAAAAGCTCCTCACGCGAGATGCCGTAGGCCGCCATCCCCTCGCGAATTCCTTGGCCTACGCTAGCCTCATTTCCATAAATCGCCGCGGTATCGATGCTACGGTAGCCAAGCTTCATCGCGGATTTTACAGCCTGCACGACCTCCGGGTCGTCCTCTACCTTAAATACACCAAGCCCCAGCCATGGCATCGCAAAGCCATTATGAAGTGTAGTTACAGCTTGTAGGTTGTTGTTCATCGTATTTTGTAGATTGTTGGTCATTGTGGTATTCCTCCTAAAATGATGGGTTGTGATTGTTTTGTTTGTTGATCTGCTTTTTCGAGATTTCGGCTCCAAACCGTGAGAATGACAGCCCCGAATACCATCATTCCACCCACCCATGTGGTATGAATCAGTCCGATGGAGTCCGTAATGACACCACCTAAGAACGCTCCGCCAGCAATACCAGCGTTGAAAGCGGCAATATTGAAGGCAGATGCCACATCTTTGGCCTCAGGGGCGAATCGCTCAGCGAGCTGAACGACATAGATTTGCAGCCCAGGCACGTTCATAAAAGCGAGTAGTCCCATTGCAAATATCGTGAGTAAGCCTACGGCTTTGAAAGGCGCTGTGAACATAAAGAGAAACAGCACGAGGGATTGTAAAAGAAACATGACGAGCAATGCTTTGCTAACATTGCGGTTGGCTAAGCGGCCTCCGATGATATTGCCGATGGCAATGGCAACCCCATACAGCAGCAGAATCAAAGCTACCGTATGCTCTTTAAACCCTGTAATCTCATGCAGCAACGGAGATAAATACGTAAACACCACGAACGTGCCGCCGTAGCCTAAGGCTGTAATTGAAAAGGCGAGCAGCAGTCGCCCATTCGTGACCAGCTTCAGCTGAGTACCAAGCCGCGTGCGGGTGCCTTTACGCAAATTCGCGGATACCAAGACGAGGTTCGCGATGAGCGCCACCACGCCAATCGCGACAATGGCGAAGAACGCGGCCCGCCAGCCTAGCTGCTGGCCGAGGTACGTGCCGATCGGCACACCGGTTACGGTTGCGACGGTAAGTCCCGAGAACATCAGCGCAATCGCGCTGGCTCTGCGGTTCTCGGGCACGAGATCAGCGGCGATGGTCGAGCCAATCGACATGAAGACGCCATGCGCTAGCGAAGATACGACGCGAGCGATCAATAGAACGACGATGCCACTTGCAGTGGCAGCCAATAGATTACCTGCGATAAACACAAGCATGATCCAGAGCAGCAGCGTTTTGCGTGAAATGGTTGAGGTTAGGGAAGTTAAGATTGGTGCTCCAAATGTAACCCCTAGTGCATACAACGTGACGGTTAAACCCGCACCCGTGATGGATATATGAAGGTCTTCAGCAATGAGCGGAAGCAGTCCGACACTAATAAACTCGGTTGTGCCAATGGCAAAGGCGCTAACCGCGAGGGCAAGCAGCGCCAACGTGTTTCGATTGGTTTCTTGTTTCATAGCATTCACTCCAAACTTGTATGTCCCGGCCGGTAAGTGCTATTATCAAGCATAATAGCTCGAATGAACAGTACGTACTTTTAAGTACGGTAGGTACTTTTTAGTGCCCATAGATAGAATGGGAGGGGAACAATCACATGGCTAAAAAATTGTACAATATTTCTGTAGAAGCCACCCTAGAAGTCATTGGCGGGAAGTGGAAATGTGTCATTCTCTGCCATTTGACCCACGGTAAACGGAGAACGAGTGATCTCAAGCGGCTCATGCCGAGAATCACACAAAAAATGCTGACGCAACAGCTCAGAGAGCTCGAGGATGATGGGATCGTGAAGCGGATTGTGTACAATCAAGTGCCACCGAAGGTGGAGTATGAGCTCAGTGAATATGGCGCTAGCTTGAAGCCGATCTTGGATTCGCTCTGTATGTGGGGGGAAACGCATATCATCAAAGAATATGGAGATAAATTCGCTGTACTTGAGGAAAATGTGTTGAACAAACGGGATGAAGAGGTACTAGCACCTGTAGATATGGAGAGAGAGGTAGAAATGACATGAATACAACGATCAATCAGAAGGGCGATTCCCAGGTAGCTATCGTGGAGAGCACGGATATTCTCATTAGCAACGGCCAAGATGCGCTAGATCTAATGGCATCCGTCCGATATTTGTCAGGGTGCGACAAGTTTATCATTCATCAGTGGAATGTGACCGAGGATTTCTTCGAGCTTAAAACAAAACTCGCTGGCGATGTTCTCCAGAAATACACGAACTATCAGATGAAAATGGCCATCGTCGGCGATTTCGATCAATACGATAGCAAAAGCCTTCGCGACTTCATCTACGAATGTAACCACGGGAAGCAGTTCTTCTTCGTCAAGGACGAGCAAGCCGCGTTAGATGCTTTACATGGTGCGAAGTAGAGGCAGTCGCCTTCAGGCTCCTCTAACCAACAAAAAAGCAGCGCAGGAAGAACTCCTACGCTGCCTTTTTTATTTCCCGAACTGGCACTAATGCTTATTTACCTACAAGGTCGAGCAAAGCGGTCAGAGACAGCTCCTCCAGCGATTGCACGGTACGCGGTTCCCCGTCAAAAGCGAGAAACTTTGTCACCGGGTTGGGCACTGCAAGGTAGTGCATGCCTGCTGCGGCCGCTGCGCGAGCGCCGTTAGGCGAATCCTCGATCGCAATAGCCTCATGCGGTTGTACGCCAAGATCCTTCAGCGCGAGCTCATAAAGCTCGGGATGAGGCTTTACCAAAGCAACATCCTCTGCGGTACGAATCGTTTCAAAATACGAACCGATCCCCAACTGCGCCAGATACTTATCGACCCAAGCTCGCTTGGAGCTGGAGGCTAAGCCAATGCGCAAGCCTAATTCTTGGGCCTCCACTAAATAATCAAGAACACCCGGACGAATGACTTCTTGCGCCATCATCTCGGTATGTCTAGCATGCACACGCTGCCGAAATACTTCCCGATCTAAGGGAATCTTCATTTCTGTAATTAAATATTCATAGGGATCAAACACATGCAAGGACGTTCCTATGCACTTCCCGTACATATCCAAAGTCAGCTCCACCTCATGCTCGAGATAGGCCTCCTTAAACGCCTCGTACCAAGCCGTCTCCGTATCCAGAATCGTGCCGTCAAAATCAAAAATAAGTGCTCGAATCGCTGGCATCGTCCTACAACTCCTTTTCTCAATCATTCTCGAATAAATTCTAAATAAAATAGGGGAAGGGTTTCTAAAAACTTTGTCGAAATCTAGAAGACTAGCCTGTAATACCTATATTTTCCTAACTGCCGTGCTGTACAATTCTGGAGGTGTTTTTGTAATCATGTCACACGCTCAACCACAAGGCAAGCAAGCATCGGTAAGCTTTTTTCGTTCGCTGTCTTTTAAAATTTCCGCCTGGACGGCAACCTGTTATATTCTCCTTTGCGTGCTGCTAACCTTTGTTTCGTATCAACAGCATGGGCGACAAATGTCAGATAACTTGGGCGCGCTTGAAGGTATTTTTCATGCGCCGCTTATGCAGAAAATAGATTACATTGAGAAGGCAAAGATCGAATTGAAGAAAAAACAGGACGCTTACAAATATGAGCCTGCTGTGATGAATGTCCAGGAGGATATGGACCGCGTTTCACAAAGTGAATTGGTTGAGAATGCCTACTTATTTTACCCGGAATGGACAACCTCTGAGGGGGAACCAGCCCTCTTGAACTTGTTATCCAATGCAGAGCTCTATGTTGACGAGAAGCCAGCTGAGCCCTATGTACCGGTACCTGAGCTGAGAGCTGCGCTGGAGGAAGCGGAGAAAACAGGTGTTGGCATTACAGGTACTTACTCAGATTCACTGGGGACATGGGTGAGTGCAGTAAGTGCGATTAGAGATAAGGATGGCAAACTCGTCGCTTTCGCCGGACTTGATTTTGATTATAGTGTTATTCAGGCTCAAATGAACGCATATACCATGCAATCGATATGGATCGGGTTAATCGCCATTGTGATCGGAACTCTCTTCATCATCTTCATCGTACGATTGTATCTGCGTCAGATTAACCCATTGGTTAAGCTTGCACAGGCCGCAGCAACGGGAGATTTATCGGATTCAGCGCTTACGAAAAGCAAAAGCAACGATGAATTGGGATTGTTGGGAAATCATCTAAAAGATATGGTTGGAAACCTTCGTGGACTCATTGTCCAGATCGCACAGGCTGCTCAGCAAGTCTCTGCTGCATCGGAATCACTACAAACCGGTGCTCAGCATACAAGTGAGTCCACAGCCTCTGTCTCGGATATGATGGGGCAGCTCGCTTCGCACTCGGAGCAGCAGCGTCAGGGCACGGAGGAAAGCAGCCATGCCATGAATGAAATGGCCGTGGGGATTCAGCGCGTAGCCGAATCAGCAGGAAATGCCACGGATATTTCTGGCCATGCACGCGCCCATACGAGCGAAGGCAATGCGCGGATGGGGCAAAGCATGCTGCAAATTAGTGAAGCGCTGCGTTCCGTACAGGAGGCTGTACAAGCCATTCAGAGCTTGAAGTCGATGTCCGAGGAGATCGGAGAGATTACGGTCCTCATCACGAATGTAACAAGACAAACGAATTTGCTTGCACTGAATGCCTCGATTGAGGCAGCGAGAGCAGGTGAGCACGGCAAAGGCTTCGTTGTCGTTTCCACGGAAATCCGTAAGCTGGCGGATCAATCCCGACTGGCGACAGAGCGAATTGCTGAACTCGTTGAGCGCGTTCAACAGGAGACAGGATCGGCTGTTATCGCGATGGATCGCGGTCTTGGGGAAGTGGAGGCCATGCAGGCTGTCGTGGAGCAAACAGACGACACCTTCAAGGATCTCTCTAGCACGGTTCAGGAGGTTGTCGATCAGATGACCGATGTATCCGCTGTATCGGAGCAAATGTCAGCAAGCTCGGAAGAGGTTCTAGCTGGCATTGAGGAGATGGCGGAGCTAACTCGGATGACAACGGAGCTTACACAAGCCGTTGCAGTTGCTACGGAGCGCCAGTTGACGACGATATCGGAGGTTGCCAGAACAGCTAACGAATTAAGCGGCATGTCGAATGAGCTTCAATTGGCTGTGGCTCGGTTTAAAGTATAAGTGCAACACGCATGGAAAAAGTAGGGGTGCCCTCGGCTCGGGCATCCTTTTTTGTATGAAAATCMTTGACATTTTAATTGATAATGATTATCATTTTTATTTAATGGATAGAAATTATATAATCATTCAACCCTATATACATATTGGAAAAGGGGATGTTCTTCATGGCAATCGCGACGAGAATATATACCGAACAACTGCATGTTTCTTACGATAAATTGAAAATCATCAACGATTTGAGCATAGAAATTCCAACGGGCAAAATTACCGCTTTAGTCGGTGCCAATGGTTCGGGGAAATCAACGATTTTGAAGGCGATGTCGCGACTATTGAAGCCGACGGAAGGTACCGTGTTCCTTGATGGTCATTCCATTCATCATCAATCGACGAAGGAAATTGCGAAGAAATTAGCGATTTTGCCGCAATCACCATCCGCTCCGGAAGGCATTACAGCCGAAGAATTGGTAGGGTATGGACGTTTTCCACATCAGCGCGGTTTCCAGAAGATGTCTAACGCCGATCGCGAGATCATTAACTGGGCGTTCGAAGTGACCGGGATGACAGCGTTCAAGGATCGTCCGATCGATCATTTGTCAGGCGGGCAGCGTCAACGTGTGTGGATTGCGATGGCTTTAGCACAGCAAACCGACATGCTGTTCTTGGATGAACCGACGACCTATTTAGATATGGCGCATCAGCTAGAAGTCTTGTGTCTGCTCAAAGAAATTAACGAACGTCACAATACGACGATCGTCATGGTTGTGCATGATTTGAATCATGCGACGCGTTATGCGGATCATTTGATCGCGATTAAATCAGGAAATGTCGTCTACGAAGGGTCACCGATGGATATTGTAACGCCGAAGATGCTGCTTGACGTGTTCGCTATTCATGCGGATGTTATTGTGGATCCTAGGGCAGGCGTGCCGCTCTGTATCCCCTATGGCTTGGTATCCGATGACGAAGTCGTGGCCCAAGAGGCATGGGAAGTGGAAGCGGCCATTGTTTAATTTGGCTAGATGAGCCTGTGAAAGAGGTGCCCCCGGATCTGGAGGTGCCTTTTCTTTGTGGAAATGAGGCCCTTCCCTTGTGTTCAGGGAGGATTTTTGGCACAATACTAACTAGAGATGGTATGCTTCGGCTGCTTAGAAGAATTGGACTGCACGTGATAGTCTCGAAAAGAGGATAACGGAATGAATACATCATCCATTTATGGATTAACTTTTGATCAATTAGTCGCTTGGCTCGCCGAAAAAGGCTACAAAAAGTCACGCGCGCTGCAAGTGTGGGATTGGCTGTATCGTAAGCGGGTCGCCTCTTTCGCTGAAATGTCGGATATGAAAGCAGATTGCTTGGCGACGTTAGACGAGCATTTTGCTATACACACCTTGACGGAGCATACGAGACAGGAATCGGCCGATGGCACGATGAAGTTTCTGTTCAAGCTGTCGGACGGCAATTTGATCGAAACGGTACTGATGCGGCATAAATTCGGCTTATCCGTCTGTGTAACGACGCAGGTGGGCTGTAACATTGGATGCAGCTTCTGTGCGAGCGGTTTGTTGGCCAAAAGCCGTGATTTATCCGCTGCGGAAATCGTGGAACAAATTATGAAGGTCCAATTCCATTTGGACACGTTGGGGAAAGATGAACGCGTAAGCCATATTGTTGTGATGGGGATCGGCGAGCCGTTCGATAACTTCGTGAATATGGTCGATTTCATCCGCGTGGTGAAGGATCAGAAGGGGTTGGACATTGCAGCGAGACACATTACGGTATCCACAAGTGGACTCGCTGGGAAGATCAAAGAATTCGCTGACTCCGATTTGAAAGTGAATCTGGCGATTTCTCTGCATGCGCCAACGAACGAGCTTCGTACACGCATCATGAAGATCAACAAAGCAATCCCAATCGAGACATTGATGGAAGCGATCGAGTACTATTTGGAGAAGACGAATCGCCGGATTACGCTTGAATATATTTTGCTCAAAGACGTGAACGATGGTAGGGAGCATGCCCTTCAACTGGCTGAGTTGATTCAGCACATCCGCCAACTGGCGAATGTGAACTTGATTCCGTACAATCCGGTGGATGAGCACAGCCAGTATCAACGGAGCGAGCGGGAATCCGTGCGCGCCTTTTACGATACGCTGAAGAAGCAGGGTATCTCCTGCAGCGTGCGTTTGGAGCACGGGACGGACATTGATGCAGCTTGTGGACAACTGCGAAGTAAACAAATTAAACAATCCACAGGGGATAATGTTGTGGCGGGGTAATAGTAAGGTCTGTGGATGAATGTCATTCGCAGGCTTTTTTGTATACATGGCATGCCTGAACTGGACAACCTCTGCATATAATGAATTAGCGTTGCAACTTTCGTCATCATGATGCGCATCTTGCTTTTCAAGTTCAGGAGAAGGGTAGTGGTCACTTTTGAAGACATGGATCCTTGGTTTGATCTGCGGTGCTGCTTTAACTGGTGTGACAGTTGTCTCTGCTTCAGATATGGTTCATAAAGACAGACAAGTAGCGGTGAATGGGAAATTGCTCAATGCCCAAGTGGAAGTAACTGAGGATGGGACGACAATGACTTCTGCACGAGCTATTGCGGAGGCGCTTGGTGCCAAGGTGGGTTGGAACGAACCCATGAGCACGGTTGAAATTCGTAGTAAAGATGACAACGGCATGGCATTTGCCAATTATGTGTCCTTACTCCTACACGGTAGATACAGCTTAAAGTATGAAGTTATGGGTAAGAACCTAGGGGCCCATTCGGATACGACGGTCGTGTTTTCGGACGGATATGTCGATGTGCCGGATAACACGGATTTTCAGAAGCTGTTTCTCTTATTGCTCGCAGATCAAATGGCTGATCCGCCTAATAAGCGTATCGAGTTCTGGTCCAATAAAGAGCTTGCTCAGGCGTATGTTTCTGGGGAATATCATGAGGATGGGATAGAAGGCTGGTCGGGGCTGAACGCTCGGTTTGGCTTGTTAACGAATGAGGGCGGAAGCTTATCGCTATCGCATATATTGAGTGTGCATGAGCGTGACAGCATCTCAATTGGCAAATACAAGCGTCAATGAAAATAAACGGCCCCGCCGTCTCGGAAATTGAAAAAGCCGTCCCAGCAGTTACACTGCGGGACGGCTTTTGGCATTACCTTGTAATTAGTTTCGACTACGCATTATCATCATCAGGCCGCCAGCTACAATGAGCCCGATGGCGATCATCGAATTGTTATGGAAAAGCGTCCCGAAGATGGAGCCGATGGAGAAGATCGCGAAGAACAGCAGCGACATCACCGACAGAATGTTAATCGGAATGAGCAAATACTTGTTGCGTCCGCCGAACCAATACAGTTCGAACAAGCCGACGGCAACCGCCAGCATAAAACCTGGCCACATGAGATGCCAAATATCGAACAGGGTGGAGATTTGGCACACGATGCCTGCCGTTAGCAGAATACCTCCGGGAACGAGCACACCTGCACCCCGACGTTGCAGAATGAAGAAGTAAAGCCAATGGAAAAACACCCCGACAGGAATGACGAACAGCGTCGGCCAGAAATATTCAAAAATGGTGCCCGAACTGAACGATACATCCCCTTTTAGAAACATAAAAACACCAAGCAAAATCAGGATCGGCCCGAGAAAAGCGCTACGATTCATATTCATATTCAATTTGTTCACTCCTACTGTTTGGATTCATTACTCTTAGAATACCATGACAGGGTACAAGTGTCCTCCGACTATAGGGAAGGACGAAGATCGGTCTTAGGACTGATTTGTTAAACCCCTCTGCTGGGGGTAGTGGGTTGATAGGAAGCTAACTCAAACTCGAAAATTAACTACCTAATATCCATCTAGTTGATCAAATTTGCTCATTGGCGCTAGATTAGATGTAGTTTTTCCAGTAAATCCAATTTCAATTTACTTAAGTTCCTGAAGTGTGCTGATTGTATGCTCGGACGGGGGAGTAGGTAGGTTGGGGATGGTTGGAGGAGTTTAGCCAGGTAATGCAGGTGTATTAGCTGGAGAAGAAGGAGTTGGAGAGACGGTAATGCAAGTGGAGTAGATGAACTAGCAGAAGTAGCAGAACTAGGGAAGAGGAAGAGGAAGTGTAAGAGGAGTAATAGGAGGAGTAGAAGTTGGAGCTGCAGTAGCATAGGTTTGAGAGGGGGACGTAGGATCCCCGCACGCCAAAAAGCCTTCCCTCCACAATGTGGAAGGAAGGCTCCTACAAAGGGGCAGAAGCCCCCATAACTGCTTACTAGAAAAACTTCACGAGCTCATCCTTGATCGCGTCGTTCGAACCGCCAACCACCTTCTGGAACTGTGGTTTGTCGAACAGCGCTTGGATTTGCTCCGGATACGTCTGAGCAATACCGCGCAAGCGAATCGACTCATCGAACTTCGCCGGATGCGCGGTGGACAAGGACACTGTCACCTCGCCAGGAACGGCGAGCTTATCCGCAGCGGCGACACCGCATGCAGTGTGCGGATCGAGCAGGTACTCGTACTTCGCGTGATAGGCGCTGATCGTGTCGAGACACTCCTCGTTCTTCACGCCATACGCGGCGAAGTCAGCTTGCACGGCTTGCAGCTTGTCGGCAGGAATAACCACGCGTCCTTCGGCCTTGAACTGCTCCATGATCGCGTTCACAGCCCCAGCATCTTCGCCGTATAGATAGAACAAGTAACGCTCGAAGTTGCTTGCGACTTGAATGTCCATAGACGGGCTGTAGGTGCCGCGGAATTCGCCTGGTTGATATACACCCTCTTGCACGAAGTGCTCAAGAATATTGTTTTCATTTGTAGCAAGAATGAGCTTATTGATCGGAAGCCCCATTTTCTGAGCCAGGTAGCCAGCAAAAATATCACCAAAGTTACCCGTCGGCACGCTGAAATTCACCTTCGCAGCTTGTTGCTCTTGTGGTAATTGGAAGTAAGCGTAGAAATAATACACGGTTTGCGCCAAAATACGGGCAATGTTGATCGAGTTAATCGCGCGCAAATGGTAACGGTGCTTGAACTCTACATCAGCAAAAAGCTCTTTAATAATGCGTTGGCAATCATCGAAGGTTCCTTCAACGGAAAGATTCAACACATTCGCATCATTGACGGTTGTCATTTGCAATTCTTGTACCTTGCTCACCTTCTGGTGCGGATGCAGGATACAGATGCGGATGCCTTCTTTGCCGCGAACGCCTTCAATCGCAGAAGCGCCAGTGTCACCGGAGGTAGCTCCGAGGATGTGGATGATGGAATTCGTTTTGCGTGAAACGTACGAATACAGATTACCAAGGAATTGCAGGGCAATATCCTTGAAAGCAAATGTAGGGCCGTGGAACAATTCGAGCACGTAGGTGCCATCGTTCAGGCGCTTAACCGGCGTTACAGCCTCATCACGGAATGTGGCGTAGCTTTCATCAACGAGCTGCTTCAGCTCATCGCGTGGAATTTCGTTGTTCACATAAAGCGAGAAGATTTCAAGGGCTAGCTCTGAATAGGAGAGCTTCGACCAGCTTTGAAGCGTGTCAGCGGATAGCTGCGGGATGTTTTTCGGTACGAGCAGACCGCCGTCATTGGCCAATCCCATCAGGATCGCATCGATAAAGCCGATGGGTTCTACTTTGCCGCGAGTGCTAATGTATTCCATATGAGTCCCCTTATACGATTGAATTTTCAGTTATTGTATCAAAAAACAGAACATTTGGACAGTGCACATCCATCAGGGCTGCTCGCTCCTTAGAAACAAAAAGAACCCTCCCTAAGGGAAGGTTCTGAAAGTTCGGTTAACGTAAGCCTACTCTTCCGGTTCAGCTACAACGATTTTCCAAGCGCTGCTGATTGGCGGCAAGCTTTTGGTCATCGCAGGGCCGTAAAACCCGATGATATTCGTGCCTTTAACCAGCGCGGATTTGTCTACAGGCTCACCTTTGCCGTCTACGATAGCTGTGTCAGCGCTAACTGTAAGAACAACCTCACCCGGAGAATCTTCGGTAAGCCCTTGACCTTTGACCAGAAGTCCGCCATCTTCGCGAACAGCTTCAATCACACCCGCTGTACCTATCGAACCCTTGTGAACCGCTGTGTCAAGCACAGTGATGTTGGAAGCGGACGTTTGCGGCGGCAAGCTAAGTGTCATCGCCATAGAATGCTCTGCCGTGATCGTTAATCCAACGTGAAGATCTGCAAGCGTCAGCTTCGTGCCATCAAGCATTTGGTAGGTCGTGTCCGGGCTCACGTTGAGAACGATACCGCCCGTGCCCGTGTCTTGAATGTGAATCTGAGTGTTAACGCCTGTCGTGTTAATGGAAGTTATGACGCCAGTCGATTGCACCTTCTTGGCCTCCTCTTTCATCGAGATCGTAACGGAACTGCCTTCTGTTACGACAGAGCCGTGAAGGACTTTAGTAACGAAAGAAGCGGGCACATACAGCTTGCTGTTCACCAATTCAGGTGCCGTGCCGAGCTGTGTCAACATTTTATTAATCGTATAGCGATCTTCGCCGGTTTTCACGGTTGTAAAAAGGTTGCCCTTCGTCAAATCGACAGTATATGTTTCTGGGATCCACGTTAATGTAAATCCAAGGCTTTCACTCACAGCACGTAAGGGAATCATCGGCTCAGCGGCGCCGGATTTCACATAGCCCATCTCGGTTGCTTCTCCATTCACTTGAACGGTAACATCAAGCTGGGTCTTCACAGGCTGGATCTGAATCGTGTTCATAATGGGAACGACTGCTTCAGGGGCAGCTGCATAAGCTGCTCCCGTTGTCAGCATGCTGGATAGGGAGAGGAGAGCGAGCGTTTTTTTCATCATCGGTTTCATGGTTGTGTACGTCCTTCCTGTATGTAAATTATGGTGGGTGTTCTGATTCTCTAACGAAAGGGTTCGTGAGAAGGTTGCAGACAAGCCGAAAGTTTCATTTTAAACAACATCGGGTGTGGACTTCACTTGGTTGAAACTATAGAATCAATGTGTTGACTGGAAATTTGGAAAAAGAGGTGGAAATGTTGTCTTTTGTTATGAAGCTGCGATGGTTTTTTAAAGAGAGATGGAAGTATTATGTACTCGCGGTCTCTCTGCTGATCGGTGTCCAATTATTGGCGACTATCCCCCCTAAAATGATAGGAAATACCATTGACCATATTCGTACTGGGAATTTAACAGCTTCGGAGCTTCATCAAACGGTCTTATTGCTCGTTGGACTTTCGCTGCTTCTGTATGGGATGACCTTTGTGTGGATCACGAGCCTATTTGGTAACTCGGCCTTAGTGGAGAAGCTGCTGCGAGGGAGGTTGCTGGCGCATTTGTCGAAAATGTCACCGGCGTTCTTCCAACGCAATTCAACGGGTCAGCTCATGGCATTGGCGACGAATGATATTCTAGCCATCGGTCAAACCTCGGGATACGGGGTTATGACACTCGTCTCTACCTTTGTTGGCGCGTCGGTCGTGATCATAACGATGGTGTCGCTCATCTCCTTCAAATTAATGCTTGCGGCGCTAATTCCGTTGCCTTTTCTGGCCGTTGTCATTAATCTGCTAGGCAAAAAGGTGAGAGTACGCTTCCTTGCGGCTCAGGCCTCCTTCGGTGTGATGAATGATCATGTGCTAGAATCGATCTCAGGCATTCGTGTTATTCGCTCCTATGTGCAAGAAGCGCAGGATTTGAAAGCATTCGATGACGTCACCTCCGATGTGATGAACAAAAATCGCCGCGTCTCGATGCTCAATGCGCTATTTCAGCCGCTAACCTCGTTGATCGTTGGCTTAAGCTACTCGATTGGCATCGGATATGGCTCTTATCTCATGTTTCATGATGAAATCACGCTCGGTCAGCTGATTTCGTTCAATATTTACCTCGGTATGCTGATCTGGCCGATGATTTCCTTCGGTGAGTTTATTAACGTCCTGCAGCGCGGAAGCGCGTCGGCGGATCGTTTGGATAAGGCGTTGTCACAGAAGGCCGATATAGTTGATACGGAAACGCCAATTCCTGTAGCTGTTCCTGAACGCATCGAGATGAAGGAGTTAACCTTCACCTACCCGACAGCCAATCATGCAAGCCTCGTCAATGTCTCTTTCCAGCTGGAGAGGGGACAAACGCTAGGCATTGTTGGCCGAACCGGAAGCGGCAAAAGCACGCTGCTTAAGCAACTGCTCCGCCAATACCCGATCGAGCCGAGCAAGTTGTACATTTCGGACGTTCCTATCGAGCAAATCGCCATCGATCAAATCAAGCGTTGGGTCGCTTATGTGCCGCAGGAGCATCTGCTGCTGTCCAAGTCGATTCGCGACAATGTCGCGCTAGGCAAGCATACGGCTTCGCCAGAAGAGATCGCACATGCCGTGGAGATGGCTTCTTTTACCCAAGATATCGCTCAAATGCCAGAAGGCTTAGCAACCATTGTCGGTGAGAACGGCGTCATGCTGTCCGGCGGACAGAAGCAGCGTTTGGCGATTGCACGGGCCTTGCTGATTGATTCCGAAGTTTTGCTGCTGGATGACTCCCTCTCGGCGGTAGATGCGCGGACAGAAAGTCGCATTCTTCAGCATATCCGCCAAGAACGTGCGGGCCGCACGACGCTGATTTCCACACATCGTTTATCTGCTGTTAGCCATGCCAACTGGATACTCGTCCTCGATGAAGGCAGAGTGATTGAGGAAGGCAACCATGAAGAGCTTATGTTGTTCGGCGGCTGGTATCGCCAGCAGTGGGATCGCCAACAGATGGAAGCCAGTCTCGAAGATTGAGAACTTAGCCCATGCTTACGAAGATAGTTTTACCAAAGTAAAACTTTTAGGAGGACGACGGATTGTCTAAACCGACTACGGCCAGGCGGCTGATTTCCTACGCACTCGTCTACAAGTTCAGAATTCTCGGTGCGCTGCTCATTCTTTGCTGTTCAGTAGCTGCAGATCTGGGCGGGCCTTTTATAACCAAAACCATTATTGATCAGCATCTCTCGGGTGGTGCGCGCGAAATTGCGCCCGTTCTTAAGCTGCTTGGCCTCTACATGGGTTTACTGTTAACAGCTGGTCTATGTAATTATTCGCAAGCTTACATTTTACAATCCACTGCACTGCAAATTATCAAAAATATGCGGATGGATCTCATGCAGCATATCCAGCGCATCTCGCTGCGGTATTTCGATAACACGCCGATTGGGCAAGTTGTTTCGCGTATTGCGAATGATACGGAGGCCGTACGTGATCTCTTCATGAGCTTCATGGCGACTTTCATTGTCAGCATCATGCAGCTCATTGGGATTTACGTCGCGCTTTTCTTATTGGATTGGCATCTTGCGGTGTTTTGCTTGGCGCTGCCGCCGATCTTCGTTGTGATTATGTACATTCATTTGAAATATTCGAAAATCTTCATCACCATCATGCGCGCTAGACTCAGTGATATGAATGCAATGATTAACGAATCCATCGTCGTGATGCCGATTATCCAAGCTTTTCGCCGTGAAAAGGTCACGTTGGAGGAATTTGAAGTCCTGAACAAGGATCGCTATGTGAATCAGGTGAAGCAGTTCCGTATTTATGCGCTTTCCACGCGGAATATCGTAGGTACGATTGGCAGCCTAGTGACAGCGATGGTGATTTGGTATTTTGGCGGAAAATCCTTGGAAACCGCAATCTCCTTCGGGGTGTTCTACGCGTTTATCGATTATTTGGGACGGGTATTTCATCCGATCATTGGGATTTTCGATCAGTTGACGAATGCGCAGCGGGCTTTTGTATCTGCTGAGAAGGTATTTGCGATCCTTGACATGGAAGGTCAAGAGGTCGAGAAGGTTGGCCACGTGCAACGCCCAGAGGGCATTGTGAAGTTCGATAATGTCACCTTTGCTTATAAAGAAGGGGAAAATGTATTGAAGGGGATTTCGTTTGAGGCGCGAAAAGGGGAAACGATCGCCCTAGTCGGGCATACCGGCTCAGGCAAAAGCTCCATATTGAACCTGTTGCTCGGCTTCTACGAGCCGAATGAGGGCTTGATTACGATTGATGGCCGTGACATCCGAGGGATGTCGAAGCAGGCGTTGCGTAAGCATATGGGGATCGTGCTGCAGGATCCATTTCTGTTCGTGGGGGACATCAAGTTCAACGTCAGCTTGTACAACAAGGATATCTCGTTGGACCGAGTGAAGGCTGCGCTGCGTGATGTCGGGGCAGCTGGCTTTATCGAGCAGCTGCCGAACGGCTACGACGAGCAGGTCGTGGAGCGGGGAAGCACGCTGTCCTCCGGTCAGCGGCAGTTGATCTCGTTCGCGCGAGCGCTGGCGTTCGATCCGTCGATCCTGATCCTCGATGAGGCGACAGCCTCCATCGACAGTGAGACGGAAGGTCTCATCCAGCAAGCGCTGAAGGTTGTCAGCGAGGGGCGGACGACGCTTATCATCGCGCATCGGTTGTCTACGATCCGCGATGCGGATCAAATTCTTGTGCTGCATCGCGGCGAGATCGCCGAGCGGGGCAATCATGAGACGCTCATGGCGCTAGGCGGGCGCTACGCGAAAATGTACCAACTGCAGAAGGGTGCTTCGGCAGTTGTAGGGTAAGGAAAGGCGCTTCCTCGGGTGATGAGGGAGCGCCTTATTGTTATTTTGGGGCGATGGCTACCGGAACCCAGACCCCATCGCCGGTTATGCTCGGATCGAGCGGGAACAAACCCGACCTCCACACTCCCCCCCGCTGTCCAGTTTAACTGGAAAACCTCCATCTATTTTCGCCGAAAAGGACCGAAATAGCTGATTAGCTGGAAAAAGTACAGTTAAAATAACCAAAATCGGCCATATCAGCGATATCTGGCGAAATTAACTTCAGGAAATCCAGTTATTTTATCAGGAGCGGGTAAAGTTGCAGAATTAACTGTACATTTTACAGTTAAACTTGCGGATTGCGGGTCGTGAGACGACGGATAGGAAGGAGCAAGGGGGCAGGCAGAGTAGGAGTAGAGAGTAAGAGCAAATTTAAGCGTAAGAGTGAGAGTGTGTGCATCAATCCCACGCCGTAGCTACTAAACTATTAATTTGTTTAAAACCAGTATCCCCTCAACAGTCCACAACTCCACCACTAGCCCTCTCTAGCTCAACAGTGCACAACGCACACCATCAAGCTATCCCTGCCTTAGTGTTTTCATAAGCTAGTACTTCAACTTCTGCTCCCGCAGGTAACTCCATAGCATCAAAACACACCCCGCCGCGGTCAATCCCGCGCCGATCCACGGCAAAGACGATAGGCCGGTGTGGGTAATCGCCCAGCCACCGAGAAAGGCACCGCCAGCATTGCCGAGATTCAACGCAGAATGAGTCCCGGTTGCCGCCAGCTCTGGCGCCTCTTTGGCTAGATTCATGATGCGAATCTGCAGCCCAGGCAAAATCCCAAAAGAAGCAATCCCCCATATAAATATGGTGATAATCGCTGCAATCGGGAACTGATCCGTGTACGCGAATACGGCTAGAATGAGTGCTAAAGCGGCAAAGTTGCCGATCAGGGACGGCATGAGCTTCCAGTCAGCGAGTTTTCCGCCTACGATGTTGCCAAGCGTCACGCCAAAGCCGAACAAGATGAGAATCCACGTCACGCTGCTTTCTTTGAAGCCTGTGATGTTGATAAGAATTGGCGCGATGTAGGTAAATACAGCAAACAAGCTGCTGCACCCTAACGCACCGAGCAGAAATACGAGCAATAATCGCGGCTGCAATAGAGAGCGAACCTGCCGCACGAGGCTGCTATTCGTTTTCTGTGTAATCTGTGGAATGAAGATGAGAATACCAATGAATGATATGATCCCCATGATGACAACCGAGCCGAACGACGCCCGCCAACCGAAATGTTGACCGATGTACGTACCAAGCGGCACGCCAAGGATATTGGCAATGGTCAACCCAGCCATCATGACCGAAATGGCGCTCGCTCTTTTATCGGGTCGAACCAAGTTCGCCGCGATGACGGAGCCGACACCGAAGAAGGTCCCGTGCGCCAAGGCTGTAATTAACCGTGCCACGAGCACAATCCCATAGCTTGGAGCTACCGCCGCTAAGCCATTGCCTAGGATGAAGATCAGCATCAGCATGAGAAGGAGGCGCTTTTGCGGCAGCTTGTGGGTCAACATAGCTAGAATTGGAGCACCGAAGGCGACGCCTAGCGCGTAACCCGTGATCAATTGCCCCGCTTGCGAAATGCTAACATTCAAGTCATCGGCCACATTGGGCAGAATCCCCATAATAACGAACTCAGTCATACCGATGGCGAAGGCGCCAACCGTTAGAGAGAAAAGGGAAATAGGGAACCGTTCTTTCTCGGCCACTGTCCCTTGTAGAACTTGTGAAGTGTTCATAGCAGCATAAACCAACCTTTCTTCCCACATAGGAAAATATAAGTTTTCGGTATCCGAAAACAGTTTCCTATTGGCGATAAAATCTACCTCTAAACGCGGTCGCTCATCTTTGAATGGCCTCGATAGAGATTTTCTTACCATTCTTAAAGGCTTAATCATACCATGCGTACTAGCGAACAAGGTGTGACAGTCCGTGTATCTTTTTGCCATAAGTAAGGAAACCAGAGCTAGGGTACAATATTCGATATACCCATTGACATTTATCTTTAAATAAAGTATCTTTAAATTAAGATAAATAAAACGAACAAGAAGCGAGGGGAAGCAACATGAGCGAAACGAGAAATGATTCTCTAGATCTGTACATCGCCCTTTCCAGAGCGAGTGAGTGGGTGAATGCCCACGCGGATCGAGATATTCGCAAGCATGGACTGAACCGAACGGAGTTTGGTGTACTGGAGCTGCTTTACCACAAGGGAGCGCAGGCCATTCAACAAATTGGCAGCAAGGTATTGATGAGTAGTGGAAACATCACCTATGTGGTTGATAAACTGGTCAAGAAGGAATACGTAACGCGCAACACGTCAACGGAAGATCGCAGATTGATTTTTGCTGAAATTACCGACAAAGGGAAACAATTTATAGAGGATGTATTTCCGAAGCACGCTGTCGTGATCGAAAGCGCCGTTGCGGGGTTGACCGATGAAGAGAAGAAGCTTGCAAGTCAGCTTTTGAAGAAGCTTGGCAAATATGCGCAAGAGGGATTCAAGTAGAGAGTCATCCGAATTCTTCTTTATGCGATTCTTCATTCTCGACATAACTCATAACATCACACGTAAACTATCTTAAAATAAAGATTCTTAATTATGAAGGAGTTGGCTATTATGACAGCACAACAACAAACCGCAGGTATTCACCATATCACCGCTTTCGTTCAACATGCACAGGCAACTGTCGATTTCTATGCTGGTATCTTGGGGCTTCGCATGATCAAAAAAACGATCAACTTCGATGCGCCGGAAGTCTATCATCTCTACTTTGGTAATGAAGCGGGTAGCCCTGGCACGATTATTACATTCTTCCCTTATGCAGGTTCACGCAAAGGTCGGATTGGCGGGGGTCAAGTCGGCATCACGACTTACGCAGTACCAATGAACAGCCTTGCTTTCTGGGAAGCGCGTCTAGCACAATTCGAAATCGCCTTTGAGAAAAATACTCGATTCGGTGAAACCTATTTGCAATTCAAAGACCCAGACGGTCTGAGACTCGAAATCGTCGAGCGCGAACAAGGCGCGCCTAGTCAGTGGGCTTTTGGCGGCGTTCCAACGGATAAAGCGATCAAAGGATTCGGTGGAGCTGTACTATACAGCACCGCGCCAGACAAAACCTCAGAGCTCCTCGTGAACGTCATGGGGCTGCAAAAATTAGGGCAAGAAGGCGCCTACGCACGCTTCACTTCCTTCGGCGACCTAGGCAACATCGTCGATATTAACGTAACGCCAATGGATTACGGTGCTGGCGGAGCGGGAACGGTGCATCATATCGCATGGCGTGCCAAAGATGATGCGGAGCATGCGCTCTGGAGAAGTCATGTGGCGAGTCACGGCTATCACCCTACACCGATCGTAGATCGTCAATACTTCAATGCGATCTACTTCCGTGAAGAAGGGGGCATCCTATTTGAAATTGCGACAGATCCTCCAGGCTTTGCGAGAGATGAGCAGCCCGAGGCGCTCGGTGAGAAATTGATGCTGCCAGAATGGTTCGAAGCAAGCCGTGATCAAATCGTGAAAAATCTACCGCCGATTGAAGTGCGGGTATTGGAGGGTGACGGGCAATGAGACATATTTATCAGCAAGGTTCTGATCTAACTGCACCCGTGCTCGTTCTGTTCCACGGAACGGGCGGGACAGAGCAAGACCTGCTGCCTTTGGCGCAGGCGATTTCACCAACCTCCTCCGTACTGAGTGTACGAGGGAATGTCCTAGAGAATGGCATGCCGCGGTTTTTTCGCAGGCTAGCTGAAGGGATCTTCGACGAAGAGGATCTCATCTTCCGCACGAAGGAAGTGTATGATTTCCTCGATGCAGCTGCGGTAGAGCATGGCTTCGATCGCAATAATGTCGTCGCAATAGGCTACTCCAACGGCGCGAATATCGCGGTGAGCCTCCTATTCCATTATCCGAAGGCACTCCGCGCAGCCATCCTGCATCATCCCATGGTGCCGCGTCGTGGCCTGCAATTGCCAGACCTCTCAGATACACCTGTATTCATCGGCGCAGGCAAGAACGATCCGATCTGTTCTCCTGAGGAGTCAGAGGAGCTAGAGCGACTGCTGAGCGATGCTGGATCAGATGTTCATGTGCACTGGGAGAACGCAGGTCATCAATTGACGCGCTCGGAGGTTTTTGCCGCAGCAGAATGGTTAAAGGGAATTTTTATCTAACAGTATGAATAAGGAGTGGTCATCTTGTTAAGTATAAATCCGTCAACGCAAAGCGAGCGAGATAATTATAAGCTGCTCATCGGTAGCATTATTCCGCGCCCAATAGCATTCGTCACGACCCTATCCACAGGAGGCGTGCTGAACGCTGCGCCGTTCAGCTACTTCACCATCGTCACGGCAGATCCGCCGATGGTGGCCATCTCCGTACAGCGGAAGCAGGGTGTCCGTAAGGACACCTCCCGCAACGCAATCGATACAGGGGCCTTCGTCGTTCATATCGCAGGCGAATCCTATATCGATCAGATCAACCAGAGCGCTGCTGCGCTGCCACCTGAGGAAAGCGAAGTGACGCTTACGGGACTTACACCCGTTGCTAGCCACTTAATCGCCGTTCCTGGCATCGCAGAGGCCAGTATCCGCATGGAATGCGTCCTCGAGCAGGCGATTCCGCTCGGCGGTACAGCGGATTCACCTGCGGCAGATTTACTCATCGGACGTGTCGTATATTTTCACATCGATGAGAACTTAGTTGACAACGGTCATATTGATCCGAATAAGCTGAACCCTGTAAGTCGGTTAGCCGGCAGCTCGTACGCGAAGCTCGGTGAGATTTTTGCAATAGATCGCCCAGTTTAACGGGGAGACGAATGGCTTCGTTCTTACGCAGAACGAGCGGCCATTCGTCTCTTTTTGAGGCGACTGACTTTAATTGCATTTTACAAAAAGGGTTTACCCACGTATGATGAGTTAGCAATGTAATATTTCTTATCCTATAACGGGAACTTATTTCGGTTCGTAACGTACTAACTTCAAGTGATATTAACTTACGAGATC
Organism: Paenibacillus sp. P4_A9; assembly: GCF_056402415.1. Classification (NCBI taxonomy): domain Bacteria; kingdom Bacillati; phylum Bacillota; class Bacilli; order Caryophanales; family Paenibacillaceae; genus Paenibacillus; species Paenibacillus sp. P4_A9. The sequence continues at coordinate 110,332 of NZ_JBFUHL010000002.1, forward strand.
CGACACGACGCGGAGAGAGGGAGTTCTAACAGGATGAAGCATGAAGATAAAGGTGGGTGGCGTTCAGATATCGCACCTTTCGAAAGACCACATATGAAGCATAGTGTGTGGCAAATCATTAATACAGTGGGACCCTTTTTCGTGCTATGGTATTTTGCTTTTCTAAGTCTTTCCGTTTCCATTTGGCTAACTTTCGTGATCGATCTAATAGCCGCAGGATTTTTAATCCGCATTTTCATTATTTTCCATGACTGCTGTCACAAATCTTTTTTCAAAAACAAACTCGCCAACGAAATTGTCGGCACACTAACAGGAATATTAACCTTCGTTCCGTACCATCAGTGGCGCCATACACATTCGGTTCACCATGCATCTAGTGGTAACTTGGATAAAAGAGGCGTTGGTGACATCTGGACGCTAACTGTGGATGAATATATGCAAGCTACATGGCTCAAAAGAATGACATATCGCCTATATCGCAGTCCGTTCGTGATGTTTATTGTTGGGCCGATTTTCATCTTCCTCATTGATTACCGTTTTAACCGTAGGAAGGTAGGCATGAAAGAAAGAATCAATACGTACATCACCAATGTCGGTATTGTTGGCAGTATTGCGCTACTTTGTTGGGGCATGGGCTGGCAGTCCTTCCTGTTGATTCAAGGACCGATGTTCTTCTTCTCAGGTATGGCGGGAATTTGGCTTTTCTACGTACAGCATAACTATGAAGAAACGTACTATGAGCATAATGAAGAATGGGATTACGTCAAAGCCGCGATGCACGGCAGCTCGTTCTACAATTTGCCGCGCATTCTACATTGGATTACAGGTAATATTGGCTATCACCACATTCATCATTTAAGCCCGCGCGTTCCTAACTATAATCTGCAAAAGGTTCACGATAAGAATGCAGCACTTCGCAATGTGCAGACGATTACACTGAAAACAAGTCTGGAATCTCTAAAGTTCCGTATCTGGAATGAGGAATCCAAGAAGTTTATTCAGTTCAAGGATTTGAAGCAATTCCGCGTGAAAGTGAAGCCTCGTATTATTAAAACTGTAGACGCTGAATGAGAAAACTTCTATCGAGGTCATTCAATGATGAGCGACCTCGTTTAAATGTAAGTTTTATCGCCAATATGAAAGCAGTTTTCGGATGCCGAAAACTTATGCTTTCCTATGTGGTAAGAAACTTGTGTCCGACCTGTGATCATCTGCGGGTTGGGCCTTTTTTTTTATCAAAATAGCGTTGAAATGCCAAGGTGGGCGCTGTATAATCCAACTATGACGTCAAAAAGTGAACGGGTGTTTATTAATGCAAATTTTAAAAGATGAAGTCAAAAAGAGTATCCGCCAAGCGGCTTTGGCCGAGTTCAAGAAGCATGGATATTTGAAAGCCTCCATTCGGCAAATTGCAGATGCCGCAGGCATAACACCTGGCAACATCTATCGCTACTTCAAGAGCAAGGATGATTTGTTCGATGAGCTGATCCAGCCCATTCAGGAGCAATTAGCCGAGGTTCTGCGATTGAGTAAGCAAGAGGTGGATAACACCCTTTGTACTGCCTTGTCTGATCATTTGCTGATCCTGCGCAGAATTGATGCCTCCCTGATGCTGCTTTTCAAGGAGTCCAGCACGGAGCTTACGATTCTTCTTAATCTGAGTGAAGGCTCTCGATTCGCCTCGGCGAAACAAGATATGATTACGCTGGTACATCAGATTATCTCGGAAGTATTTACAGCAGAATTGGCGCCATCAGGCACATTGTCACAGAAGGACCAGCTAGCTGCTCGCATGATTGCGACGACAATGATTGAAAGTATATGTCTCATTTTGCGCGACCATGAGGATGGCGATACGATCAAGATGCTCGTTGATGAACTGTTGTACCTGTATTGCACAGGTATTTCAGAAAAAATAAAGCTTGGCCAGTCCTAAAATTTTTTAACCCAATAATGAACGATTGTTCATTATCAGTAGGGTGAGTGGAGGAGAAGAGAGAGATGAAATCAATTATTAAATGGCGCTGGGCGATTCTTGCCGTATGGTTGGCAGTGACTGTGCTGTTGACGGCTTTCCAGCCTGATGTGAACGCAATTCTTGGACTTAGAGGGCAGGATCCGCTGCGCAGTGACAGCCCATCGAAGGTAGCGACGACGATTTTGAACAAAATTAACGGGGTCGAGGGCACGAGCGATATCGTGGTTTTCCATAACCCGAATAAGTTGTCGGATGCAGATTTGAAGGCGATCGAGGCGGGCATTACGAATTTGAAAAGCCATCAAGCCGAGCTAGGCTTCGATCAGTTGATTGATCCGTTTACCATGCCTGAGGCGAAGTCATCGCTTATTTCGGAGGATGGCACCACTTTAATGGCGAGTTTCTCTCTGGACAAAAGAGGGCGTCACGTCGAGGACATCAAGTTGGAATTTGAAGATGTTTTGAAGGACGTAAAGGTGGAGTACTACCTCTCTGGGGAGGATTTTATCCAGGATGATTATATTAAGGTTTCTGAGTCTGGCGTTGAAAAAAGCGCCGCGCTAACGGTCATTTTCATCCTAGCGGTCCTAGTGATTATGTTCCGTTCTGTCATTATTCCAGTGGTTTCTTTGCTAGCGGTCGGTATTTCATACCTCGTGTCCATGGGGATCGCCGCACAGCTCATTGAAAAGTTCAATTTCCCGGTGACGAGTGTCACGCAGATGCTGTTGATTTTGATTCTTTTCGGGATTGGAACCGATTATAACATTCTCTTATTTAATCGATTCAAAGAGGAGTTATCCCATGGCTTATCCGTGGATGAAGCAATCATTGTCACCTATCGCACGGCGGGTAAAACGATTTTCTATAGTATTTTGACTGTGTTTATCGCGTTTGCCGCATTAACATTCTCCGATTTCGGTACGTATCAATCAGGTAATGTGGTTGCGATTGGTGCGGCGATACTCCTGCTCCAAATCGTAACAGTGACACCATTTTTCATGAAAATGCTCGGGAATAAGCTCTTTTGGCCTTCCAAAGGAAATACAGGGCATAAGGAGAGTAAATTCTGGGCTGGCTTGACGAAAATTGCGGTGAAAAGACCGGTCGTTACGACGGTAATTATCTTGATAGTGACGATTCCGCTTGCACTTGCGAATCATCAGAAGCTGTCATTTGACCAGTTGAAAGAGCTGGGGAATGATCACCCATCCACCAAAGGCTTCAGCCTTGTGGCGGAGCATTTCAGCCGCGGTCAGGCGCTTCCGACAATGGTCGTGGTCCAGAATGACAAACCTCTTAACACGAACGAAGGTTTAGCTGCGATTGATAAGGTGACGGAGAAGCTGAAAAGTATTCCAGGTATCGATATGGTATCTAGTGTGACACAGCCGCAATCGAAGCCGATTGATGAATTCTATATCTCTAGCCAAACAAAGACTGTTGCAGATGGGATTACCGCTTCGCAAAAGGGTGTAAACCAAATTCGCGACGGACTTACGCAGATGCAAAGTAAATTAACGACACCGGATACATCAAGCGTGGGTCAACTTGTAGATGGCACGAGTCAAGTGCAGGATGGCTATAGCAAGCTTACTGCTGCGCTGGATCAAGTGGCTAGCGGTATTGCGCAAGGTGCTGGCGGCGCGGGCGAATTGAGTGCGGGTATTGCTGCGCTGAAGGATGGTATGACACAAGTTACGAGTAATGCGGTTAAGATCAATGATGGTTTGACGCAGCTTGGTCAAGGCTATAGTGCAATGACAGATGGCTACAGTCAGGTTGAGAATCAGGTAACAGGCATCCAGCAAGGGCTGGTTGGCATGAATGGGCTGATTGGCGGACTTGGCAGCAAGTACAGCCAACTTACAACCGATGCTGATTACATCAAGTTGAAGCAAACGGGCGAAGGTCTTGCTTCCGGGCTGACGCAGCTGAGCGGCGGACTTGGGGAGCTTGGCAAGAACGCAGCCAAACTGAACAACGCTTTCGCCGAGGCGACGCAAGGCTTGGCGCAAGTGAACGGCGCGCAGGCGCGGCTTGCCGCGGGGCTCTCTTCGCTGGAGAGCGGCGCAGCTGAGCTCGCCAAAGGGCTGAAGCAAGGCAGTGCGGGCAGCCGCGAGATCGCTGCGAACATGGTGAAGCTGAACGCTGCGCTAGGCAGTGTCAAGGACGGTCAGCAGAAGCTGAGCGAAGGCTTGTCGGGTCTCAGCGGCGGCATGGGCCAGCTGAAGGACGGCCTTGGCCAGAGCGGCAACGGACTCGGTGACGTGTCCGAGGGGCTTGGCTTGACGAGCCAGTTCTTGACGCAGCTGAACGGCTCGAAGACGTTTTTCATCCCGAAAGAAGCGCTGTCGAGCGCGGATTTCGGGAAGTCCTTGGACAGCTTCATGTCCAAGGATCGGACGATGACGAAGATGATCGTCATCTTGAAGGATGATCCGTATTCATCGGCTGCGATGGATACGATTGAAGCAATTAACGCGGAGCTCGCTGCCAGCGTGAAGGGCACGGTGCTCGAGCATGCGAAGGTGGGCGCTGCGGGACCGAGCTCTACGACGTATGACACGAACAAGGCACAGTTGAAATCGTTCAATAGCACCGCGATTATCGTAATCATCGGTGTGTTCATTGTCCTACTGTTCGTTATTCGTGCCTTCTGGCCAGCGGTCTACATCATTCTGAGCTTAGTCATTTCCTACTACGTGGCGATGACGGCGACGAATGTCGTAACGGATAAAATCATCGGAGCTGACGGTGTTTCCTCCTTCGTACCGTTCTTCTCTTTCATCATTATTATTGCTGTCGGCGTCGACTACAGCATCTTCCTGATGATGCGCTACAAGGAGCTTGGCGATCTATCCCCGGCTAAAGCGATCGTGCAAGCCGCCAAGCACATCGGCGGCGTGGTCATCTCGGCGATGGTCATCCTCGGCGGAACCTTCGCCACGCTCGTGCCTTCCGGCCTCGTTCTGCTGATCGAGCTGGCGGTGGCCGTGATCGTCGGCCTGATCGTGCTCTGCTTCGTCTTGCTGCCGATGCTGCTGCCGGCGCTTCTAGCTATGCCAGAAGTTTTGCGGGCGAAACGCGGTGTAGCGGTGCGCAAGGTGTCGACGGAAAGTCGTACGGCGTAACCGCAATCCAGACATGAATGTTTAAAAGAAGTGCCTTCCACTAATGTGGGGGCACTTTTTGCGTATGGCGCGCTTTCAGAGCCTCCTCACCTCCAAAAACCTAAAAAAAACACAAGTCAGTGAAAAGGCATTCCATAGCTGTATGCGCTGTATCAGGGTACGATAGACCTATAACATCGACGAAGATGAGTGAGGGGGGCCACAGGATGGCGGTCAACGCACAAGCGGTAAAGCAAATGAGTGAGCGTAAGCAGATAAGCAAAGGAAAGACCTTGCTGCGAACGTTTTGGAAGTATAGGGCACTATATCTGATATCACTGCCAGGCATTGTTTATTTTATTATTTTCAAGTATGTACCGTTGTTAGGCTCCGTTATTGCGTTTCAGGACTACAACATATTCGACGGCTTTACAGGCAGCGAGTGGGTAGGCCTTGAACATTTTACCCGGATGTTTGCACACTATGACTTTCTCAATATTTTGAAAAACACTGTGCTCATCGGTGTCTATGATTTGCTGCTTGGTTTTCCAGCGCCAATCATTCTCGCCTTACTATTGAACGAACTCCGCCTTGTGGTGTACAAACGTGTTCTTCAAACTGTCGTGTACATGCCTCACTTCCTTTCGTGGGTTATCGTGAGCGGGATCGCGATTGGCATTCTGTCCCCGTCTACAGGGGCTGTCAACCACTTCATTACCTGGTTAGGCTTTGAGCCTATTTATTTCTTAGGTGAAGAATCGTGGATTCGTACTGTATTAATTTCTTCAGGTATTTGGCGGGATTCCGGGTATGGAACCATCATTTATTTAGCGGCGTTAGCTGGGATTAATCCGGATTTATATGAAGCGTCTGAGGTGGATGGCGCGAATCGTTGGAGACAAACCATCTCCATTACACTTCCGTCGCTCTTACCGACAATTATGATTTTGTTCCTTTTACACATTGGTAAATTCCTAGACTTTGGCTTCGAGCGTGTTTATGTCTTCTTGAATCCGCTCAACAAAGAAAATGGTGAAATTCTCGATACGTATATTTATTCGCAAGGTTTACTAGCTCAGCAGTTTAGTTATACAACGGCTATCGGACTTTTCAAAGCCGTAGTAGGTGTAATCTTTATCGTAACGGGTAATGTGTTAAGCAAAAAAACAACGGGTGAAAGCTTGTACTAAGACGGAGGTGAACGCTATATGAATCGCAAGCCGACAGCCGGCTGGCAAGTTTTTAACGGCTTTAATATATTATTTCTTTCTATCTTATCGCTAGCGATGCTCCTGCCGTTCTTAAATGTGCTGGCTCAATCGTTTAGTTCTTCGGAAGCTATCGTAAATGGGAAGGTATTGTTCTGGCCCGTTCAGTTTACATCGATCAATTATCAGTATGTGTTTAGTGATGCAGCAATCTGGCGTTCTTTTGGCGTAACTGTGTATATTACAGTAGTGGGTACATTGATCAATCTGATTGCTACCGCCTCACTGGCTTATCCGGTTTCGCGTCCTGAGTATGCCGGTCGTAACGCTGTTGTTATTATGGTATTGATTACAATGGTCTTCACAGCGCCGCTCATTCCCAACTTTATTTTGATGAAAAATTTACATTTAACGAATTCGCTCTGGGCGTTGATGATTCCAGGTGCGATCAGTGCCTTTAACTTCTTCATTATGCGGTCGTTTTTCATGCAAATTCCGAGCGAGTTGATTGATTCTGGACGAATCGATGGCTGCTCCGAGCTCCGAATGATTTGGAACATTGTATTGCCGCTATCCAAACCGGTTATGGCTTCCTTGGGGATTTTCTATGCGGTAAGTCACTGGAACACATATCAAAGCGCATTATACTACGTAAATAAGCCTGCCCTATGGCCGCTTCAGGTTAAGCTTCGCCAATTGATCGTATCCGAGGATATTAGTATCGATCCGAATGCCGCTCAATTCAGCGGGCTTGCTCATATGGACCCTGAGGGTATCAAAATGGCGACGATTATCATTGCAACACTGCCAATTATTATCATTTACCCGTTCTTACAGCGTCACTTCGTTAAAGGGATGATGGTCGGATCGGTTAAATCCTAGACATAATATGCTTGAAATGATCAATATTTACAAAATTCTAAAAAAAAGACAATTCAAACTAAAGACACTCCATATCAGCGGATTGTAAACGCTTTTACAATGGGAATAAGAAAGTGTTCATATTCTTAGCGAGATGAAAAGAGGGGTAGAAATGAAAAAATGGATTCCCGTCACAATGGCTACCGTTTTAATGGCTTCCATGCTAGCTGCTTGCGGCACGAAAACGGATGATCAACCAACATCAAGCGCAGCTGGCGCAGCAAGTGCTAAACCTGCAGAAAAAACGAAGTTCTCCATCTCTATGCGAACACTCGCATTCGGACACGTTGAGAAATCGCCTGATATTAATCAAGACAAATGGGTGAAAAAGCTTGAAGAGCTAACGAACTCAGATATGAATATCGTGCTTGTTCCACACAAAGAATATGAACAGAAAATGATCCAAATGTTTGCAACGAACGACATTCCTGATGTTGTTCAGGCCAATGGCGGTGTAAACGGCAAAGAAATGGCAGGTTCCGTGAAAGCTGGCGTATTCATGCCTCTTGATGATTTGCTTAAGAAACACGGTCAGAATTTGCTGAAAAAAGTACCGAAAGAAGCTTGGGACAAAGTAACGTATCAAGGTAAAATTTTCGCTATCCCTGAATACTTGTCCAACCCTTCTCGCCGTGCCATCTTCGTTCGTAAGGACTTGCTGGATAAGGCAGGCCTAGGCGTTCCGAAAACGGTTGATGAGTACATGGCTGTTCTTCGTAAGTTCAAAGAAATGGGCGTTGAGAACCCGTATATGGGTCGTGAGAACTTCAAGTACGCCGATTCCTTCTTCGGTGCTTATGACGTCTACCCTTACTTGTCCCAGTTCGAGAAGTCAGGCGATCAAGTATTGCCGAAGTTCTATGATACAGAAAATATGATAAAAGCTCTTCAAACATACAAAAACATGTTTGACGAAGGCTTGATCAATAAAGAATTCGCAACGATCAATGCAACGGTATTCAAGAACACGATTCTTGCTGGTAAAGCTGGTATGTGGTCCATGAACGCAAATGAAATGCTGCAATGGGAAACACAGCTGAAAGCAAACGTTCCAGCAGGTGACATCGAAATCATTCCAGCACCAACAGGACCAGATGGCAAAGGTGGTCACTACCTGTATGGAGCAGCTCCACGTGCTTATTTCATTAACAAAAACGTGAAAAATGCCGAGCAAATCATCAAATTCTTTGACTGGATGATGTCCCCTGAAGCAGAGAAATTCTTCACATTCGGAATTGCAGGCGACACGTACACAGAAACGAATGGCAAAATCGAATATAAAGCGCCAACGGATACGGCGGCTGTAGATGAAGAACGCTATCGTCAATCCTTCTTGTGGATGGTTCAAGATACAACTTATAATAAAGGGACACTTGGCCTAACTGAAGAAGGTAAGAAGTTGATGAATATCTTCGATACAACTTTGAAAAATGAAGGCCGCGACGGCATTGAATTCGAGCCTCGTCTAGACTCATTAGCAAAAAATCCTGACATTTCACCGGCATCCGACCAAGCACCTCCAGTTCTTCTTTCCCACATGGTGAAAATGGTTTACGGAAAAGAGCCGATTACTGATTGGCCGAAAGTGTTGGAAGAGTGGAAATCCAAAGGCGGTAACGAAGTAATCAAGGAAGCAAATGAGAAATTCAATAGTAAAGACTCCGGTACGACAGTGATCATGCCGCGTAAATAAGCTCAGTTTCTGAGCATGCCGACTCCTCACGTACCTAACGGTACGTGGGGAGCGTGCATTTCAACAGGTTTTGAAAGGAGAGCTCCTCATGTACCGCATACTCATTGTCGATGACGAACCGATGATACGCAGAGGATTACAGAAGCTTGTGGAACAATCGGAGCTGCCCATTGAAAGCTTGCGAACGGCTGAGAATGGTGTTGTCGCAATGCAGCGGATTCAAGAGGAACGACCTGATTTTCTGTTTACAGATATACGCATGCCGAAGATGGATGGTCTGGAGCTATGTGCGCAAATTGCGGAGATGGATGTCGATATTCAAGTGGTTGTGATTTCCGGTTATGGAGATTTCGAGTACGCGCAGAAGTGCGTATCTTACGGGGTCAAAGAATATTTACTGAAGCCGGTCAATATTAAGGGATTTCAGCAGGTGTTAGAGAAGCTCATTTTGAACAAAAGCAAGGTAAGTTCAGAGTCATTTGTCGCCGTCACAAAGCTAGAGAACTGGGCTACCCGCATGGAACAAGCGGTTTGGATGCTGCAGCAAGAGGAGCTTGAGCGTATTCTCGAGGAGATCCAATCCGAGCTAAGTACCTATAAAATAAAGCTCAACCGCATCAGTGATATTGTGCAGGAGATCTATACGCTTGTGCATGGGCGGCTCACCGTTCGCGATGTGTATGTGATTCAAGAGGAATTGAAGATTTCTGCTTCGCTAAGCGAGGAGGACGTGTGGCTGTGGTTCACGACATCTGTGAAAGGACTGCTGCAAGAGCTTAAGGGCAAGCGCAAAGGCAAGCAAAAGGATCCTGTTGAAGAAGCGAAGCAGTACATGGAGAAGCATCTCGCTGAGGAGGTTTCCTTAGAAGAGGTAGCTGAATTCATTGGGTTGAATCCCTCTTACTTTAGCCAATTGTTTAAGCAAAATACACAAGAAACCTTCGTTCAGTATCGGACACGTCGACGTATGGAGAAGGCGAAGAAGCTGCTACAGCAACCGCATTGGCGTATTACGGATATCTCCGGCGAGGTTGGGTATGCGGATCATCCGCATTTTACGAAAACATTCAAAAAGTATGAAGGCTGTCTACCCTCGGAATACCGTCAGCGAATGGGGATTCGCTAATGAAGAGAAAGTCGCTTTCGCGTCAAATTTACTCGTACTTTCTAATCGTTATCGTGTTATCTCTTGTATCTGTCGGAGCGGTATCTTATTGGCAATCTTCTCGGGCGCTTGATGATCAAGTCAAGCAATATATGGAACAAATGGTCGAGAGTGCGAACTATCAGACGGATAGCTATTTACAGGCGTATGAGCTGCTCAGTAATGCCTTTTCGTCAAATTCCGACGTGCGGGCGTTCATGGAAATTAAGCCAGACGATTCTTATGAGTATTATGTGTATTCGGACAAGATCAAGAAATTTGCACTCGCCTCAGTCGAGTCGATTGTTACGTTATATAAGCAGCTTAACATGATATATGTGACGGGTCAGCACGGTCGTTCAGTCATCTATGAGAATCAGAATTTATTTAATTTTGACCCGGTTCTGGTACAAGAAAAGTATACGAATTTGATGAAGTTGACGCCCGTTAATGGCAAAATCGCGCTGCTCAACATGAGTATCCGCTCGGTGGATCAGGGATCTGTTGTCACGATGGCTCGCAAGGTAAGGGGCCCTTCGTATGGAGATGAGAATCGCGGCATTGTTGCAATTGAAATCAAGTTAGATGAGCTTGCGAAAACCTGGGATCGCGTGAGCTTGGGAAAAGAAGGGTTCTTCTTCATTGTGGACGATGCAGGTAATTACATTTATCCGCGGGCGATGAGTCAACGAAATCCGCAAGATGAGCTGGCTTCTCATGTGCTTGCAAGCGGCAATCAAACCTTCTTGTACAAATATAACGGAGAGGAACGTATGTTTGTATCTCGTAAATCGGCCTATTCCGATTGGAACCTAGTCGCCTCCATGCCTGTAAAGGAGCTTCGTCGTCCCGTAAATACCATTCGGACAACGACGATCATCGTAGGTATGGTTACATTAGCTGCTGCGCTTTGGCTTGCTTTTCGCTTCGGTCGCTCCATTATCATGCCGATCCGGGATCTCAAAGACAGCATGCGCGAGACTGAGAAAGGGAACTGGCAGTATATCGAAGATACTGGCCGTACGGACGAGATTGGTGGACTCATACACAGCTACAACCTCATGGTGACGCGCCTGTCAGATATGATCGAGCGCGTGTATGAGGCGGAATTGGATCAGCAGAAGAACGCGCTGGAGCTTGGCGAAACCAAGCTAGAACGTCAGCGGGCTGAATTCCAGGCCTTGCAGCTGCAAATTAACCCGCATTTCTTATATAACACGTTAGAAACGATCAACTGTTACGCGATTGTTCAAGATTCCAGTGAAATTACGGATATGGTTGAAGCGATGGCGTTCATGCTTCGCTACTCCGTTCAGACCAATCTGGAAGAAATCACGGTAGCTAACGAGTTGAATCACGTTCGTAACTATATGATTATTTTGCAGCATCGCACAGAGCGGGAATTCGAGATTGAGGTAGCGATCCCGCCGAGCTTGCTGTTGGAGAAAATGGTTCGCTTGACGTTGCAGCCTTTAATTGAAAATATTTTTCAGCACGCTTTTCCAGAAGGTGTGGAGGATCGGCATACCATTCGGATTGATGCCCGCAAAGAGGCTGGTTTGTTCCAGGTCTTCATTGAGGACAACGGCGTGGGCATGTTGCCGGAACGACTTGCTGAGCTGCGCAGGAAGCTGAAGCAGAATCGCTTGGCGGAGCCGGAAGAAGCAAGCACCGGAGCTAAGCGGGGGGGGGGCATCGGTTTGATGAACGTCCACCGACGGATTCAAATGGTGTTCGGCGAAGCCTACGGGCTGTCCGTCGACAGCGAGTGGGGAAGCGGCACCAGCGTCACGATGACGATGCCGGAGACGGTGCGGCCTCGGCTGCGCGGGTGAGGGTAATGCGGCGTTGATCGATGTTACCAGCGAACCCAGCAAGCTCAGCAAAACCAGCACTGCCTCACGATAACCACCGCTAATCCAATCCCCATCCACCGCCTAACGGACACAGGAGACGTTATTCGGCGGAAAAGGAAGGATTTCGAATTCTAACGGACATCACGGTCGTTATTTTGCGCCACTGAGGCGCATATTTGCTTACAAGACGGTAAATAGCGGCACTGGAGTCCGTTAGCACAGGAATCAAGCTGATTTTCTCAAAATAAGGGCTTTCATGTCCGTTAGAGATTCAGCAGGTAGAACAAGTAGAGCAGATAGTCGCGTTGCTAGCAACGCATTTTAATATAAAATAAGCTTACATCCATGGGAGGATAACACAATGAACATCAACTTAACGGGAAAAATTGCACTTGTAACAGGATCTAATGCAGGGATTGGACGCGCGATTGCGCTGGCGTTGGCTAGTAATGGCGCTAAAGTTGGCGTTAACTGTTTGAACAATGTGACACAAGGACAGGAAGTTGTTGCCGAAATTCAAGCATTGGGTGGGGAAGCGGTTCTGGTACAAGCGGATGTAACGAATGTAGAGCAAATCGACAGACTTGTGAGTGAAGTTGAGCAAGCTCTAGGCGGAACAATCGATATTCTTGTTAACAATGCAGGTCACCTCGTACAGCGCGTACCGAATGCTGACATGTTTGAAGAGATGTACGATCGCATCATGGATGTGAACTTGAAGAGCACCGTATTCATGTCCAAACGAGTGCTTGCTGGCATGAAAGAGAAAGGCTACGGCCGTATTATTAACATGACATCCGTTGCAGCTCATAACGGCGGCGGTCCGGGATCCAGCATTTATGCAGCAAGTAAAGCAGCTGTGCTAACTTTCTCTAAAGGTCTAGCGAAGGAAGTGGCTGCTAGCGGCATCACAGTGAACAACGTGTCCCCTGGTTTTATCGGCAATACCATGTTCCACGCGACATTCACGACGGACACAGCTCGCCAAGCTACGATCAATGGCATTCCGTTGCAGCGTGAAGGAACACCAGATGATGTGGCAGGTGCAGTTCTTTACCTAGCATCCAATTTAGCTGCTTACGTAACGGGTGAAACGATCGAAATCAATGGCGGGATGATGATGCGATGAGTACCGCGATTCCATTAGGCGCGAAAGTAGAGACCACGACATGGGCGGGTCAAACCGCGCAAAGGCTGAAAGAAGAAATCGACAGGCTGCAGCAAGCAGGCAGCCTGATCGTTCCTAAAGAACCTGGGGGTTGGTGGCACCAGTATGTTTGTCCACACCATCATACCGAACTGGCGTTCGATGAAAGCGTTGTAGATGCTTCAGAATTTCTGTGTCCGCATGGTTGTGTCATCACAGGCGAAGCCTATCGCGGTGCGTGGCTCGTGTTCAAGCATCAGTCTCTAGCGCGAGTTGCTTTGCAATCCGCGGCAGTTTATGCGGCATTGGGCAACGTATCCTATGCGCAGATCAGCAAGAGACTGCTTGTAGAGTATGCTCAGCAGTTCCCGCTTTATCCCGTGCATCCGGAGGCTCAAAACTGGATGCTGAAGGGACGCGCCTTCCACCAAGCGCTGACTGAGGCGATTTGGTCTACCACGCTGATACGCGCTTATCTGCTTCTTCGCGATGAGGGCATTACCTTCGATGCGAAGGAACAGTTGGCGATCGACGTGTTCTTAGATTTGTTGGCGGGGAGTATGGAAGAGTACCGCCATATTTTGATTCATGAGCGGAATAATGCGGAGAACAACTATACCGCTTGGCTGAACGCGTCTTTATCTTGTGTGTATGCGGCTCGAGGCGAGCAAACTGCACTAGAAGCGCTGATTGAAGGCCAAGGCGGCTTCATTCATCATCTTTCCATCGGCGTCAAAGCCGATCAATTCGAATTCGAAGGAAGCACGTATTACCACGTATTCGTGCTTCGTGCCTATCTTATCGCTGCCGAAATGGCACAGCGCTTTGGCATTGATCTCTACGCCACGACTGGCGCAGAGGGACAATCCATGCGCGGCATGCTGGAAGCATTGGCCGATTTGGCCGACGACCAGGGCGCGCTGCCGGCCCTGCATGACGGGCCGCTTGCGCGGGGCCCTTACGCCCGCGAAATCGCCGAGATCGCTGAGCAGGGGCTCACGATCTACGGCATCGCCGGGCTCGCGCCAGTGCTGCGCGAAGCGTATCGGCAGCTAGGCGCTGCAGGGAACGAGCAGCTCGAGGCGCTGCTCTACGGCGGTGGCGCTGACCGCGCCGCAACACCAGAGCCGCGCAGCTCGCGGCTCTGGCTAGAAGCGGGCTTCGTCATCGGCCGCATGCCGGGGAACCCGTTGTCGTTTCTCGCCGATTTCGGTGAGCACGGCGGTTCCCACGGCCACTACGACAAGCTGCATCTCACGTTGATGCACCAAGATCAAACCTTGACGCCTGATCTCGGGATGGTGCCTTACGGCTCGTCCATGCGCAGATCATGGTTCGCAGAAACAGCCAGCCATAATACGGTGTCGCTGGCAGGGCAATCCCAAGCGCCGCATGAAGGGTGCCTCAAGCACTACGAAGCAACGGAAACATCGGTCTACGCTTGGATACAATCGACCGAAGGTTACGAAGGCTGTACGATGAATCGTCATCTAATGCTCACGGGTGAGTGGATGTTGGACTGGTTCCAGGTAGAACTCGCGTCCGAAGAACCGCAAGCGATTGAATGGTGGATGCATCCAGTTGTGTCGATAGTAGCATCACAACAACCGCTTAACCAAGAGGCTGCCTATAAGCTGCTTATCGCTGACAAAGCGGGAGAAACAACGACGCTCAAGGAGCAACAGCTGCCCATCGTTAGCCAATATGTACCGAACGAAGGTCTTGACGCTAATGGAGCGGGGCAACTTCAGGTTTCCTATGAGCTAACAGGCACCCCTACAACGTCAACAGACGCGGTGATCTTCCATTCCGCACTCGTTCAGCCAGGCGATGAGGTTGTCGCCGTGCAGACACCAGGAGATGCCGTAGATCCTAGTCGTCCACTTACAGCGATGCTTCATCGCCGAAATGACCGTAAGGCGGATTTCATCCACGTGTATCGTGCGGGAAGCTCAGTTCAGCTTTCACAGATTACCGGTAACGAAATCAGCATTACGATTCCTGACGATCCGAGTAGTTCTATCCGCATTCAATTACTGACAGATAAGGGATTACAAATTTTGTGATTTGTCATTCGAGCTTTTGCTCGAAGAACATACTTAACGCGCTGAAATCGGGGGAATCATCCATGACATTATCTCCACTTTACGAACCGCAGAGCGGTGTGTTAACCGTACAATACGAGCCGAATGAGAAGACGGTGTTGCTGGAAAACCCGCCACGTTTCACGTGGATTCCGGCACAGCTGGAGCAGGATCGATATGTGCTCCAGATTGCACAATCGGAGGCCTTCTCGCCAACAGAAACGCAAACAGTTCAACCAATTTCATATAACTTATATACACCTGATGCGGCGCTTGAAGCAGGCACGTACTACTGGCGTTATGCGTTGCTCCAAGAAAATGGCGAGCAAACAGCATGGAGTTGTGTTCGACGCTTCGATGTACCGGCAGATTTGCCGGAAACGCCACTGCCAAGCAGAGCCAAGCGCTATGCAGAGGTTTCAGCTCAGCATCCAAGATTATGGCTCCAAGCATCCGAGGTAGATGCCTTCCGCAGTAAATTAGCAACAGATCGAACCTATTGCGCATGGAATGATTTCTACGAGAAGTCCGTCAAACCATGGATCGAACGAGATCTGATTGCGGAGCCTCTTCATTACCCAGGAAATAAGCGGGTAGCTAAACTGTGGCGTCAGATGTATATGGATACGCAAGAAGCACTCTATGCTGTGCGTCATCTTGCCGTAGCTGGTCAGCTTTTAAACGATACGTCCTTATTAAATCGTGCAAAAGTTTGGTTGCTCCACATCTGCACATGGGACATTAGAGGGACAACAAGTCGCGACTATAATGATGAAGCTTCCTTCCGAGTGGCAGGGGCCATCGCCTGGGGCTATGACTGGCTTTATGATCAACTTTCCGAAGCTGAAAGAAAGCAAATTCGCCACGTTCTTCTCGAACGTACACGCCAAATCGCGCAACATGTCATTGAGCATTCCAAGATCCATCATGTTCCCTTCGACAGTCACGCCGTGCGCTCCTTATCCAGCGTGCTTGTGCCTTGCTGCATCGTGCTTTTGCAGGAAGAACCGGAGGTTCAAGAGTGGTTAGACTATACGCTCGAATACTACGCGTGTCTCTACTCGCCATGGGGCGGGCCGGACGGAGGCTGGGCCGAAGGTCCGATGTATTGGACGACGGGGATGGCTTTTGTCACGGAAGCGATGAATTTACTGAAGAAATATACGGGGATTAACTTCTATAAACGACCATTTTTCGCTAAAACGGGCGATTTTCCGCTGTATGCGTTCAGTCCAGACACCTTGCGGGCAAGCTTTGGCGATCAATCGACATTGGGTGATCCGGTCAGCCTGAAAACCGGCTTCAACATCCGCCAATTTGCAGGCGTGACAGGAAACGGCTTGTATCAGTGGTATTTCGAACGCGTCAAAGAGACAGATACGGATTCGGAAATGAAATTTTACAATTACGGCTGGTGGGATTTCCGGTTTGATGAGATGGTGTACCGTCACGACTATCCGCAAGTTGAAGCTATCGCGCCAACAGACGCGAATATTCAGTCCGTCAAATGGTTCCGTGACATCGACTGGGTCGCTTTCCACTCGAATATGGCTGATCCAGAACGTCACATTATGCTGCTTACGAAGAGCAGTAAATATGGCTCTGTCAGCCATAGTCATGGCGACCAGAACGGCTTCTTGCTGCATGCCTACGGCGAGCCGCTGGCTATCGAGAGCGGTTACTACGTGGCGTTCAGCTCCACCATGCATATGGATTGGCGCAGACAGACACGCTCGACGAACAACATCCTGATTGATGGCCTGGGCCAATATGCGGAGAAGAATAAAGTGTTGAACATGGCGGCCAATGGTTTTGTTGAAATTGCCGAACAGCGCAAGGGCTACGGATATTCCCGCAGCAACGCAACCGCGGCATACCAAGAATACGTGCCATACCTGGAACGGTACGTACGTGAGTTGTATTTCTTCGGCACCTACGTTGTGGTCGTCGATCATATCGATCTGGCGCAGGCTGGGACTGTTGATTGGCTTTTCCAGACATTGTATGAAATGAAGCTGCAAGGTCAGATGTTTAAAGTTCAAGGCCGTAAGGCCGATATGGACGGCCGATTTGTTTACTGTTCCTCAGGTGAGCTAGAGCTTTCACAGCATCAAAGCTTCACAGATATCGATCAATCTGAGATCGAGGGATTACCGCCGCACTATCATTTGAAGGCAACAACGAAGCCTGCTCGCAGCCACCGCATCGCGACACTTCTTGTCCCGATTAAGCACGGCGAACCGAAATACGTGTCGTATTTCATGGACGATCAAGGCTTTGACGTTCACATCTACTTCACCCAAGACGGTATCACGAACCGCGTAGAAGTGCCAAAGGCCTACTAAAAAATCCTGTTTAACCAAGCGATTCCGAGTCAGCGTGAGCTGCCAAGGGGTCGCTTTTTCTTTTCTGTTTTCCCTTTTCATTCTCCCTGTAATTCGCATCGAACTTCGTTTAGTTCATAAATAAACCGCCTTGCGGGAAAGTTATCTGGGGAGATAAACCTATAAAAATCAAACATGATACCTAAAGTTCACGCATTGTAAGGGGTACTATTTTCACGTCATAATAAGGACATAAAGACAATCACTCAAAACGAGGGGGATTTACATTGGTGAAAAAGTACAAATCACTACAAGTCATTGCGGCGAGCTTGCTTGCAATTAGTTTAACAGCGTGCGGTTCAAGCGGAAGCAGTTCAAGCACGACTTCACCGGCTGCAGGGGCAACAACAGCACCAGCTGCTGAGAAAAAAGAAAACATCACAATTACATTCCAAAACATATATCCGGATCCAACAGATCCGAAAAACGGTATGTTGAAGAAAATCGTAAACGACTACCAAACGAAAAACCCGAACATCAAAATCGAGCTTGATTCCTTGAACACGGATCAACAAAAATTGAAATTGAAAACGCAAGCGGCTTCCAAAGAAGTTCCAGACATCACTGTCGTGAACCCAGCTGCGCAAATGCAACCATTCGTTGATGCAGGCCTATTCGCTCCTTTGAATGACATGGTTGAGCAAAACGGACTTAAAGGTACATTCCAAGAAGGAATCCTTAACTGGTATACGTTCAAAAATAACCTGTACGCTTTGCCAGATGGTAACAACATCGCAGTTGTTTACTACAACAAAGACTTGTTCAAACAAGCTGGCGTTGAAGTACCGAAAACATTCGAAGACATGGTTGCAGCTGTAAAAACACTAAAAGGCAAAGGCATTCAGCCAATGGCGATCGGTGAAAAAGATTCCTGGACTGGTTCCTTCTTGTTCATGAACGTATTGCTTCGCACTAACGGCGGTCCTGGATTCTTGCAAGCCGTTGTTGATGGTAAGAAAACATTCTCTGATCCAGCATTCACAGATGCAGTTAGCTCTTTCGAAGACTTGATCCAAGCTGGCGCATTCCAAGAAGGCGCAACATCGTTTGATTACAACGCAGGTGAAAACTTGTTCAAAACAGGTAAAGCAGCTATGTACTTCATGGGTAGCTGGGCAACTGGCGGTATCGAAACATCTTCCGTTAACGGTAAAGTTGGCGTATTCCAATTCCCAACAGTTAAAGGTAAAGGTAACCCAGATGAGTTCATGTTAGCGCCAGGTTCCGCATTCGCAGTATCTGCTAACAGCAAGCACTTGAAAGAAACGAAAGATTTCTTGAACTACTTCATGTTGAACTTCCCTAAAGAAGCTTTCGCAGTTAAAGGCGCTGTAGGTATCGCACAAAAAGTTGACGGCGACTTCAAAGCTGCTGGATACTCCGATATGGCAATGGACGTTCTTGCATTGTTCAAGAAAGTTAAAGGCGGCGACCTTGCGTTCGATAACACGATGAACCCAGGCACTGCACAAGGTCACTTAACAAGCATTCAAAACCTTTTCGTACAAAAAGTAGATCCTGCTACTGTAGCGAAAGAGCACCAAACTGCTTACGATACAAACAAAAAATAACATGTAGTCACAATCTAGTAGCCCAATAGGGATTTGCCTTGAGTGCCGTGAGTGGTGCTCAGGGTAAGTTCCCATTGGTATATCATCCCCATCCCCATGAAGGAGGCGAGCCAAGTGAATGTGTTAAGAGTCTCCAAGTGGACGATTGCCATGTTTGTACTGCCCTGTTTGATTATCTATGTTGGTCTTGTGTTTGTACCTATCCTTGTGTCCATGTATAGTGGATTGTTGGAGTGGAACGGGATTGGCACTTCGAAATTCATTGGACTTGAAAATTTCCGCACGATGCTTTTCCATGACCCTGTGTTCTGGCTGTCAGTGAAACGCACATTAATGTTTGCTGTATTTTCCATGTGTGAAATCCCAATTGCATTGGGTGTAGCCATTTTACTTAATCGTTTTGTTAAAAAACCGAATTTCCTCGTTTCTGCGTACTTTTTACCGGTTATTTTATCAGTTGTCATCGTTGGTCAATTGTGGAAAACCATTTATAATCCTGCGTCAATGGGCGGTATGCTCAATCAAGTTTTAGATTTACTACACTTACATAGCTGGACGAGATCATGGTTAACTGATCCTAAAATTGCTATGTATTCACTCTACTTCGTGGCCCTGTGGCAGTACTTGGGTTATCACACATTGATCCAGTTTACTGGTATTCAGAACATCCCGGCTGATATTTATGAGGCAGCGCGTCTCGATGGAGCAGAAGGCCTTAAAGCCGACTGGTATATTACTTTCCCTATGAATATTCCGATTTTCAAAATATCGATCGTCCTTGCTTTCATCGGTTCCCTACAAGCGTTTGACATGATTATGGTTATGACGGGCGGCGGACCTGCTCATGCAACAGATGTGATTTCAACCCTGATGTACAACAACTCATTCCTTTCCTTGAAATATGGATATGGAAGTGCGATTGCAGCCTTCTTGGTTGTGGTATGTCTAGTGGCAACAATTATTATTAACACACTATTTAACCGCTTAGAGAGAAAATTTTCGTGAGGAAGGGAAGTGTCACCATGCTTAACGCCAGGGAAGCAGCTTCGGCTAAACCTGCCATCATACGGAGACGCAAAAGCTTCTCTATCCTAAAAGTTCTCGTCATAGCCTTGTTGTCACTACTTGTCGTCACACAAGTTTATCCATTGCTTTGGCTACTTATTTATTCATTAAAAACCAATGAGGAAATTCTCTCAGGTCGTTTTTTCTCCTTACCGCACGTGCTCCAATGGAAGAACTTCACCGATGCCATTAAAGCCGGGCATTACTTTCAATATTTAAAGAACAGCCTATTTGTTACCTTAATTACAATGGTTTGTGTGCTTTTCTTAAGTTCATTGACGGCCTTTGCGATTACACGGTTCAAATGGAAATACGGTCAATTGGTCATGGTAATCTTCCTTATTGGAATGATGGTACCCATGCAGGCAACGTTATTGCCGCTTATGATTATTTTCAAAAACATGCATATCCTGAACACGCATCTTTCCATCATTTTGCCTTACATTGCGTTTCAGACGCCAGTTGCCGTCTTTATCCTTAGCGGCTTCATGAAGTCTATTCCGGCTGAGATTGAAGAGTCGGCGGTCGTGGATGGGGCGGGAGTCTTTAAGATTTTCAGCGGCATCATGCTTCCCATTTCAATTCCTCCGATGATGACGGTGTGTATTCTAACCTTCATTAATATCTGGAACGAGTATATCCTCGCGGCGACATTTATCTCGTCCGAGCGGCTTAAGACGCTTCCTTTTGGGGTTAACAGCTTCGTAAGTCAGTACTCCGTTAACTATGGAGCGATCGGTGCATTCCTTGTCCTAGGTGCGCTGCCGGTTATTCTCGTGTACTTCTTATTAGCGGATAAAATTACAAAAGGTATGGTAGCGGGAGCGGTGAAGGGTTAACTTCACCCCTCTCTTTTTCTGTTTGTGGGCAGGTATGGTAAAATAGCCAATACCGCATAACGAAAGGGGATGATATTTCGCATGACACGAGGTTTTAATTCCATTCATAATCGGCTATTCATGCTATTTATCTCGTCTATGCTCGTGCTCGTGCTGCTCGTCAGTGTGCTCTATTATCAGAAAACAACGCAAATTATACATAATAAGATCTCCGATTTAGCGCAAAAAAATATTTCGCAAACTGTAGGCTTATTTGATTTGCTCTTACAAGGCTATGATAGTATTACGAAATCATTGAATAGTAACTTTGAGATGCTTCGCTTGATTGAGGATCGCGATACCAATACCGATATGACAGCCAACATCTTAAATGAACGGACGATTACGAACATTCTAGGCGCGATTTATTATTCACGAGATGACATTATCGGCATTCATGTGATTACCAATGCGGGTAAAAACTATAACTACGAGCGCGGCTTCAATAGCGTCATCGATCTGAACTATTCGGCCACGGATTGGTATCAGAAGCTGCAGGATTCCTCAGGGGAGATGGTCTGGCTAGGGTTGGTACAGGGTTCGGTCATTAACCAATTTCAGCGAGATCCGTTATTTGTATTTGGTCGGAAATTATACGATCTCACGGATCATCGAGTGATTGGCGTTATGCTCATCGAAACGAATCCAAGACCAATCTTGGATGCACTTTCGAACGTAACGATCAGTCCGAATAGCCGCGTCTACATTGTGGATCGAGAGAATCGATTGATTGCTACGCCAGCGGAAGATAAGGCGTCGACGCCTACGTTCAGCGGCCTGCCGCGCCCTCAAGGCAACGAGATCATTATCGATGATCGGACGGAGCAATTGATTGTCGCAGCGAATGCCAAGATGTCGGATTGGACCGTTTTCGGCTTAACACCCAAAGAGGATATCAATGCGGAAGTCGTGAAAACGAGAGAGTACCTATATGTTGTAATCGTTGTACTCATTATCCTTTCCACGGCATTGGCGAGTCTGATTTCGCAGAATATTGCCTCCCCGCTGAAGCTGCTGATCCGTGAGATGAAGCAAGTGGAGATGGGGAATTTCAAAGGCTCGGTGACGGTCAAATCCTTTGAGGAAATTAACTCGCTAGTGTCTTCCTTTAATCGCATGGTGAATCGGATGGATGAGCTGATTGAACGTATTACGTTGGCTTCCATGAGTGAGAAGAATGCCGAGCTGCAGGCGCTGCAGTCTCAGGTAAATCCTCATTTCCTCTATAACACCTTGGATATGATTTATTGGATGCTGGATGAACGAGAGAATGATCACTTAGGCAAAGTCATCCTGGCGTTGTCTCATATGTTCCGGTACAGCAGTGATTGGCAGGAAGCGTCCAAAACGACGCTGCAGCAAGAGCTGGATCAGATGCGCCATTATATGACGATCATT
Source organism: Paenibacillus sp. P4_A9 (assembly GCF_056402415.1). Lineage (NCBI taxonomy): Bacteria > Bacillati > Bacillota > Bacilli > Caryophanales > Paenibacillaceae > Paenibacillus > Paenibacillus sp. P4_A9. The sequence continues at coordinate 132,772 of NZ_JBFUHL010000002.1, forward strand.
GAGAACCGCTTAGAGGGCAGGGTAAGTACGGAGATTCATATTGATCCTGAGTGGCTGGATGTTGTTCTGCCCAAAATGACGCTGCAGCCCATCATCGAGAATGCCGTTAAGTACGGGCTGGAGCCACTGCGAGAGCCTGGGGTGCTTCGGGTATTCGCCCAGGTGCATGAGCAAGAGTTGCATATCATTATCTCCGATAATGGTGTGGGGATTGAGGAAGGTCTTCTTCGCCAGATGCAGGAAAGACTTGTAGAAGATGCGCGCATGATTGGTGATCCGTACACCTATAAAGCAGGTGACAAGGCAACCGAGAAGGCAACTGACTTGCAGCCCATCCAGGGCAGCAAGATGACGCGGAGAGGCATCGGTCTTACCAATGTACATCGACGTATTGTATTACTGTTCGGTGAGGCCTACGGACTCCGGATAGAAAGTAAACAAGAGGTAGGAACTACGGTTATCATTGCGATGCCGCTTCCTCGTAAGGGGGTATAACAATCATGGATATTCTTATCGTTGATGACGAAACCATTATTCTGCAAGGCATTCAACGCACGCTTCAGAATCGCTTTCCCGAGCATACGATCCATTTAGCCTCGCATGCGGAGCAAGCCATAAGTATACTTCGCAGTCAAACGATTCATATCGTGCTAACGGACATACTGATGCCTGGGATGACGGGTCTAGAGCTTATGAATATGTCGCGCAGCCGCCATCCCCATGTGAAATGGGTTGTGATCTCCGCTTATTCGGAGTTTTCCTACGCGCAAGAGGCTGTGCGTCTTGGAGCAAAGGACTATTTGCTCAAGCCGATCGGCAAAGAAGTGCTGAGCGAAATGATTCGCAAGCTGAGCGAGGAGATTGCCCATGATACAGAACTGATCGAGGAAGCAGAGCTGCTTAAGACGAATCGCAAATTTTTGCAGGAAGCTGTTTTCCAGCGTTGGGTGCAGGGTCTAGATACGGGGCGTATCGATATGGGACCTTTCGTGGAGCAGCACCCTTATTTCTATTTAATCATGGTCAAAATGGAGACCGATAAAGCCGTCTTCCTCGAAAATTTCATTATCGAGAACGTCCTGCAAGAGCTGATTGACCGCTACGGCAAGGGCTTCGTGACGGTTCACGACAGCAAGAGCCTGCTGGGACTCGTCACGCCGCCCGAAGGAACAAGTATTGCGCAGCTCATCGAGGAGCTTCGCAGTCATCTCATTAAATATTTGAAGGTTCCTTTCCAAATCATGAGTACGGAACGGATCGAACAGTTCCAATCGGTGCCCGCGGAGGTTCAGCGGATGCGGCAGGCGTCAACCACACAGGTCTATGAGCATCATGCCAGCGGCAGTGATCGTTCCGTTGAAGTTGCTCTCCAATATATGCGCACCCACTATCATGACGACCTTTCCCTTGAGAAAGTGGCGTCGATTGTGTATTTGAACCCTGTGTACTTTAGTCAGCTGTTTAAGCAGAAGACGGGTCAGGGCTTTAAGGAGTTTGTGATTAACCTCCGATTGGAACAGGCGAAGCAGCTGCTTATGAATCCGAAGATGAAGCTTGCGGACGTCGCGGAGCGCATTGGCTATCAAGATATTAGGCATTTCTCCCAAGTGTTTAAAAAGAAATATGGGGTTACGCCGTCGGAGTTTCGTCTGGAGCACACAGGCGATAAAGCGGATACATTGCTGTCAAGAGATTGATTCTCATTGAATTCTCATGGAATTCTCAGAATAATACCTACAATTAGGCGTGACGCGACTTTCCTCCGTTGCTGTTAAATATTAGGGCATTTGGTCTGTGCTATGGTAGTAGCAGGTCAAGCAAGCTCATATTTAATCTCAAAGGAGGAAATCAATCATGAATTTTGTGAAAAAGAACCGCCTTAGCCAATCTGTCGTAGGTCTAAGTCTTTCCTTGTTAGTCGCGGGAACTGCGTTGTTAAGCCCGCAGGCGGCCTCTGCTGCCACGGGGACTACCAGTTCAACTGTAACAAGCACTTCAGCTACATCACTGAGCACGTCCCGCGTAGACAGCATTCTACGTACAGCGAAATCGTATATCGGGAAGGTTACCTACCGCTACGGTACGAGAAACACAAGCCGTCTCATCCTAGATTGCTCTGCCTATACACAACTCGTATTCAGCAAGAATGGGATTTCGATCCCATGGAGCTCCCAAGCGCAAGCTAAATTGGGAACCCGGGTCTCCAAGAAGACAAGCCTAAGCAAGGGTGACCTAGTGATGTTCAGTACATCGACACCTGGTCGTGTTAATCATGTAGGCATTTATATCGGCAATGGGCAGTTCATTAGCAATACAACCAGCTCTGGTGTTGTCGTACGTGAAATGAACTCAGGCTATTGGAAAGACCGTTTTATTATGGGACGTCACTTGTAGTAGAAGATCTGATATTGACCGCAACTCCTCCAAATGGTATATAGTAGAAAACGAAAACCATGGTAAGGGAGTTTAAAATAAAATGACATTAAAGCTAGCTTTTGAAGCTGTGAAAAAGTTTCATGAAACATTTGAGCATCCGGTGGGCGCGTCGCCACAGCGCCTATCCGCTCAGCGTAAGGCCGCGCGCCTGGCGTGGATGCAAGAAGAGCTGAATGAATTTGAAGAAGCAGCTACTTTAGAAGATGAAGTCGATGCTATGATCGATGAATTGTATTTTGTCCTAGGAACACTTGTTGAAATGGGTGTAGAGCCAGGACCGATTTTTGATATCGTTCAGCACGCGAACATGTCCAAGGTTTGGCCAGATGGTAAGGTTCATAAGAATGAAATGGGTAAAACCATCAAGCCGCCAGCCTGGGAAGACCCATTCGACAAAATTAGAACTGAAATTCATAGACAAAAAAAGTTGGAAAGTTGAGGTGAGGCGATCATGGCCTTCCATATTCGGCTCAAAGAGCTGCGGCAACAGCAAAATCTCACACTTCGTAAATTAGGTGAGAAAGCAGGGATCTCTTATTCCATCCTAAATTCCATCGAAAATGGTCGAATCGTCCCGTCGAAAGATGTCGCATTAGCACTAGCTGTGGCGCTTAAAGTTGACGATAGAGAATCCTTTATAGCTTTAGCAATAAATCCCTCTCAGGTATAATTGCAATACCTAATATTGTGTGGTACAGTATTAATAGTCTTAAAGGGAAAACCTGAGTTGCGTATTGCAAAGGGTTATCATTTAAGTAAATGAAACCTTTTCCAATGTGTAATTTTTTTGTTCGAAACAAGAAAAAAGACATGTTAATAAAACTTTGGAGGTATTACCCATGGCAGTAGGAACAGTTAAATGGTTTAACGCAGAAAAAGGATTTGGATTTATCGAAGTTGAAGGTGGAAACGATGTATTCGTACATTTCTCCGCAATCACTGGCGAAGGTTTCAAATCTTTGGACGAAGGCCAACGCGTTGAGTTCAACGTAGTTCAAGGCAACCGCGGACCACAAGCTGAGAACGTTGTAAAACTGTAAGCTTCAGCTTGCAAATATAGCATTCTCTAGAAAGACCCTTAACTTTTAGTTAAGGGTTTTTCTTTTTGCGTTTAGGAGGGGCTGCTAGTTTGAGCTGATGGCTTACGTGTATTCATAGCATCTACAAGGAGAGTAGATGAATGGGAGCAGGCACTTCACTTGGCGGCGCTAGCCGCAGGAGAAGCAGGAGCTGCCCTAGCCGAGTCTGAGTATCTCGTCCGGCCACGCGCTCCGTCGCTGCCCGGACGAGATGCTCGACGCGCGCTACGCGGTCTTGTGGGCGTATATCCGCTACTGCGTGGAACACGCGTTAGAAGCCGGCTGATCCATCGTTGAAGCGGCGCTGGATCAGCAAGGAGCCGCCTATTCGGTGCAGAAGCTCACGCGAAAAAAGCGCAAGCAGCCCAAACGGGATACTCACGCTCTCATTTATCTCGCAGAACCAGCGCTACAACGATTAACGCAGGTTAGCCCTCTTCAGTAACCGCTGAATCGAGCGGTTTGCTTCCGGCAGGACGATGTCCTTATCAACCGTCAGCAGGATGCGGTTCTCCATGACGATCCGACCATTGATGATCGTCGTCTCCACATCGGCGCGCGTCGCTGAGTAGACGATGCGCGAGATCGGATCCACGTCGTAGGACGGATACGTGTGGAAGTTGTTGAGATCGAGGATCGCTAAGTCGGCTTTCTTGCCGACTTCGAGCGAACCGATATCATCGGCCATGCCGACCGCGCGAGCGCCGCCGATGGTCGCCATACGAAACACCGTCTGTGCGTTCATCGCCGTCGGTCCGTGGATGGGCTTCTGGATGAGCGCAGCGAGCCGCATCTCGTTGAACATATCGAGATTGTTGTTGCACGGCGCGCCATCCGCTCCTAAGCTGACAGAGATGTCCAGCTTCAACAGGTCTGGCGTTTCGGCGATCCCTGAAGCCAGCTTCAGGTTGGAGCCTGGGCAGTGGCTGACATGCACGCCACGCTCGTGGATGATGCGTTTTTCCTCATCATCGAGCCAGATGCAGTGCGCCAAGATCAGCCGCTCATTGGCTAGACCAAGATGATCGAGGTAGACGACATTGCGCATGCCCGTTTCGGCTTGCACGATTTCGATTTCCCCGCGATTTTCAGACGCGTGCGTGTGTACTTTCACTTTGTACTGTTCCGACAAATTGCGAACCTCACGCAGCAGTTCCTCCGTACACGAGATGACGAAACGCGGAGAAAACGCGTACTGGATACGTCCGTCGTCATGACCGTTCCATTTTTCCAGTAAATCAACGCTTTGTTGAAGCGATTCCGTTGTGTTTTCCTGTAAGGCGAACGGAACCTCGTCCCCTTTGTCCATCATCACCTTGCCAGATAACGCACGAATGCCGCTCTGTGCAATAGCCTGAAAAGCGAAATCCGTGTGATGCACCGTCTCCATATCCACGATCGTTGTGGTGCCGCTTTGAATTAACTCCCCGATACCGAGCATCGCGGAGTAATAGATTGATTCTTCGTCATGGGCGGCTTCCAGCGGCCAGATCCGCTTTTTCAACCAATCCATCAACTCGAGATCGTCCCCTTTCCCGCGGAACAACGTCTGACACAGATGAATGTGCGTTTGAATAAAGCCGGGAATGACGGTGCGGTTCTTAGCGTTGATGATTTTATCTGCCTGTGCGGGATTCAAATCCGGTCCAATGGCGGTAATGCGGTCATTTTCGATCAACATATCCCCGTTTATTATGTCTCCATTGCGGTTCATGGTCACGATCTGCGCATCTTTAATTAAAATAGTTGTCATCGTTCAAAAACCTCCCACTCCCCTAATGTATGAAAATGTAGGCATAAAAAAAACTAGCCATGAAAAATATGCCTGTCAGCGCACATTTTTCGTAGCTAGAAATTTACGGTTTCTAAGTAGAGACCCTTAATCCAATTATTAAGGTTATACGAAAGAAGTCATATGCAATTATGTCGTGCCTGCTTTCTCATAGCGTAATCCGCAGAGACCGATTTGTCAACGGTGTGTAAGTTAATGTGACATCCCCTCCCTCTTTTTTGAAAAAACAGCTTCCAATTGTTGAAATTGCGCGATAAAAAGAGATAATTGCTTATTCAGGATGATTAGACGTTGCACTTCCTATGGAATAGGGCGTTGTGATCCCTCATACATCAAATGCATGGTCATCCCTGCACTCGCATGCTGCAGATTGTGGCAATGGTCCATCCAAAGGCCGGGATTATCCGCGACAAAAGCAACCTCGTAAATCTCTCCTGCGGCAACATTCAACGTATCTACCCACCAAGGACTCCCGGTCGAAGGTTGTCCGTTTCGGCTCAGCACCAACATATGGTGTCCGTGCACATGCATCGGATGGCTAGCACTGCTATGATTGGCGATCGTCGTTTTCACAACGTCTCCCTCTTTTACCATGAGCATTGGCGTGTCGGGAAATAGCCTTCCGTTAATCGTAAACGAATACGTGAACGCTCCATTGAAGAATCCTAATCTTTTATCTAAAATCAGCTGGAATTCACGGTCGTATTGACCGGTGAATACGGCAACAGCATTGGCATCTGGACTGCCGTACTTCAATGGGTCCCAAACGGATCCACGCTCATTCGCAGCATCGCCGAAATTACCGTCCTTGCCATCTGGACTCATCAACAAGGAGGCATGGTTACCCCTCTCTTTCTCGGGCTGTGGACCTAGTAGCACATACCCCTGCGGCATGGTGAATGTGACGTCATAGCGTCCGCCTGCTGCGAGGAGTAAATCTTTCTCCACTAGATCTGTGGGCCCATGCAGATTCGTTCCATCAATGGCGGCCACTTGAAAGGCCGTACCTAATAGCTTAAACGTCATCGGTGCATTGTCTGTATTAATAAGACGTAAGCGAACGAGCGTACCCGGCGTAATCCGCTGGATTTGACGCGTATCCGAAGCTCCAAAAGAGATCGTATTCGATGTACCATCTACGGTTGAGTAGGTATGTGCGACAATCGGGATGTCTAGTTCATTTGACTTATTTTCAGTCGGGGACGTAGCTGGCTCGACAATGAGAGAACCGAAAAGGCCTTTCCCCGACTCCATATACGATTGTTGATGCGAGTGGTACCAATATGTGCCCGCATCGCTGGCTTTGAAACGGTACACGTAGGTTTCACCTGGCATGACCGCATTTTGCGTTACGCCTGCGACGCCATCCTCCGCATTGGGGACGTCTAAACCATGCCAATGGAGTGTCACGCCTTCCTCAATATCAGCATTGACCAACGTGACTTCGATCAATTGGCCTTGCTTCACGCGCAGCTCTGGGCCTGGAAGCTGTTCGTTAAACGTCCATGCTTCCACCTGTTTACCCGAGCTAAGCACCACGGTTTGCTTGCTGGCCGTGAGCGTAAACCGCTGATCCGGCGTCCCTTCGCGGGGACCCGTAAGCGACGCCACGCTCACCCCACTCACGCCGTGGTGGGCGTGCACGGCATCCGCCGGCGCTGCGCCGCCGCCATAGTCCATGACCCCCGCCGCCATGTTCATTTCGGCGGGCAACCGGCTCATCTGGCTAGCTGCGCTTAGCCAGATCACTAACACAGCAGCTGCCGCTAAGACACCGGCGGCAGCGCGCAGAACCCGCACCCCGAGCCGTGGCTTCGTCCACGCGGGGCTGCGCATGGCGAGGTATCGGCGGTGCAGCCGATACCCCTGCAACAACGTGCCGACTGCGGCTAGCAGCGTCGGCACGATGATAAGCTTCACCGACAGCGGAACCGCGGTGAAGAAGGTGTAAAAGAACACGGTCATCGCGCCCAGCATGACCGCATGCACCGGCAGCGCCACCGCGATATGCGCGGCGCTACCCCGTACTTCCGCAGGCAGGGCTTCGCCCTGCGGCCCTTCCACCAGCCGAGCCATTCGCCACAGCCTCGGCACGCTCAAACCCAGCGTCGCCAGCGCTGGAGCGCCGAACAACACCAGCTCCAGCCCCAGCTTCACCTGCATCGATGGCCATCCAGTCGGCCATGAGGTCAGGATGATTGTTGCTTTGACAAAGGCTAGCACCTCACCTAACAGAATGAGGTAGAGTAGCCCCTGAGACCTGCGTCGCAGCTGCTTTTTCCCCAAGATATAGGCCAAACGACTGCTCCAATACGCAGTGATGGACCATAAAAGAAGGAGCCCGAAGGAACTAAATCCCGCGGCTCCAAATATGTCTTCAGTCATGTTTATAGTCCTCCGTGCAATGGTTATTCGGGATGATTCTGGGTGCCGCTTCCCACCGAAAATGGTGTAGTTACCCCTTCATACATGAGATGCATCGACATGCCGGCAGCAGCATGCGAAAGATTATGACAATGATCCATCCATAGCCCAGGATTATTAGCGACGAATGCGACCTCATACGTATCCCCAGGCAGAACATCCAGTGTATCCGACCACCAAGGACTGCCTGTTGAAGGCTTGCCGTTGCGCGAAAGCACAAGAACATGATGACCGTGCAAATGCATAGGGTGTTCCACAATGCCGCGGTTAATGATCGTCGTTTTGACCAAATCCCCTTCCTTCACCATGAACATCGGTGCATCCGGAAACACTTTGCCGTTTAATGTATAGAGTAAATCGAATTTTCGATTATAGAAGCCTAATTTATTATCCAAAACAAGGGTAAAATCACGATCGAATTTGCTATGCGCATCGAAAGGTGTAGCTGCAGGGCGTCCATAGGTAAGCGGATCGAAAGCTACGGTTGGCGGAACGTCAGGGATATTGCCCTGCCCATTAGGTGACAGCAGAATACCCCCATTTTTCAGGTATCCCACATTTAAATAAACAGGATGGTCCGGCATGACAAAAGTAAGATCATAACGACCCCCAGTAGTCACGACAACATGTGTATTCGTGAGGAGATCTGGTTTATTCAGGTCAATTCCGTCAATAGCCGCAACTTCAAAAGGTGTACCTACTAATGTGTATGTTTGATCAACCCAATCATCGGTGTTAATTAAACGCATGCGGACAGGCGTCCCTGGGGCAACCGTTTGGCGGTCCAATTCATCATTGGCACCAATTGCGAACGAATTTTTCCAAAGATGAGTCATTACGGTAATATCCTTCAGTGCTTGAGCAACCTCTTTCGGCTCCACGATCAAAGCTCCAAAAAGTCCCTTGCTAACGGCTTCACGTGAATCCTGGTGCGAATGATACCAGAAGCTGCCGACTTGCCCAGCGCGGAAACGGTACGTATAGCTTTCGCCAGGCATAACCGCATTTTGTGTAGCGCCAGCAACGCCATCCTCCGCATTTGGTACATCTAGACCGTGCCAATGGGCGGTTACGCCTTCTTCAATATCTTGGTTCGTTAAAGTGACCTCGATGAGTTCGCCTTCCTTCATGCGAAGCTCAGGTCCGGGAATTTGTCCGTTATACGTCCAAGCGTCGACGGTTTTGCCGGAGCTGAGTGTGACTGTATTTTTCTTCGCAACGAGTGTAAAACGACGATCTGGCGTCCCCTCTTTCGGGCCCGTTAGGTCGGCGACGGAGACCATCCCTGCCATTGCGGTCATATCATGACCGGCATGCTCTCCTGCAGCACCGCCGCCGTAATCATGCGTTCCGCTTGCCATATCAATCTCGGCTGGCAGTACGCTTTTGTCCATGGCGAATGTGATCAAATAGAAGCCAATACCCGCGATTACGACGAGAACGCCTGTCATGGTGCCAATTCTCGTCCATAGACGCGGTGCCTGATAATGCTCCGACTTCTTTACGCGCTTGGAGCGAAGCTGATGCCTCCACCAAAGCCCTGCAGCAATAATAACAAGCGCGACAAACGGAATAGTGGTTTCTACCCATTGGAATGGTACAGGTGCTACAATTGTGAAATAAAGTGATGTCATGGCGCTAAGCGCAGTTAATTGATAAGGAAAAATGAGACCAGGACTAGCGGCTCTTTGGAACATAGCAGGCTCAATCGTGGTGCTGCTTGCAGCCAAGCTATGTTTCGTTAAGGAGCGAAGCTTCAACAACTTAGGAACGGCTACGAACCATATGCTCAAAAGAGGAACAATAAGTAGAGGTGCTTGCAGATATACACGGTCCCTCCAAAAAATCGGATCCATGTTCATCTGAAACCACGCAATGGCGGCGACGATGGCAGCTCCAGGAATAGCCGGGAACCACGCCCAGAATAGCAGCTTGCGCGTTTTTCGGTTAAGATTCTCTAGGCTCCTGCTATACAGTAATCGGGACGCCTTGACGCCGCCGATCCATGTGAAAATGACGAATAATAAGCTTGCGATTACAATGGTTAAAATACTTGCGTTAAACATGACTTGGACCCTCCTAGACTCGATGTTTCAAGTATAGACCCCCTGCCTCTTGCATCAAACGGTCTTGAGACCAAGGGGCATCCTAGACTAAAGTTGGGGAGCCCATTTTTCAGTTTTACACTAGTAAAGTCTGGAAATAGGTTGCGTTTTCATAAGCGGTGTGTTATGATAAATCCAATCGACAAATAGAACCTGAATTCACATATTTTAAAGGGTTTTCATTTCTGTTAGTGAACCTTTTACAATGTGTGAATTTTTTCTCTTTGAAGAATAAAAAACATGTTAATAATTTTTGGAGGTATTTCACAATGGCTACTGGTACAGTAAAATGGTTTAACGCAGAAAAAGGTTTCGGTTTTATCGAAGTTGAAGGCGGCAACGATGTATTCGTTCACTTCTCCGCAATCCAAGGCGACGGTTTCAAAACTTTGGACGAAGGTCAAGCAGTTGAATTCAGCGTAGTTCAAGGCAACCGCGGTCCTCAAGCTGAAAACGTAGTAAAACTGTAATATAATTAAAGAGACTGCCTTTACGTAAGTAATGGCAGTCTTTTTCAATTTAAAGCTAGTTGACTCTTAGTACTCTAAGGAGGTTTATCCATGTATTCCAGAAAAAAGTCGCTTGAAGAGATGCCTCTAGAAAATGTGACGGTATGGTCTTGTGAAAAAGAAGGCTGTAAAGGCTGGATGCGAGATAATTTTGCATTCGATCACGTGCCGACATGTCATTTATGTCAGTCCACAATGGTTCGAAGTGTCAAGTTACTTCCATTAGTTAATAACACGAATGTTGATCAGAAAACGCTCAAAAAGGGCGTACAAATATAGAATAGTAAAACCCGGAGGCATAGCTGTCTTCGGGTTTTTTGTGTTACCATGAGAAGAACGAAGTCAGAGACGAAGGCGTCTAGTAAGTGGACAATCCGTCGTTATTCAAGGGAGGTAGGAACGTCTGTGAGACCAAGAAAAAGGCGTCAATGGCCACTGTTGGCTGGCGCTTGCATCCTTGCTGCTTGTGCGGTGATTCTTTTCGGCAAATATCCGTTTGAGTCAACCCTTACTTTGAATACGAATACACCTGACACGGTAGCAGCAACACCAGTGCCAACGCCAACACCACGTGTAGCTGTGGATTTTCAGATGCTCGATCTCGATCGAGGTTGGGTGAAATACGCGGACGGTATGGTTCAAACCGTTGATGGCGGTGCGCATTGGCAAGAAGCTTCGGGTACGGAAGTACTCCCGGTAGATGGTGCGGTTGATTCGATGGACAGTGAAACGATTGCTAAGCTGCTAAGTTTGGAAGCAGGGACTACAGCAAGTGTAAGTCCAGCGAGTTCAAGTAGCGATGGATCAGGTGGAGCGACCGGGGCCTCGGGAACTACTGGTTCAGCAGTTCAAGGCGGCTTAACTTCCGTTACACTGAACGGCAACTCGGTTGCTGTGAAGCAAACACAATTCGTGACACCGAAAATTGGTTGGGTGCTTTTATCCCGAACGACGGATAGCAAGAACCCTCTACTCCTCACCGCGGATGGGGGACAAACCTGGATTGATGGCATAACAGAGGACGCGAAGGCGATTATTCTTGGGGAGAAAGCGCATTTGGCACAGCTAATAGCGGAATCTTCTTTATATAAAGATGAAGCAGGCGCTAAAGCGGTCATGGGCTCTAGCTGGAAGCTCATACCGGAGCAGGCTTCGCCGGGTGATATTGTGCTTGTGCGCCATAAGGAGCCAGGCAGCGTAGCTTGGCAGGGTAAGACGTACACGCTTCAGCCATATGAAGCGGGATACTTCACGTACTTGCCAATCTCGATGAGTGTAAAAGTGGGTACGTATGCGATCGGTGATCAGACGCTGACCATCAAGGCGAAGAAGTTCGAGACGCAGTATTTGAAGGTCACTGAGCAAATGGAAAGCATGAAACAGGATACGGCGCGCATCAATACCGATCAGAAGAAGATTGATCTGGCGCGCAGCAAGTCGGAGCCGACATTTTTGTTCCGCGGGCCGTTCGTGAAGCCGATCGAGGGGATTTTGACCACGCCGTATGGGTACACCCGTTACGTGAACGGGAAATACGATAGCTCGCATATGGCCCTTGATCTGGCCGCCAAAGAAGGCACACCGATCAAGGCCACGAACGATGGGGTTATCGCGCTAGCAGAAACCCTGTATTTGACCGGCAATGCCATCTATATTGACCATGGGATGGAGCTGTTCTCGCAGTACGCGCATCTCTCCGAGCTGCGTGTGAAGGTTGGCGACCGCGTCAAGCAGGGCGACATTATCGGGCTAGTCGGCACGACGGGCTTCTCCACCGGGCCGCATCTGCATTTTACGTTCTGGGCGCATAATATCCAGGCCAATCCGGACTTGTTTTTTAATACAACCCCGTTTCAGTGGGGGAAATGATAGTAGTGTGAGACATCAGCCTGGGCTGGTGTCTTTTTGCATGCTTGCGAATACCTGTCTGTAGCCCGTGAAAAGTAGTTTTTCGAACATCCACATGATATAATAAGGAACAAATGTTCTAAAATGGAGACGTGAAATGCTACCTTTGGTGAATATATCAGTTCGGTCGTTAGTGGAGTATGTGTTTAGCCGTGGTAGTATTGATTCGGAGTTTCGGTCAAGTACGTCACTGAAGGAAGGCACGAAGGCGCATCAAAGGCTGCAAAAGCAATACGGAGAGTCGGACGAGCATGAGGTGTATGTCTCTGCAGAGATAGCGTATGAGGGACTTTTATTTATTATTGATGGGCGTTGTGATGGGCTTTTAGTCGGGGGCGGGGACGATGGCGATACGCTAACCGTAGATGAAATAAAATCGACTTCCGCAGATATTACACTCATTGCGGAGAATTCCTACCCTGTGCATTGGGCGCAGGCGATGTGTTACGCGTACATGGTGGCCCATGATCGCGGGCTCCGGCACATGCGGGTTCAGCTTACGTATACGCAGGTGGATACAGAGGAGACTCGGCATTTTGTGAGGGAAGCTACTTATGAGGAGCTTGAGCGGTTTATTTATGAGGTTATTCGGGGCTACTATCCGTATGCACAACTGAAGCATGAGCATGAGGGGCGCAGAAATCAGAGCATCAAGGAGCTGCAATTCCCTTTTCCGCAGTATCGTGAAGGGCAGCGTAAGTTGGTTGGTGCGGTGTACAAAACCATTCAGGACGGGCACAAGCTGTTCGCTAAGGCACCGACAGGGATTGGTAAGACGATGTCGACACTGTTTCCATCGGTGAAGGCGATGGGCGAGGGCGTACTGCAACGGTTTTTTTATTTAACGGCGAAGACGATAACACGTACGGCGGCAGAGGAAGCTTTTTACCTATTGCAGGATAAAGGCTTGCAGCTACAAGTGGTTACGCTAACGGCGAAGGAAAAAGTGTGTTTGAAGGACGAGGTCAGGTGTACGCCGGACCATTGTGAGTTTGCGGATGGTTACTATGATCGGGTGAATGGGGCGGTGCTGGATCTGCTGGGGCAGGAAACCGTGATGACGCGTGCTGTGATTGAGACGTATGCGCGGAAGCATCGGGTGTGTCCGTTCGAGTTTTCATTGGATGTGGCCTATGCAGCGGATGCGGTGATTTGTGATTATAACTATATATTTGACCCGCGTGTGAATTTGAAAAGACTGTTCGAGGAGCAGAAGCGCCACACAACGCTGCTTATTGATGAGGCGCATAATCTGTTGGATCGAGCGCGGGAGATGTACGCTAGTGAACTGCACAAATCGACCTTCCTTGCGCTGCAACGGGAGTTCAAAGGGGTTCGTAAGGAGGTCCATGACGCGGCGAAGGCGATTAATGCCTATTTTATTGCGCTCCGCAAGCAGGTGGGGGAACGCGAAATGATGGTGGAGTCGGCGCTGCCGGAATCGTTGTTGGTGCAAGTTGAAGCTTTTATAGCGGCAGCTGAAATCGAGTTAGCGAGATCGGCCGGTGGTACCGCAACGGGTGCGGCACTCTTGGATGCTTATTTTGGCGCGCAAAATTTTGTGCGTATTTCCAAGCTGTATGACGAGCGGTATGTGACGCTGGCTGCGAATGATCGGAACGAGATCAGCGTGAAGCTCGTTTGTTTGGATCCATCCCACCTGCTGCGGCAAATGGGGAAAGGGTATCGGGCGCACGTATTTTTCTCGGCGACGCTGTCGCCATTGTCCTATTTCATGGACACGCTAGGTGCGGGGGAGGACGATTACTCCGTGACGGTGCCGTCACCTTTTGCGAAAGAGCAGCTGGAGGTTTTCGTGCAGCCGCTTTCGACACGCTACCAGGATCGGGAGCACAGTCGTACGCGGATAGCGCGATCTATCTATGAACTGGTAGTGGGGCGAGCGGGCAATTATTTGGTGTTTTTCCCTTCGTATGCGTACATGAGCAGTGTATATGAGGCTTTTACGGATCTTGTAGGTGAGCGGGAGGAAGGGACAAATGGGCAGCGTGACAGTGAACTGAATGTACTCGTTCAGCAGGCCAAAATGACCGAGGAGGAGCGGGAGCACTTTCTAGCGGCTTTTCAGGCGGGAGCGGGGCAGACGCTGGTGGGGTTTGCGGTGATGGGCGGCATCTTCTCCGAGGGCATCGATCTTGTCGGCGACCGCCTAACGGGCGTCGTCGTTGTGGGTGTTGGCCTGCCGCAGCTGGGACCGGAACGCAACCTGGTCAAGGATTACATGGAGCGTACAGGCAAAAACGGCTACGACTACGCCTATGTCTACCCCGGCATGAACAAAGTGCAACAGGCTGGCGGGCGGTTAATCCGCTCCGAAACGGATCGCGGCGTGCTGCTGCTGATCGATGATCGGTATCTGCAGCCGCGCTATCAGCGTCTGTTGCCGGAGGAGTGGCGCGACTATACGGTGCTGCCCGTGCAGCGGTAGTGGATGGGTGGCGATTAGTCTCTTCTAGCGCGGACGAAAAAAAGCGTTGCACCCATATGCAACGCCACTTCACAGTCGCTAACCTTATAGCGACATCTGATAAATCTTTACCACATCCGCGCGAGTCAGCTTCTGGAAGTTGCCGAAGTCGCCGTAAATCATGGCTTTATCGGCCATGAGCTCGATGGTGGAGTCGTCGATGCTGTAATCTGCCAATCGGCTCGGCGCGCCGATGCTGACGAAGAACGCACGTAGTGCCGCGATGCCTTCCTCGGCAACTTGCTTGTCGGACTTGCCTGCGGCATCAATGTCGAAGACTCGCTGCGCGAACTGCTTATTGCGCACCACGTTAGCGTCGAGGGTATGAGTCATCCAGTTCGGGAAGAGAATGGCCAAACCGCCGCCGTGAGGAATATCATGGACAGCGGAAACGGCGTGCTCCAGATTGTGCGTCGCCCAATCCCCGCGAATGCCCATGCTCAGCGTGCCGTTAAGCGCCATAGTGCCGCTATATAGAATGGTCGCACGGTGCTCCAGATTGTTCAGATCCTGCAGCAAAAGAGGCGCCGTATCGATAACGGTACGTAAAATCGTTTCGCAGAATCCATCCTGCAAAGGGGAGTTCGTGACATGATGGAAGTATTGCTCGATCACATGAGACATGATATCGACCATGCCGTAAACGGTTTGGTTTTCAGGCAAGGATGTCGTATGAGCCGGGTCGAGGATAGAGAATTTCGGATAGGTATAAGGACTTCCCCAACCGAGTTTATCATTCGTTTCCCAGTTCGTGATGACCGAACCAGAGTTCATTTCGGAACCAGTCGCAGCAATCGTGAGAACGGTAGCTAACGGAAGCGCACCTGTGGCCACTGCTTTACGCGTTGCAATATCCCAGAAGTCACCCTCGAACTTCGCGCCAACCGCGATCGCTTTGGCACAGTCAATCACGCTGCCGCCACCAACCGCAAGGATAAGATCGATGTTGTGATTACGGCACAATGCAACACCGCGATGAACGGTCGTTAATCTTGGATTAGGCTCGACACCGCTAAGCTCAACGATAGTTGCTCCAAGGCCTTGTAACAGGTGGACCACCTTGTCGTAGATACCATTGGCTTTGATGCTGCCTCCCCCATAGACGAGTAAGATATTTTTCCCATACTTCGGTACTTCGGTCGTTAGCTTTTCTAATTGACCCTGACCGAAATGTAGGGTAGTTGGATTATGGAATGTGAAATTATTCATGACGTACCTCCTCGTAAATGACTAGGAAAGGTTCCCCTCTTACTATTGTATAGTAACCAAGGGACAAAAACAAAACCAGCGAGAGGTACAGATTCCCTAGGAAGTGCAGTATAGGCAGATAAGCAGGAGATTACATCCATTTTATTGAATGAGTAGTAAGAAGAATGTCATCTTGTAGGGATGTGATTACAGCATGGTGAAGACAAGAAAGTCTGACCATATCTTAGAAATTGCATACAGCTGTGTGCGATGGTTCCTTGTCGTGGCTTCAACTTTTTTGTATCTGAATTATTACTATAGCGCCTCGAAGGATTTAACTATTTTCCTGAGTCTGCTTGCAGTTGCTATTATATATATGGGAACAACGGAAATTGCCCTGCATTTTACCCCTATTGCGTCTAGCTTCTATCGCTTTATGACGAGGTTGGGCGTAATTATGGACTATTTCTCTTTCCTGGTAATTATCTCACTCACAGACGGGACTCACAGTCTGCTCTTCCCAATAGCTTATTTGGTTATTCTGCACGCTTCGTTATATTGGAGCTTCAGTGGAGCAATGGTGGCGACGGGTATGATTATCATTGGTTATTTCTTCGTGGTTGAGCTAGTGGATGGTGGATTTCTGATAGATGATCTACCTCGGCACTTATTTAATTTGGCATTCTTACTTATGATTGGTGTCATTGGGGGCATCATTGTAGCAAGGGAACGAAAGCATTTCGTCGAGAAGGGGATTCTCGAGAACTTAGCGAAGCAGGATTACTTAACGGGACTTTATAATCATCGAAGCTTTCAAGAGCAGATGAGAGAAGCTATTGCAAGTAAACAACCGATTACGCTGATGATGGGGGATATTGACTGTTTTAAGCAGATCAATGATCGCTATGGTCACCAAGCGGGAGATATGGTTTTGAGGGAGATCGGCAGGTTATTGGATACGTCCATTCCAAGCACCCAAAGCCGAGCTTTCCGCTATGGCGGTGAAGAGTTTGCGATCATTTTATATACCAATAATCAGCAAAAAGCGATGGAGCTCTTCCAGTTATTTATGGATAATTTGCGAGCCAAGGTGTTTGAGCATGGCAAGGACGCGTTTCAAGTTACGATGAGCTTTGGGGCAGCACGCCGTGATCAGGGACAAAGGAGGTCGGAGCTAGTGGCAGCGGCAGATGAGTTACTATATGAAGCGAAAACACATGGCAAAAATCAATTACTATGGAGTCGTGTAGAAGGGATGGCGCAATAACGATGGCAACCTTATCACCATATATCTATAGCGCCGACGCGCGAAAGCAGGCTGATTTTTATGTGGGCGTGTTTGGCGGAGAAATCATCAGCATCCAATCGTATGGCGATCTGCCGGGGATGGAAGAGTCCAAGAAACACTTAGTTATGCATTTGGAGCTGCAGGCGCTAGGGCTGCGATTTTTCATGGCAGATGCAGGGACGGAGGCGAATGATCGCGGTACTGGCATGGACCTGGCGCTTACCTTCAAGGATGAGGGGGAAGCTGCTACGATTTTTGACGGACTAGCAGCCGATGGCGATATCATCATGCCGTTTGAACGTATGTTCTGGGGCACAATGCTCGGTCGTGTGCGAGATCGGTACGGTGTGATGTGGCAGGTGGCCACAGAATCTTAGATTGAACAATGAGAAAGCTCCTTTGTGAGAAGCCATTGGCTTTTCGTGAGGGAGCTTATTTTAGTTGCTATTCCGCCTACGGACCGATTCGACCTTGTTTATATTCTGTTTAAAATAGGGGAGTATGATCGTAACAAGTGTTAGAGATGAGCAATCATAAATAACGGAATCACATCCGATCGGGTAAAGGAGTAGAGATAGATGGCAATGACAAAGAGTGAACAACCGAAACAAAAAAACGACTGGCGGGGATTCATCCGCTTACTAAAGGACGCTAATCCACCGAAGGTTCTGTTGAGTATTGCGCTAGGGTTAAGCGTGATTGCCACGCTGGTGGCCTTGGTGATCCCACTTTTCACGAAAAATGTGGTTGATAATTTCTCCATTTCCTCGTTAAATTGGCTGCAAATTAGCGGGATGGCCATTGCGTTCATCGCATCTGCCGTTGCTTCTGGGGTAGCCACGTACCTACTTAACTATTCAGGTCAACGCGTGGTGGCGGGTATCCGAGATCGCTTATGGAAGAAGCTGCTCGTGCTGCCGGTTCGCTACTATGATAATCATCAAACAGGGGATACGATCTCCCGGATGACGAACGACACCGCAATTATTAAAGGACTTATCGCTGAGCATACAGCGGGCTTTATTACAGGCACCATTTCCATTATCGGGTCCATCGTGGTGCTCTTATATATGGATTGGAAAATGACACTCATCATGTTCAGCATATTCCCGATTGCATTTCTTATCCTTTTTCCTTTGGGTCGGCAAATGTACAAAATCTCTAAAGGCATGCAAGCCGAGACAGCCAACTTCACTTCCGTGTTAAACCGGGTGCTATCTGAAATTCGCTTGGTGAAGGCCGCAAATGCAGAGCCTGTGGAGTATAAGGAAGGTAGCGCAGGAATTCAGACGCTGTTCAAATTTGGACTTAAAGAAGGTAAAATTCAAGCGCTCATGTCCCCTCTGATTATGTTTGTCATGCTGATGATGTTCGTCGTCCTATTCGGTTATGGCGGTACACGTGTGGCGTCAGGTGCCATATCAGCGGGGCAGCTGGTGGCCTTTATGCTTTATTTATTCCAAATTGTCATGCCGATTACGCAGATTACACAATTTTTCACGCAAACGCAGAAAGCGATGGGAGCAACGGATACGATTCTCAAGGTGCTGGATCATGAGGAGGAGGATCCCCACGCAGGTTTGACGGTCAAGGATGCTTCTCAATCCCTGTATTTCGACAATGTATCGTTTGGCTATAAAGAAGACGAGAAGGTTCTGAAAGACGTAAGCTTTACAATGGAATCGGGTAAGGTTACCGCGATTGTGGGGCCGAGCGGAAGCGGGAAGACGACGATGTTCTCGTTGCTTGAGCGTTTTTACTCGCAACAGGAGGGTAACATTTCGTTAGGCAAAGAAAGTATCGGTCAGTATTCGCTCGTCTCTTGGCGTAGCCAAATCGGCTATGTGTCGCAGGAAAGTCCGCTCATTGCAGGGACGATTCGAGATAACATCTGCTATGGCTTACAACATGAAGTGACAGAAGAGGCGCTGAAACGGGCATCCGAGATGGCGTATGCCGATGGTTTCATTGAAGAGCTTCCGCAGAAGTATGAAACGGAAGTCGGAGAGCGCGGGATCAAGCTGTCAGGCGGGCAGCGTCAGCGGATTGCGATCGCCAGGGCACTGCTGAGGGATCCGAAGATTCTGATGCTGGATGAAGCTACCTCGAGTCTGGACAGCAAGTCCGAGGTCGTGGTACAGCAGGCACTGCAAAACTTGATGCAAGGACGCACAACACTTGTCATCGCCCATCGCTTATCCACGGTCGTGGACGCGGATCAGATCGTGTTCCTCGACAAAGGTGTCGTCACAGGCCGCGGCACCCATCAGCAGCTCATCGAGTCACACGAGATGTATCGCGAGTTTGCTACCCAGCAGCTGCAGATTCAAGAACAGCTGATTGCGGAGCATTCTCCGATAGAGCCCGATACTGTATCAACGGCGCAAGTGCACTCGTAATCGCAAAAAAGCCTCTACCCTCGAGAAATGACGGGGTGTGGAGGCATTTTTGCATTCACAGGCTCAGGTTCTCCCTCATAAGTGCGGCAATCTGCCGCTCAGGATCCCCTTTGTGCTCAAGTGCTCGAACAATGCGTTCTTGGCGCTCTATCGGCTGATTCTGGCTTAGCTTGGCTTTACCCTCGATGCTCGTAAAGGGCAGCTTAAAAGTTTGTATTCCTTTGCGCAACCCAGCAATAAAGTGCGGGTCAATGCTGTCTAGATCATACGAGCTATCCAGTTCCTCGTACTTGCGAGTTAGCTGCTGTAAGACGTGCAAGACTTCCTGATCATCGTGGATGAGTTCGACCTTGCCATACACATGAACAGCCGTATAATTCCACGTAGGTACAGCGGCAGGCGTACCATACCATGATGGTGAGATATAGCAGTGAGGGCCTTGAAATATCACCAAAACCTCCTGTTGCTCCATATCGGTCCACTGCGTGTTAGAGCGGGCGAAATGGCCATATAAGCAATGGTCCTCGGGATCCAGCAATAAGGGAATATGCGTCGCGAAGGGGCGCTCCTGATGCTGAGAAATGACCGTAGCGAAGCTATGCGCTTCTATAAAGTTGTACATCTTTGAAAGGTCCTGCATTTTAAAATGAGAAGGAATGTACATGGCGGGTGTCACCTGCTTTGTTTTAGATATAGAATAGCAAGTTGTGTGGTACATACAAAGAACCAATTTTGTTGAATTTGATTAGACCACCTTCTGCGATCGTTCAGATTGCTATTGAGGCACAGGAGGACGCAACTTCCACGTCGAATACCTAACTAACTACGCAAACACAAGGAGGCAACCATGTTGGAGAAGGTACGTTGGGGAATTATCGGCTGTGGTAACGTGACGGAGGTCAAAAGCGGCCCCGCCTTGCAGAAGTCAGAGGGCTCAGAGCTTGTCGCGGTTATGCGCCGCGATGGAGCACTCGCAGAGGATTATGCGAAGAGACATGGTGTGGCAACATGGTATGATGACGCTGCAGCGCTAGTGAACGATCCGGATGTGAATGCGGTCTATGTCGCTACGCCGCCAGGATTTCATCATGCATATACCTTACTCGCTGCAAAAGCAGGAAAGCCCGTTTATGTGGAGAAGCCGATGGCTAGAAATCACGCAGAATGTCAGGAGATGATCGCGGCCTGTGAAGAAGCGGGCGTGCCTTTGTTCGTGGCGTATTATCGCAGGGGGCTCCCGAAATTCTTGGAAATCAAGCGCCTGCTAGATTCCGGTGTGATCGGTGAGGTCCGCTTTGTGCAATCGACCTACCTGCAACCGTTGAGAGAGTATCAAGAAGGGCTGGAGCCATGGCGCATTCAGCCTGAGCTGTCAGGCGGCGGATTGTTCGTGGATTTGGCGAGTCATACATTAGATATTCTCGATTATTTGATTGGGCCGATTGGCGAGGTCAAGGGCTTCGCAAGAAACCAATCCGGTAAGCAGAAGGTTGAAGATATCGTGACCACGAGCTACGCGTTCGAATCCGGCGTGATGGGTACGGGAGTTTGGAGCTTCAATGCCTTCACTCACCTAGATTTAAATGAGATTGTTGGCAGCCTCGGTAAACTATCATTCTCCACTTTCAGTGGCGATCTACGTATTGAAATGGCAGATGGAACCGTGGAAGAACGAACGATTCCTAATCCCCCTCACGTTCAGCAACCACTAATCCAGACCGTGGTGGACGATCTCAGAGGCATCGGGCAGAGTCCGAGCACTGGCGTAAGCGCTGCTCGAACGAATCGCGTGATGGATGAGCTGCTGCGCGATTTCTATCGCGCTTAACAAACGGAAACCCCAGCCTGATGTGTAAATAAACACATCGGACTGGGGTTCTTGATTTAGTTCTTAAGCCTTCGGGCTCGGCGTTGCCACAATCGGCGCAGGTGCCGAAGCCGAAGGATTGTCTGGCGCTAAGGAGCGCTTGCGAATGAATAAGCTGAGCGGCAGAGCTACAAGTACGATAAATGTCGCGAGCAGGTACACATTATTGACACTCATTGTAAAGGCGTGTGTACCAATTTGCACTTTGTCTGTCATCCCGCCTGCAGCTAAATCCTTACTGTGAGTAACGGTTTGGGATGATAAAACAGATGTAAATAGGGCAATCGCGAAGGACCCGAATACGTTACGAACCCAGTTATTAATGGAAGTTGCATGACCGGATAGGGTTCTCGGAATTTGCTCCATCCCTGCATTACTTGCAGGCATCGTAGCGAAGGCAATCCCAACATTCCGAACGATCATCCAGAACACAATATAGCCGTGAGAGACGTCCGTACTCAACCAACTCAGTGTGAGTGTACCAACCGCAATTAACGTAATTCCGATAAAAATAAGAATACGAGGCCCGACACTGCTATAAAGCTTGCCGACGATTGGCATACAGAGCGCCATCACCAGAGACGCCGGCAATAATATCAATCCCGTATCGAGCGGGGTTACATGCTGAATATTTTGCAAAAAAATCGGTGTCAAGAAGGTGCCTGAGTACAAGCTTATGGTAACAATACTGGAAATAATGAGAGATAGGGTGTAACGCGAATTTTTCAATACGCGGATGTTCAATAAAGGCGAGTCAACCTTAAGCTCTCTCCAAATGAATAGCAGAAGGACTAGGAAACCTGTGGCGAACAGCCCGATGACACGGCCTGATGTCCACCCCCAAGAGTGGCCTTGCGAGAAACCGACTAGCAAGGAAAGACTGCTAACGACGACGGTCAGTAGGCCGATGAGATCGAATTTTTTTGGAACCGCAAGACGATAATAAGGGATTAACTTGAACACGAGAAAGATAGCGACAAGGCCGACAGGTACATTCATGAGGAACAACCAGTGCCAGCTCCAATTTTGCAATAACCAACCGCTTAATGTGGGCCCAATGGCAGGCGCCATCATCGCAGATAACGACCAGAGGGAAATGGCGATGGGTTGCTTATCGCGCGGAATAACTTGATAGACAATGGTCATGGTAGCGGGCATAATTAGACCACTGAAAGCCCCTTGAATAATACGGAATGCAATCAGCGATGAAGCATCCCATGCTAGCGCACATAAGAGTGAAAATACGGTAAAACCGATCAGCGCGATCGCGTATAGACGCTTGTAGCTGAATTTCTCCCCGAAATACCCTGTAATCGGAGCGATTGTGCCGCTTGCGAGCATAAAGCCAGTAATTGTCCATTGGATTTTGCTCAAATCTGTATGGAAATGATCACTAAGAATCGGTATGGCGATATTAATCGTACTCATGCTTAGTATTGAAACGAACGACCCGAAGAAGATCGCGATCATGATTGGCCAGAAGCGCACTTGCTGTAACTCATCCTTACTCAAAATAATGCCTCCACTCTATCATTGATCTTAACGATAGTATTCTTTATAATTTTGAATGAAAATCATCATACTACCGATAAGTTTATATGTCAATAATGACATAAAGAAGGAGCGGCGATGAATACCCTTTCATATGGATTACTGAGCCTTTTAACCAAAAATTCCCGTTCGGGGTATGAGCTCATGCAGCATATACAACCTTTTTGGTCAGCCAAACACAGCCAGATTTACCCACTCTTAGCGCAATTAGAGCAAAAGGGGCACGTTGCTTTCGTACATGTTCCTCAATCAGATAAGCCGGATAAGAAAGTCTACTCCATTACGGAGCAAGGGAAGGATGCCTTACGGGGATGGATCGCTGAGCCAACGGATGAACCTGTGACGAGGGATGAGCTTGCATTGAAGATGTATTGCATCGGACTAGTGGATAAAGAGCAGGCGAGGAAGATGCTCGCGGTACGAGAAGTGTATTATAAAAAGAAAAAAGAGCGATTCAACTTCCTAATGGATAAGCTCCAACAAGGAAGTGATAAACCGCTCGATCAATTAGAGATTGATGATGATGCATTTGGCATGTACGTCCTCGTGCATAAAGCCACAATGAAGGTAGATACAGATTTGTATTGGTGTGAGTGGATGAAGGGGAAGCTTAGTTGAAGTAAAACTAACTACCTATTTCCTGAATCACCGTTTGGATTTTCTGCAGACGAATGTATTCGGACTTCTCTAATTGCGGTCGGAAATAGGCGTACAGATAGGCCGCATCCTCGAACGTCAGGGCTGGGTAGCAGACGACCTCTTGCACCACGAGCGGGTTATCCATAATGACCTGCCATTCGCCGGCTCTTTCCGCGTGAGGTATGTTTGTGAAAATGTGTTTTTTGGCAGCTATTGTACATGTGAGCTCTGGCCAAATGTTCTCCCAGGATGGACTGAAATCTACGGGTTCTGGAAACAGTCGCTTCGCCTTGGCGACCGACTGTTCTACGGCTTCCATGTCTGTGTCCCCCGCTGCTTTAATCGCTTCCGTGAGACTGTCGAGTAACCGCCTGAAACCTGCGAATCCTTCCGATAGCACCTCGCTTTGAAACAGGGCTTCCGCTTCCGCGGTAGTCAGCTTGTTGAAATCCGCCAATGTGTTATTTGTCATACAGGCCACAACCCCCCAAACTGTTCCTTTTCCCAAATTTATCACAAAACTTTTTCCAAATAAAGCCCTTTCATTCTAAAATTTCTTCATGGGTTCACATTCAGTTTATATTGCTCGTTTATGCTAATTTCAATTAAAGTTTAATCCATGAAATAGCCAAGGAAACTAGCAAAGGTAAGACAGCACGGTACTTCAACAAGTGAGGATGAATGAACCATGGCACCTATTATGATCGTAGATGATGATCCGTATATTCGTGAGCTTGTCCGTGTTTTCATGCTGAACGAGGGCTTCGATGTTGTCGAGGCCGCGGATGGCGTTGAAGCGCTCAAGACGCTGCAAACCGTCCAAGTCGATATGGTCATCCTCGATGTGATGATGCCGAATATGGACGGATGGGAGCTGTGCAAGGAGCTCAGAGAGCATTATGATCTGCCGATTCTCATGCTTACGGCTAAAGGAGAAACGGCACAGAAGGTCAAAGGCTTCGAGCTCGGTGCCGACGACTACCTCACCAAGCCCTTCGAGCCGCTTGAGCTGGCGATGCGCGTGAGAGCACTGCTTAAGCGCTACAAAATCGCCTCCTCGCAAACGATTCAGGCCGGCGATCTCAGTATGAATCGCAAAACCTATGAAGTCACCGTAGGTGCAGAGAGCATCACGTTGCCGCTCAAGGAGTTCGAGCTGCTCTATAAGCTCGCGAGCTACCCAGGCAAAACCTTCTCGCGCGATCAGTTGATCGAGCAGATTTGGGGGTTTGACTACGAAGGCAACGAACGCACCGTTGATGTGCATATTAATCGGCTAAGGGAGCGATTTCCGGAGGATCGGCACGCTTTTCGCATCGCTACCATTCGAGGGCTCGGCTATCGGTTGGAGGTGCTGAAGTGAAGGGTCAACAACCTATGAGCCATGATCAATGGGAACAGAAATGGCGGAACAAGTTGGAGAGAAAAGAAAAGAGAATAAGGGAAAAACGGGAAATGAGAAGTAGAGAGATAGAGAGAAGGAACCGCTTAAGAAGGGGGCCCCATAAGAAGCAGTCCTTCCTACAGCGAATAGGCGGCTTCTTTTTTGGCTTAGGCATATTTGTTCTTATTATCGCGTATTGGCTAGCCACCTTCTATGGCATGGAGCATCTCTACACGTATCTGGGGAAACGCCCAGAGGAAGTCATTGTGCAGCTGATCAACTGCATCGGAGGCATGTTCCTTTGGGGGCTCACCATGGCCATCCTTGGCCAATTTTTGCGTAAACATCAGTTGATTTTCTTTCAAAGCTTGAATCAAGCGATACGCAGCATGTCGAGAGGGGATTTCAATGTGTCGGTGGATAATAATCCGCGGAATGGCCCTTTCGTTGAGTTAGCGGACTCCATCAATCAAATGGCGACCGATCTCGGGCAATTGGAGAAAATGAGGCAGGAGTTTATTTCGAACGTCTCCCATGAGATTCAGTCGCCGCTAACATCCATTAGCGGTTTCTCCCGCGCGCTGCAGAACGATCAGCTGTCGTCCGAGGAGCGTAAGCATTATTTGACCATCATTGAGACTGAAAGTGTTCGTTTATCCAAGCTCAGCGAAAATCTGCTGAAGCTGACTTCGCTGGAGTCTCAGCATCACCCTTTTGAACCGAAGAGCTACCGACTGGATAAGCAGTTGCGCAATCACATTCTGGCTTGTGAGCCACAGTGGGTGGATAAAGATATTGACATGGACATCGAGCTGGATGCCGTAACGATTGCAGCGGATGAGGATTTGCTCAGTCAGGTATGGATCAATTTGATCCATAACGCAGTGAAATTCGTGCCTGTAGGAGGGACGATTCGTGTTCGTGTGGTTTGCAGCGGGGAAGAGGTTGTTACGCGGATCTCCAATAATGGCGCGAGCATCCCGGAAGAGGATCAGACGCATATTTTTGAACGCTTTTACAAAGCCGATAAATCAAGAAATCGCACAGCGGGCGGCAATGGGCTTGGCTTGTCGATCGCCAAGAAGATCGTGGAGATGCATCACGGAACGATCACCGTGGAAAGCGGGATGGATGAGATGACATCCTTCATCGTCCGACTGCCGATTGTGCAGAAAATAGAGACACCAAACAAATAACACTACTTAAACGCAAATAGAGGCCTCCGCTTATCTATGATAACCGGAGGTCTCTATGAGTCATTTTGCCTATTCAATTGTTCTTTCACACACTCCATTCCCCGAAAAATCGCAAACCTGGTTCTGAAATCGATACGTACTCCTCAAAGTTAAAGTGTCCTTTCCTCATGTTAGTCTCCAACTTAATCACCATACGACAAGTCGCTCACTTCTGTTCCTTTCCTCGAATGATGACCTGCTTGATCTGATTTCCCGCATGCTGTTGAACGATTGGGCCGTTCCTGCACGTGGCTCCTGTCGTTTAGAGCGCAAGTGATTAGCATGCTTCGCTAACGTGGTCCAATGGACTATCCCCTCTCATTGATGGATTTTCAGGCTCTTCGTTGTTACTACACCGTCTGGTGTGGGTTGTCCTCCCTGTCTGCCTTGAATTCATAATAGCCTATTATTTTAATATTGTAAATATTCAGATTATTCAAATATCGGCGAAAATATGTCGTTTTTTTTGTGTTTTCTTGTAAATGCTTGCGATTGCGCTGTTTTGGGAAATAGCGTCTTGGCTACACGGCTTTCTTACGCTCAAATTCTTTGAAGCGAGTTCCTTGAAATATTAAATTTCCCGTGTCACCCTCTACCATGTAGCCAAACTGCTGCCGTCCTATCCATAGTTCCATTCTACTCTGGTCCTCGAATTCGAAAGTAACGTAGTAGGAGGTATTTGAACTCAAATTATTGGAGCTTCCGGAGAATTGTATTCGTTTGGCGACAACCTTACAAGATCGATCTTGAATGGGCGCGTTGTTATTGGTGGTCCAGGCCGAAAGAGATTTCATAATGATGAAGAAAAAGATGCCAATAACGAGAACAAAAATGCTGATGAAAAGGATAAGAACCAGAGTACCTAAAGCCCCGTCATTAAAGTCAGTCAGCACACGTAAGCACTCCTTCGCATGATTGATAGAAAAGGTTTATATAACACCCTCAGGATTAGAGAAATCGTTTGACAAAACGGTAACCGGTTTCATGAAAGCCGATTGGGGGTTGGGGGGATCGGGATTTATCGGCGGATTCTACGTCTGTAAGACACATCATCCCGGAGCAATTATGATCGCTGGTTAGCTGTTCAGCATAGCTCTTCAATTGTTCCAAAGGTGCGTGGTTACTGTCGGGATCCTTCTTGATGGAAATAACTGAAATTTCACTAAAGGCTAAATTCTGCACTTCATTATCTCTGCGGATTCGAAAGCTTAACGTGCCAAGAATACGATTCTTAGCTTCATAGACATAAAGCAATTCGTCAGGATTATCCCGCATGTTATGCAGCCTGTTTTCAATATGTAAAGGGGAAATAACCTTGCCGGTAAGATGAGAAACGAGTGAGCTAATCGCCGATGTATCCTGGG
This sequence comes from Paenibacillus sp. P4_A9, assembly GCF_056402415.1. Lineage (NCBI taxonomy): Bacteria > Bacillati > Bacillota > Bacilli > Caryophanales > Paenibacillaceae > Paenibacillus > Paenibacillus sp. P4_A9. Next base: position 160,428 of record NZ_JBFUHL010000002.1, read on the forward strand.
GTGTTGCTTCACGAATGATTGAGGTCATGGGTATCCTTCTTTCTAAGAACAAGTTATATGTTAATTGTACCATATTTTGGAACATTAGTTCTATAATTATGAAAAAAATGTAAGAATTTTACCTTCGATAGAGGTTTTCTCATAAAATAGGCGATAATCGTTGTGAAGTGCAAAAAAGCGCAGCAAGAGGTCATCTTGCTGCGCTTTTTTTAGGTTAGAGATTCAACTCATGCCCCAGCATGAATGGTGTTTAATGTCGTGCGATCGCTGGCTTGCACCAGCTTGATCAGCAACTCCTTTGCGGCGGCATAATCATCCACGTGAAGAATCGACGTGGATGTGTGGATGTAGCGCGCGCATACCCCAATCACAGCGGATGGAATTCCGCTGCCTTGCACATGCACCAGCCCAGCATCCGTTCCGCCTTGCGAGATGAAGTACTGATACGGGATCTTATGCGTCTCCGCCGTATCCAGAATGAACTCGACCATCCCGCGGTGTGTGATCATCGTGGGGTCAAAGATCCGCAGCAGCGCCCCGCGCCCTAGCTGCCCGAAGGCCTGGCGATCGCCGGTCATATCCCCGGCTGCGCTAGCATCGAGCGCGTAGAACAGGTCCGGCTGAATCATATGCGCAGCCGTTCTTCCGCCGCGCACGCCAACCTCTTCCTGTACGGTGGCACCCGTATACAGGACGTTCGGGAGCTTCGGCCCGCCGTGAAGCTCCTTCAAGAGCTCAATCGCGAGGCCGACGCCGTAGCGATTGTCCCAAGCCTTGGCCATAATCCGCTTCGGATTGGCCATAGGTGTGAACGGGCAGATCGGCACGATCTGCTGCCCGAGCTTGATGCCGATGGCGATGGCATCGGCCTTATCTTCCGCGCCGATGTCAATGTACATCGACTTGATGTCTGCGGGCTTGCTGCGCGCAGCCTCGTCGAGCAAGTGCACAGGAACGGAGCCGATCACACCGATGATCGGTCCGTTCGCCGTCATAATCTGCACGCGCTGCGCGGGCAGCACTTGGCTGAACCAGCCGCCGAGCGGCTGGAACTTGACCGTGCCGTGCTCGGTGATGCCGCTTACGAGGAAGCCGACCTCGTCGAAGTGGCCGGCGACCATGATGCGCGGTCCTGTTTCATCACCGCGCACAACCCCGAATAGGCTGCCGAGCCCGTCTTGCACGAACTCATCTGTATATTTGGCTAATTCGCCGCGTACAAATGCACGGATCTCACGCTCAAAGCCAGGAGCGGCCTGCATTTCGGTTAATGTTTTAAAAAGCGCTAATGTTTCACTATTCATAAGGGAACCTCACTTTTTTTGGCTGTGTAGTAAATATGAAGTTTATTTTACCACAGTGATGACAGGGAAACACTTTAACGAATCTGCCTATTTACAAAACTAATGATATTAGTTAATATGCTAATATAGATAGCAAACAGGAGGCGTTGAAAATGAAAATAACGCGAATCGGACATTTATATCAGCTGGCGTTTATGCCGAGATTTTTCCCGGTGAATTGTTATTTGGTGGAGGAAGAATCCGAATTAACCTTGATTGATGCGGCTTTGCCATTCAGTGTTAAGGGCATTCTTCAAGCTGCGAAGCAGATTGGAAAGCCCATCACTCGCATCGTTCTGACACATGCGCATGGGGATCATATTGGTGCACTGGATGGGTTGAAAAAGGCGTTACCGCAAGCGCAAGTTTACATCTCGAGGAGAGATGCGAAGCTGTTGGCAGGGAATGTGGAACTAGAAGCTGATGAGCCTCAAACACCAATCAAAGGGGGCATCCCGAAAGGGATTCAGACGAAACCGGATGTGCTCCTTGCAGATGGGGATCGGATTGGCTCGCTGCAAGCTTTTGCCGTTCCTGGTCATACACCAGGGTCGATGGCCTTCCTTGATGTACGGAGTCGGGCGTTGATCGCTGGGGATGCTTTTCAAGTACGAGGTGGCGTAGCGGTATCAGGTGTGGTGAAGTTCTGGTTCCCGTTTCCAGCCATGGCAACGTGGAGTAAAGAGGCCTCACTGGAGAGCACGCGCAGATTGAGACAGCTAGAGCCAAGTTTGCTTGCGGTGGGGCATGGACGGATGATTGAGCAGCCCGTTACCATTATGAGTGCAGCAATCGAAAAAGCAACAATGAAATTCAACGGGGCATCAGCGACGATTTAGAAAAGAGGACATAGGATGGCTATTCGACAAGGTTTAGATGCAGAAATTGTACTGCAAGCAGCGATAGAAATCGCGGATCAACAAGGGGTAGAGCAGCTTTCACTTGCTGCGCTGGCCGCCAAATTAAACATTAAAACACCTTCCCTATATAATCACATCAAAGGCTTGCCAGATCTAAGGATGCAGCTTTCCAAGCGAGGACTCGTCCTTGTGAAGGAAGCGATGGTCGAGGCCGTCCTTGGCAAAGCTGAGGATGACGCACTGTTGGCTGCGGGTTTGGCATATGTGGGTTTCGCTCGGAAGCAGCCAGGCTTATATGAAGCGATCTCGGCGCTGCCTGACTATGAGGATCCTGAACTGAAGGAGGCCGGCGCTCATGTCGTTGGCTTCCTGCTTCGCATTCTTGAGTCTTACAGGCTCGGCGAAGAAGACGCGCTGCACGTGGTGCGCGGATTTCGAAGCATGGTGCATGGCTTTGCCTCGCTCGAGAGGCAGAATGGCTTTCGCATGGAACTGGATCGGGATGAGAGCTTGCGCCGGTTGTTGCTGACGTATTTGCGGGGGCTGCGGAGTGGACGCAGGGATTAAGGGTAAGTGAAAAGCATGAGTAGCCCAGCTGGGGTACCCATGCTTTTTGAGTTGATGTGGGTTGGCGTAGTCCACTGTTGTACAACGTTGAGCGGATTTTGTGGGTAGGGAGGTTACGGTTTCTCGCATTCTTCCACCGGTAGGCCAGAATCCACAAGCCCCGTATCAATAGCGCGCCACAAATAGAGGGAGCCGAAGCTGCGATAGGGTGCCCAGTTGGCGGCTGCTACGCCTAAGTAATTCTTGTCCGTGCGCTCAGGAAGGGCATGCAACCAGCGGGCAGCGCGCTGTAGACCTGCATCGCCGAGTGATAGAATGTTGGGTCGTCCTAAGGTGAAAATGAGAAACATTTCAGCGGTCCATACGCCGATGCCTTTGACACTAGTTAACTGCTTCAGAAGTTCTGTGGTATCTACATCATGAAGCTGATCGAGCATCACCTCTCCGTTCAGCACCTTGGTGCTGAGGTCGCGGATGTAGCGGATTTTGGGATAGGAGACACCGCATTGCCGGATGGCCTCTTCATCGGTGGCCAAGACGTGCTCTGGCGTGACAGTTGTGATGATATTTTTCACTCTTGTCTTGATGGTTGATGCGGCTTTGGCTGAGAGTTGTTGGGAAATAATCGACATGATAAGAGACTCATAGGGGCGATTGCTAGGTGTGAGGGTGAGTTCCCCAATCAGCTCGATGAGGCGAGCTAACTTAGGGTCAGATTGAGATAGAGCAATGATGGCGGGATGCTGGTTATCGAGTTTGATGGTGGTAGGCGTAATTGACGGCATAATCGTTCCTCCTCCTCGCAAAAAGCTGGTGAACTTATCCAAATCAGCTCTCTTTTAGTATAATAGATGGAAGAATGAAAGCCAAAGGGGCCGGAGCTTGAATGACAGATGAGAAACGCATAGTGTCGAGAAGGAACGTGGGGATTTTCGCGCACGTTGATGCGGGGAAAACGACAACGACAGAGCACTTGCTGTATCTTAGCGGGCGCATTCGCGCGCTTGGCAGTGTGGACAGCGGAACGGCGCAGACGGATTCCCTTGAGGTGGAGCGTGAGCGGGGGATTTCGGTTCGGAGTGCAACGACGAGCTTAGTTTGGCAAAATACGTGGATCAATCTGGTGGATACGCCGGGTCACGTCGATTTTCTGTCCGAAGTGGAGCGCTCCCTGCGGGTGATGGATGGCGCGATTCTTATCATTTCTGCGGTGGAGGGCGTGCAGTCGCAGACGGAAATGATCTGGCATGCGCTGCAATCGCTTCGCATACCGACTTTGCTCTATATGAATAAGTTGGACCGCGTGGGGGCTGACCCCGAACGCGTCCTACAGGAGATTCATAAGCAGCTCACGGGGATGGCGGTGCCGCTCTATGCGCCGCTCGGCATTGAAGATACGTTCCGCGGGGTGCGGAACGTGTTGGGGGCGGTGGAGGTGGACACCGTCGCGCCAGTTGGATTCGACCTCGCAGCCGCGGTCGAAAAGCTCTCGGAGCTCGATGAGCCGATGCTCACGAGCTACATCGAAGGTGCGCCCATCGCGGCGCACGAGGTGAAAACCACCCTGCAGCGGTACGCTCGGCAGGGTGAGGCTTTCCCTTTGCTGGTCGGAGCCTCCAGCAAAGGCATTGGTATCGAGGAGCTGCTAGCAGCGATCCTCGATTACTTGCCTGAGCCGCGCGGTAATGCGGAGCAGCCGCTTTCGGCTGTGGTGTTCAAGGTCGAGCGCGACAGGACCATGGGGCGTATGGCGTACGTCCGCCTCTACGAGGGGACGATCCGTAACCGGGACACCGTCGTCAACGCCACGCAGGGCGTGGAGGAGAAGGTGACCCAGATTCGCCGGATCGACGGCCGCAAAGCCGAAGATCTGGGTGTTGTCGCGGCAGGCGACATCGCTGCCGTCTGCGGTTTGACGCAGGTACGGATCGGCGATGTGCTGGGCCGGCCGGACAGCGTGCCGCCTGCGCCGCGCATGGCGGTGCCGCTGTTGACAGTACAAGTGCACGCGGCGAACGACGCGCAGTACCCAGCACTTGTCGCCGCCTTGCAGGAGCTCACGGACGAAGATCCGCTGCTCGACCTGCAGTGGCTGCAGGATGAACGCGAGCTGCACGTTAAGGTCATGGGCGCGATCCAGCTCGAGATTCTGACGAGTCTCTTGAGCTCGCGCTTCGGTCTTGCGGTAAGGTTCGACCAACCTTCCGTCATTTATAAAGAAACGCCTTCGCAAGCTGGCGAAGGCTTCATTGCTTATACGATGCCCAAGCCGTGCTGGGCGATCTTACGGTTTCGCATCGAGCCTGGTGCGCCGGGCAGCGGGCTCGTGTATGCGTCTCGGGTACGCGGCGAGCAGCTGCTCGTGCAGTACCAGAACGAGGTGGCTCGCCGCGTGCCGGAGGCGCTGCAGCAAGGGTTGCTCGGTTGGGAAGTCACCGATGTAAGGGTGACGCTCCTCGAAGGAGAGCATCATGTGTGGCACACCCATCCGCTCGATTTTGCTGTCGCGACGCCGATGGGTATCATGCAAGGGTTGGCGCAGACAGGGACGACGCTGCTCGAGCCGATGCTGCAAGTGCGCATCACCGTGCCGGAAGAGTTCGGCGGTAAGGTGCTGAGCGACCTCGTACAGATGAGGGCGACCTTCGATCCGCCTAGCATAGCGGGTGGACGGTTCGTTTTGGAAGGCCGACTTCCTGTAGCAACGTCACTGGAATATCCCGTGAAACTAAGCGCGATGTCAGGTGGGCGCGGCGTGATTACGTCCTCTTTTGCAGGGTATCAGCCAAGTCCGCCTGATATTCATGCTGAGCGTAAACGGCGCGGAGTGAATCCGCTGGATCAGTCGAAGTATATTTTAGCTGTGCGGAAGGCGTTATCGAACTAAGCTTCATCGGCGACCAGCCCCATTGACAGGGCTTCCCTCCTTTGAGTAAAATACAGTTAAGTTAATAACATGTGACGGAGAACAGGAGACTCACTCGGATTGCCCTTTGAATAGAGAAGGCAAATCTTGGTGAGTCTTTTTGTCGTAAAAGTCATGTTTAGATAGGTTCAGAAAGCAGAGGTGGAGCGCATGTCACTGCAGGATCAGTCTATTTTACCAGCGATTCGCAAAATGAAGGATTTAGAGAAGCTGATGAAGTCGTCGTACACATACATCGTGCTGCTCGACAGTCATATTGGACAGCTGAAGAGCATTGTCGATCTCGGCAGAGCGCACGGGAAGAAGCTTTTGCTTCACGCGGATTTGATCGAGGGGCTGAAAAACGACGAGTTCGCTGCCGAATTTCTGTGCCAAAGCATTCGCCCTGCGGGGATCATTTCCACGCGTGGCAATGTGATTACGAAGACAAGGCAGAACGGCTTGATAGCGATTCAACGGCTTTTTCTGCTGGATAGCTCGGCGCTGGACAAAAGCTACACCCTGCTCGAACGCACACAGCCGGATTATATCGAGGTTATGCCTGGCGTCATTCCGCACATTATCAAAGAGGTGAAGGAGCGTTCGGGTATTCCGATTTTTGCAGGAGGCCTGATTCGTTCTGTTGATGATGTGGAGCAGGCACTTGCGGCAGGTGCGACGGCGGTAACGACCTCGAACCATGAACTGTGGCAGCATTACGATGGCGTGAAAAGGAGGCTTAATTAATCATGACTACTACGGGTTCCAAGCCCTCCTATATCCTTTCTCTCGATCAGGGGACAACGAGTTCTAGAGCGATTTTATTTGATCATAAAGGGAGTATCATCCATACGGCTCAGCAGGAGTTTACGCAGTATTTTCCGAAGCCAGGCTGGGTTGAGCATGATGCGAACGAAATTTGGCTGTCGATTCAAAGTGTGATCGCGACGCTTTTGTCCGAGTCCGGGGTGCAGCCTGCAGACATTGCGGGAATCGGGATCACGAACCAGCGGGAAACGGCGGTTGTGTGGGATCGGCATACGGGAATGCCGGTGTATCATGCGATCGTGTGGCAGTCGCGACAGACGGCGGACATTTGTGAAGAGCTCAAGGCACAGGGACTTAGCGACCTGTTTCGGGAGCGGACGGGGCTGTTAATTGATGCGTATTTTTCGGCGACCAAAATCAAATGGATCCTCGACCACGTCGATGGTGCTAGAGCGAAAGCGGAGCAGGGGGACTTACTTTTTGGCACGATGGATACGTGGATTATCTGGAAGCTGACGGGCGGTAAGGCGCATGTCACGGATTACTCGAACGCTTCGCGAACGCTCATTTACAACATTCATGAGCTGAAGTGGGATGAGGAGCTGATGGGGCATTTGGACATTCCTGCAGCGATGCTGCCGGAGGTTCGTTCGTCGTCTGAGGTGTATGGGCATACGCAGGAAAGTCTATTCTTCGGGGCTTCGATTCCGATTGCAGGTGCGGCAGGAGATCAGCAGGCGGCACTTTTCGGTCAAGCGTGTTTTGAAAAAGGCATGGCCAAAAACACCTACGGCACCGGTTGCTTCATGCTGATGAACACAGGGAATCATGCGATTCCGTCGCGCAGCGGCCTTTTGACAACCATTGCATGGGGCTTGAACGGGAAGGTTGAGTATGCGCTGGAGGGCAGCATTTTCGTGGCGGGCTCGGCGATCCAGTGGTTGCGAGATGGGCTGCGCATGATCAAATCCGCGAAGGATTCAGAGGAATACGCCAAACGTGTCGTATCGACCGATGGGGTGTACGTGGTTCCCGCCTTTGTAGGGCTTGGGACGCCTTATTGGGACAGCGATGTGCGGGGCGCGGTTTTTGGGCTGACACGGGGGACGTCGAAGGAGCATTTCATCCGGGCAACGCTGGAATCACTTGCGTATCAGACAAAGGACGTGCTGCAAGCGATGGAGGACGATTCGGGGATCGAGGTAACCAAGCTGCGGGTCGATGGCGGTGTCGTGAAAAACGACTTCCTCATGCAGTTCCAAAGCGACATGCTGGGAGTCACAGTTGAGCGTCCGGTTATCAATGAAACGACGGCGCTTGGAGCGGCTTACTTAGCAGGTCTCGCAGTGGGCTTCTGGCAGGATCAAGCGGAAATTGCGGCACAGTGGCAGGTGGATCGGGCTTTTGAACAGGAAATGGAAGCAGACCTACAAGAGAAGTTATACAGCGGATGGAAAAAGGCAGTAAATGCCGCAATTGTTTTTAAATAAAGGCATACAGTGTTATACTACACCTAACAAGTTCATATTCGGTTGGAGACTAGGAGAAACCACAGCGGACCTTAACGTGCAAACGTGATAGGGTTGTTGTGGTTTTTTCATTTTCGCAAAAAGGGAGAGACTCGGATGACAACAGGGCAAATGGAAGCTGGACAACATAAACGGATAGATCAACACAAACAGGCTGAACAACGTACGGCGTTTAGTGGGTTAAAGAGGAAAGAGACGCTTGAGGCGATGGCGCAGCAACCTTTCGATGTGATCGTGATCGGCGGCGGGATTACGGGCGCGGGAATTGCACTTGACGCGCAGAGTCGAGGGCTTCGCACCGCTTTAATTGAGATGCAGGATTTTGCTTCGGGGACGTCGAGCCGTTCGACGAAATTGGTGCATGGCGGTCTGCGCTATTTGAAGCAGCTGGACGTGAAAGTTGTAGCAGAAGTGGGCAAAGAGCGGGCGATTGTGTACGAAAATGGACCGCATGTGACGACGCCGGAGTGGATGCTGTTGCCTTTTTATAAAGGAGGAACATTCGGTAAGCTGTCTACGTCGCTAGGTTTGCGGGTGTACGATTTCTTGGCGGGGGTCAAGCGATCGGAACGGCGTAAAATGTTCAGCCCTGATGTAACTTTGCAGCATGAGCCTTTGTTGAAGAAGAAAGATCTCAGAGGCGGCGGCTATTATGTCGAGTATCGTACGGATGATGCTCGGCTAACCATTGAGGTTATGAAAAAAGCGGTGGAGCTCGGCGCGATGGCGGTGAATTATGCCAAGGTTGAGGAGTTGGTTATGAAGGACGGGAAGGTGGTAGGGGTAAAGGTTGTGGATCAGTTGGTTAGAGCAGATCGCGAAAACCTAAAAGATCAAACAGCATCCTACGCGATGTATGCGAGCAAAATCGTGAATGCGGCAGGGCCGTGGGTGGACACCCTTCGCGAAATGGACCGCTCGAAGCAGGGTAAAACCTTGCATTTGACCAAGGGTGTGCACTTGGTGTTTGATCAGCGCCGATTCCCGCTGGGGCAGGCGATCTATTTCGATACGCCGGACGGGCGGATGGTGTTTGCGATCCCGCGCGATGGCAAAACCTATGTCGGCACAACCGACACGAACTACAAAGGGGATATTGCGAATCCCCGCATTACCATGGCGGATCGCGCCTACGTACTGCACGCCGCGAACGAGATGTTTCCGTCCCTCGGGTTGACAGAGGCCGACGTCGAATCGAGCTGGACCGGGCTGCGCCCGCTGATCCATCAGGAGGGCAAAGATCCTTCTGAGATTTCGCGGCGCGACGAAATCTTCATTTCTGGCTCCGGCCTTATTTCGATGGCCGGGGGCAAGCTGACCGGCTACCGCAAAATGGCGGAGTCGGTCGTGAACCAGATCGCCGACATGCTGGTGGCGGAGGGCAAGGTCTCGGCGGCGCTCCCGCCGAGCCGCACGAAGACGCTGCCGATATCCGGCGGCGATGTGGGCGGCTCCGCGCAGCTGGCGACGTTCTTGCGCAGCAAGGTCAGCCAAGGCCTGCGGCTGGGGCTGACTGAGCCAGAGGCGATGCTGCTCGCGCAGCGATACGGGTCCAACGTGGACGCCGTATTCGCGCTGCTGGAGCAGCACCGGGGTGAGGCAAAGCGGCGGGGCATGCCCGCCGCGGTGCTCGCTGCGCTCGTGTACGCTACGCAGCATGAGATGGTCGTGAAGCCGGCGGATTTCTTCATCCGCCGCACGGGCGCCCTCTTCTTCGATATCGCGTGGGCAAGGAAGTGGAAGGCGCCTGCGGCGGCCTTCCTGGCGGAGCGCTTCGGATGGAGCGAAGCGCAGACAGCGGCTTATGCAGCTGAGTTGGATCAGCTGCTCCATGAGGCGGTTCATCCGCTGGAGGCTTGAACCTTGTTTAGGCGCCTTAATTATTTAAATGGATTTTCTACAGCTAATTTCGGTGGGATCTCTATTTACGGAGGATTAAATGGAAATTCCACAGCTAAATTGGCCCTCATAGTTCAGTTTGACGAAATCGGCCGAAATTAACGGGAGAAAATCCAGTTACTTGCTCTAGGAGGAGAAAATAGCCGAATTTAGATGCAATAAATCCAGTTATTTTCTCTCCTTGGTCAGAAGGACTTGCGCGAGACTTTCCTCCTGTTGCAGCGATTAAATAACAAATAAAGACCGCACCCTCTCAAGATCTCAAGAGGATGCGGTCTTTATTCGTTCAATCAACCTACCACTCCGCTACAGTACCATCCTCTTGGCGCCAAACTGGATTCTTCCAATTATGCCCGATGGCCGCCATTTCACGGACCTTCTCCTCATCGATTTCGATCCCTAGACCCGGAGCCGTTAAATTCTTCACGAAGCCGGCTTCGTATTGAAACACAGTCGGATCTTTCAAATAATCCAACAGATCGCTGCCTTGATTATAGTGTATGCCCAAGCTTTGCTCCTGAATGAACGCATTTGGCGAGCAGATATCCAGCTGCAGACAGGAAGCTAATGCAATGGGGCCAAGCGGACAATGCGGTGCAATAGCAATGTCATACGCTTCGGCCATTGCGGCGATTTTGCGGGTTTCTAAGATGCCTCCGGCATGCGAAAGATCAGGCTGAATGATATCTACGATGCCCTGCGCCAGTAGTTCTTTAAAGCCCCAACGCGTATACATGCGCTCACCCGTTGCAATGGGACAAGACGTATAGCGAGCGATTTCCTTCAGTGCCTCATTGTTTTCAGGCAGAACAGGCTCTTCAATGAACATCGGGCGATAGGGCTCGAGTTCCTTCACGATGATTTTCGCCATCGATTTATGTACACGACCGTGGAAGTCGATCCCGATGCCGATGTCTTTGCCAACGGCCTCACGGACGGCCGCAATGCGCGCAATGGCTTCATCTACTTTACTGATCGAATCTATGTAATGCATTTCTTCCGTAGCATTCATTTTTACCGCAGTGAAGCCTGCTTTAACCTGCAGCTTAGCAGATTCACCTACGTCACTTGGGCGGTCTCCGCCAATCCAAGAATAGACACGCGTGCGGTCGCGGCATGCACCACCTAATAAATCATACACAGGGGCGTTATAGAACTTGCCCTTAATGTCCCAGAGTGCTTGTTCGATACCAGAAATCGCACTCGAGAGAATAGGCCCTCCACGATAAAATCCACCGCGGTACAGCACCTGAAACATATCTTCGATCCGCATCGGATCCTTTCCGATGATATGGTCGCTCATTTCCATCACGGCTGCTGCTACCGTATCCGCTTTTCCCTCAACGACAGGTTCTCCCCATCCAGTGATACCCTCATCCGTTTCGATTTTCAAAAACAACCATCTTGGCGGCACTTTAAACAATTCTAATTTCGTAATTTTCACGGAAATACGTCCTCTCCCTGTTACCCTAGAATGTTTGACAGTTCACATGTTGAAGTTCGTGAAGCACTGCCATACTTCCTGCTGGACCTACCGAGGATGTACGGATGTAACCCACTATTGACAGTGTGCTCACCCCAACATACAATGTATTAAAATACAAAATAATGTATAAATATACTAAACCAATAACCGAATGGGGGCCCACCACGAAATGACATTCACGACGCTGCTAGCCTTTGCCTTAGTCGCACTAGGCATGGTGTGCACGCCCGGACCTAACATGATCTACTTAATCTCACGCTCGGTCACGCAGGGGAGGATGGCTGGGATCATCTCGCTGTTAGGGATTGTGCTTGCCTTCATGGTCTACATCGTGACCACGATGTTAGGGCTTTCGGCGCTCTTCTTGGCAGCACCCCTGGTGTTCGACGCTGTGAAGCTGGCCGGAGCTGCCTACTTACTTTGGCTGGCTTGGCAGGCTGTAAAGCCCGGTGCCAGATCCGTGCTGGCCGCTCGGACACTACCCGTTGATCCGCCTAAGAAGATATTTCTGATGGGATTCATGACTAACCTGCTGAATCCAAAAGCTGCGGTCCTATATGTATCGCTCTTACCTCAATTCGAGGACCCGGCAAGAGGCTCCTTATTGCTGCAAAGCGCAACGCTGGGACTCACGCAAATCACGGTGAGCTTTACGGTGAATCTCTTGATCGTGCTAACGGCAAGCCATATTGCCGGATGGTTCGGCACGCGTCCGAAATGGCTGCAGCTCCAGCGGTGGCTGATGGGGAGCGTGTTGGCCGGGTTGGCTGTGCGTCTCGCTTTCGAGCGGAGACAATAGAAATCACACGGAGGTCCTCAGCCAGTAGCTGAGGGTCTTTTTGCTTACAGGAGAAGGGTGAGGGCATAAATTAGCTATTTTTGCTCAAAATAACCATGTTCGAGAATTGCAAACAGAGGAGAAGATTTTTATGAAACGAAGGTTCCTTTTAGTAACGCTGCTCGTAACGATGGTTTTCTCCTTCACTTTCATGCCAATCGGCGCACAGGCAGCCGGGAAAGAGCCAGGTTCCGGGGTCTGTTGGTCGGCATCGAAGGTGAAGCTTAATCAAGACATGAGGAGACTTTGGGTTGATCATGTGGGCTGGACTAGGAGCTACATTGTTAGTGCGGTTGCAGGGCTAGAGGATCAGAAGGATGTATTGGCAAGGTTGTTGAAGAATCAGCAGGATATCGGTGATGCCATCAAGCCATTGTATGGAGATGCGGCGGGTAATAAGCTGGCTGAGCTGTTGAGAGAGCACATTGTCCTGGCTGGAGGGGTCGTAGACGCGGCCAAAAGCGGTAATCAAGCCGAACTAGCCAAATTCAACAAAGAGTGGTACCGGAATGCGGATGATCTCGCCAAATTTCTAAGCGCGGCTAACCCGAACTGGTCGGAGAAAGAACAGAGGGACATGCTCTATGCGCACTTGCAGTTCGTTACCGATCAAGCTACTGCTCGGCTGAAAAAGGATTGGAAAGCCGAGATCCTTGCTTATGACAAAGGCGAAGATCACATGATGATGTATGCCGATATGTTGTCGGAGGGGATCATTAAGCAGTTCCCCGACAAATTTAAATGAAATAAGTTTGAAAGCCAAGCTGATACTGGAGGCATCCGGTATCGGCTTGTTTTGTGCTTAACCGTGCGCGGGCCCAGGGCGTCATGCTATAATCGTGCCATATGAACGAGAGGAGAGGAAAGGCTGAGATCAGTAGGCTTTTCACATGCATATGGATATCAAAGAGCTCTTATCCTATCTAACCGAAGAAAATTTAATGCTGCTATTGGACAAGTACCGTTCATTCGGTCCGTTGCCAGGGCTGCTGCTTCCTTTTATGAAATCCTTCATTCCACCGCTCCCTACACTGGTGATCATTAGCGTGAACGCGGCTGTTTATGGGCTGTGGCTCGGCTTTCTGTACTCATGGATCGGAATCGTGTGCGGTTGCTTGGTGACATTTGCGATTGTTAAAAAGGTGGCAGGCCACCCCTTCCTCGTGCGCTGGTCGCAGAAACCGAAGGTTCAAAAAAGCCTGAATTGGGCGCGGCGACATGCGTTTAACTATGTTTTCATTCTTAGCCTATTCCCTCTTGGCCCCTTCGTAGTCATCAATATGGCTGCTGGGCTCGTCCAGATGCGTTTTCGCTCTTTCTTGGTGGCCGTTGCTGCGGGAAAAGCGGTAATGGTCATGTCCGTTAGCTTTATTGGCTATGATTTGAAGCGGTTCGTGAATAATCCGTACGAGCTTATTTATGTGGTCTTATTCATCGGTATTTCGCTGGTTATTAGCAAAAAAGTAGAAAAGCGGTTTATGCGAGTGTAAATAATGACCCCGGCACATAGCAAAGGAAGACGGATCCCAATACAGGGGTCGTGCTCCTTAGTTATCGCCGGGGTCATTTTAACATATTAGGGAAAAATTAATCGGAATCGCTCCACACGATCAGGGTTAAGTTTGGATAGGAGGCTGCAAGCTCGGCGGCTTGTTGTTGAAGTAGGATGAAGTCAAACGACTGGATGAATATAGCGCGATCTGGCAAAAAAGTCACACTGGTTCCCGTTTCCTTCGTCAAGCCCACCGTTTGGACCTCACTCTGAGGAATGCCATGCTTATAGTGCTGCTGAAAAATGCAACCATCCCTCTTGATCGTGACAGACAGCTTGCTGGAGAGCGCGTTGACAACCGGCATGCTGATGCCTTTTTCACTGCCTGGTGCAAAGAACTGGGCACTCCCGCGAAGGTGGCTCATATCCGTCAGAACAGATTGGACACGGGGCACTTCTACACCAGGCAAGGCATAAACAGGGATGCCCCGGCCATTATCGGAGACCGTCATACTGCCATCCGCATGCCAAATAAGACTAACCTCCGTGCACGTACCATGCTGATGCTCCATAAGGCAGTTCTCTACGACAGCCCAGAGAAGCAGGTGCGAGTTGTAGGTCTCATTTGTGTTGCCTAAGTAAGCAGGAGCATTCGTCCGTACCTCCGTCATCGCGATGTAATCCGTTGTATCCATCAGATCGGAAGCGGCCGCCAGCAGTAATAGAAGAGGGAGCACGCGATGGCCCGGGATTGCATACGTTCCGCCTCGTTCTTCTTGCACAAGCAAATCTGCGCCAACTAAGGCTTTCATGTGATGATAAAGCTGTCCCGTTGTTCCCATATTCAAGCGTTCCACAAGCTCAGGCCCCGTGAGCGGCTCTTGTAGCACTAATCGTAAAATATCCAAACGCTGCTTATGTGCAAGCGCGCCTAGTACTTTGGCTAATTTATCGCTATCCAGTTGAAGTAACTGACTGACTTGTTTGTCCTGCGGCTCCCAGCGGTAGCTTGCCTGCTCTCCCCGATACTGCCCCGAATAAAATAAACGGCCAAGCTCATCGGAAGCGGGAGCCTCTTTGGTGTGTGTGAAAATAGGGGAATGTTCCTGTCCATCCCGTTTCAGTAATTGCTGAATCAGCTGTCCCAGTTGGTTCATTTGTGCCTGCAAAGCATCCAGCTCGGTGCCATAATCCCGTGTCGTGCTCAAATGGATCACCTCATTTAAATTATTTAATTACGTAACTACATAATAACATAATGAGGTTGTCCGCTGGAAGGGGATAGGGCATGGAATGCATGGATATTTTGAAATAACTGGATTTAATGTAGGTAAATTAGCTGCCAACGCTACTTTGGGGCGATTAACTGGAAAATGTACATCTAATATCGCGCATTGGGCCCGAAGGTGGGGAGATTGGTGGAAATAGATGGAGTTTTTCCATCTAGATTAGAAAAATGGGCA
Source organism: Paenibacillus sp. P4_A9 (assembly GCF_056402415.1). NCBI lineage: Bacteria > Bacillati > Bacillota > Bacilli > Caryophanales > Paenibacillaceae > Paenibacillus > Paenibacillus sp. P4_A9. The sequence goes on from NZ_JBFUHL010000002.1 coordinate 175,578, forward strand.
TATGCGAGGAAAATAGCTGTAGAAAATCCATCTAATGTGCTTGCGTCCGCCAGTGGGGACTCTGAATGGAAGGGGGATGCACGTAAACACGCTTTTCCAGCAATAAATGCCCTTTCCATCAGTCCACCCCCGCCGCCAAAAAAGACGAACCAACGCTTATTGCAGCGCTTATTCGTCTTGAGGTGTGTCCAGTCCTGTGTACACACGTACCTGGTTTTGATCATCGATGGTTGCAAGCACGACATGCTCGAGTTGGGCCTGTGCGGTATGCAACTGCGCTTCCAGCCAAGCCAGATTTTTTCCCTGCTGCGCGAGCAGCTTTTTATCGTAGGCACCCTGTATGATGATTGGCTTCACAAGGGAGAAGGGATCGCTGGGGAGTGCCATATCTTTGGTGGTCACCGTTTGATACTGCGGCTCGAGGAATACGGAGACCATTCCGCCAGGCTCCCACAATGCGAGCGCAACCTTCTCTATATCTTCAACTTGTTGCTTGCGCAGCTCCGAGAAGAGGTGGTCGACGGAGATTTTGGCTTTGCGCAGGCCGCCCATGCGAAGCTGTCCGTGTTGAATAAGCGTCAGTGGTGACGGTTCAAAGAGATGCTTGAGGAAGTTCCATTTTAGACTCAGCCAAGAGGTTATGAGATATAGCACGACGAGCGTAAGAGTGGTGATCATAGAGCCTTTTAAGGATAAGTGCTCGTCAGAGAGCGGGTGAGCCATGATATTGCCTAGGATGAGAGCGATGACGAAATCGAGAAAACGCAGCTGGGAGATCGAGCGTTGGCCTAATGCTTTGGCGGTGATAAGCAGGAAAAAGTAGCCTACGATGGCACGTAATATCCACTGCATGGCAGTTAGCGATTCTTGACTGTGTATGAAGTCCAAGGGTCGTCACACTCCGTAAATAAGGTAAATGCTCCCTATAACGTACCCTTATAGATGACGAGCTATCCGCAGTTTCTGCGAGAGGAGGGCAGGGAGTGAGCTCCTTTTGATCCTGTTACGCACCGTCTGTTAGCCCGACTTGTTTCTCGCTCCAAGCCCAGAGCTGACGGGCTAGCGCATCGTCCTTCGCTCTTGCGGACACAGGCGCAATCTGCCGCCTGTAGTAGTACTCGCCGCTGACCGTCCTTACGTCCGGGCTCGTGGCCAAAAACACCGCCGTATCCGCGCCCTGCGCCGGCGTCAAGAAAAACGGCCGCATCATCGCATGCACGGCCTTCCCAAACCCGGTGTCGCGATCGACACCGATGTTCGTGGCCACGGCTCCTGGATGGAGCGAGTTGGCCGTGGCTGAAGTGCCTGCGAGCCGCTTCGCGAGCTCTCGGGTGAACAGGATATTCGCCAGCTTCGACTGGGCGTATCCGTTCCAAACCCGGAACCCTCGCTGCAGGTGAGGGTTGTTCCAGTCAATGCGCCCGATTTTGTGGGCGCCAGAAGAGACATTGACGATCCGCCCCTGCGGAGAGCGGTTGATGGCCTCCAGCAGAAGCTGGGTCAGCAGGAAGTGACCAAGATGGTTGATGCCCATCATGGCCTCGAAGCCATCTGCTGTAATTTGCCGCTTCACGTTGACGACGCCCGCGTTGTTTACGAGCACATCCAGCACGTCGTGCTTGGCGAGAAACGCCGCAGCAAAAGCCCTGATGCTCGCAAGCGAAGCGAGGTCGCACAGCATCAGCTCAATGTGCGCGGAGCCGCTCTGGCGGCGCGCTTCTTGGAGTGCCTGCTCACCTCTTTGTCGGCTGCGGCAAAGCATGATGACAGTGGCGCCTTGTTTAGCCAAAGCCACCGTCGTGGCAAGGCCCATGCCGGAGTTAGCTCCGGTGATGAGTACCGTTTTATTTTGCACAGAGGATCGCCTCCTTTTTATTCCAGTATAGCCCATGAGAGGAATCCACGCATGGATTCCTGCATGACTGGTGGAACCGACAACTTTCCTGGATGTTGTAAAATAAGTGGCAACAGAGTTAAATAGGATTCCGATCTAATGGAAGTGAGGAGCGTGCACAGGTGGAAGCGAAAAAAGCTGCGGCAGAACTAGCCGTTGAGGATATTCGGGATGGGGTGATCGTGGGTTTGGGAACCGGATCAACAGCCTACTGGGCGATTCAACGGCTAGGTGTTAGGGTGCAAAATGGCCTGCAAATCTCGGCAGTTGCCACCTCAGAAGCGTCCGAGAAGCTGGCTCATGAATTAGGCATCCCCCTTATTCCTCTTGCAGATATCTCAGAAATCGATGTCACGATCGATGGGGCAGACGAAGTGGACCACGCTTAGCAATTAATCAAAGGCGGGGGTGGCGCGCTGCTGCGGGAGAAAATCGTTGTATTTTCGAGTAAGAAGCTGATCATTATCGTGGATGAAAGTAAGCTGGTACAGCAACTTGGCACATTTCCACTCCCTGTGGAGGTTGTGAAGTTTGGCTATGAATTGACGATGAATAAGCTTCGTGGCTTAGGCTGCGAGCCTAAAGTTTGATGCTGATCATCTGCAATCGATTGTCATTTTGATTAATGGGATACCGGGTGTGGTGGAGAATGGGCTTTTTGTGGGGATGACGAGTCAGGTGATCGTGGTGACTCCGATTGTATGAAAGAGATCTTGCGTAATACACGAGCCATTTTAGCGTAAGTTTCAGCAGGCAGGACTGGTGAGTGAAGGGAATTGAAAAGAGTTGTCAATCAAGTTGAGTAAGGATACTTGATTGACAACTCTTTCTAATTTTTCTCCAAAGGCCCTCTTGCTAAAACCCTACACCAATGGCTGCATACCCATGTCGATCCAACACTCCCGTGTAGGGCCATAAATGTCTGGTACGATCAGCCCGGCTTGGCGCATGAGGACGATCATCTCACCGCGGTGGTGAATTTCATGGGAAATGACGATGCGCAGCGTAAGTCCATTTGGCCACTGATCACCGTACATATCGCTGGTCTCGGTCAGCTTTGCATCTGTCCATTGCGACTGAATGGCTTGAATGGCTGCGGCAGCAGATGAGCGGTAGGTGTCGGCAATGGTTTGCGCAGAAGCGGGAGCAAGCTCTTCCCCTTCAGGGGCTGTGAATGTCAACCCCGTGCGAGATAGCATCTCGTGGATCGTTGTTGCGACATGCCAAGCAATTTGCCCAAGGGAACGGTGTTCAGGTGTGATCTTCTGAGCAAGTGAGGCATCTGTCAGGACATCCAGCACACGTTGGGTACCTTTCGCTTCTCGGGTGTATTCGGTTACGAAATCTTCAATCATTTTGATCATGGGGGTTGTCCTCCTTAAAGTTTTTGGCCAGGTAAAAACTGGAATTATAAGTGTGGCTTTCATATTTAGATACGTCGGCTGCAGGGCTATGTTTTTCATATTTATTATTGCTCATGGTGTGTTGCACGCGTCTTAGCCTTATTATAGACAAACTTCACTGACAACAAAATGTCAGTGAGTCGCATAGAGGGCAACTATTTTTTCTGCCTTCTCTTTGACTGCTGCTGCGATATGCGCAGGCTCAATAATTCGCAGGCTCGGACCATAGCTGAGCAGCATGCCGTGCAGCCAAGGTTCATCGGGCTGCGTCGATCTAACTACGAGCGTTCCGTCTGGCTGCATAGTTACATGCTCAGGACGGAAATAGTCTTCGATCTGCGCCCTGACATTCGGCTGTGCGTGTAGCACAAGCGTAATTAGGATGGAGGGGTCTCTTTTGCCCCAACGATAATCAAGTTGTTCCAGTGTTTCTGATTTGCGTTCGAATGTTTGGAGGAGCACGTCGACTTCATGCATACGGGATAATCGGAAAACCCGGAAATCCTCACGCAGCAAGCAGTACCCATGCAAATACCAGCCTAGGCCTTTGACTACGATGCTCATGGGCTCCACGGTTCGAATGGACGATTCGCTTTGAGATGACATATATGAAAAAGTAACGAGCCTTGTCTCCTTAATGGCGGTTCGGAGGGCTGTTAGCTGCTCGATATTGTGATGGCCATTCTGCCATGGATTCATGTCGAGGATCAGTTGGTTACCTAGCCTGGTCGCAGCGGGTTGCTCAGATTTGGTGACTAGTGCACCAACCTTATCCAGCAAGTTGCTGATTTCTTGGTCGCCGATGGAAGCGCGAATCCCTTTGAGGCCGATGATGATCGATTGTAGTTCTTCCAAAGACAGAAACTGGCGGTCGAGCCGATATTGGCCCATGATTTCGTAACCACCACTGAGCCCCGCATAGGAAACGACTGGAATACCGGCTTGGTTAATGGCTTCCACATCCCGATAAATGGTGCGTAAGGACACCTCGAACCGTTCGGAAAGCTCTTTGGCGCTAATGCGTCGACGATTGAGCAACAGCATGGTGATGGCGAGCAGACGATCTATTTTCAAAAAAAGCACCTCATTGACTATGGTCGTATTCGTATGTAAATATTCGGTTCTTCCTCGCATACCCCATGGAATAATTTGAAATAATAAACCGAATTAAATTCCATGATGGGAAGTGCGACAGATGGCTCGGTTTAGAAAAAGGTTTACAATTGCGCTGCACATTGCAGCAATCAGTGTTATGATGAGCGGCGGCTTAGCCTACAGTGGATCGGCAGAGGCCTTCGCGCAAACGGTGCCGCCACCTCCTACACAACTGACACCTCCTCAGGGCGGACAGGGCCAGCTCATTCAAACGCGTGAAATTGATGTCACCGGCGATGGTAAATTAGATTTGGTTTCTCTCGTTGGCTTGAAATCGGACATGAACAGCCCTTATTATGACAAGCTGTTTATCTCCGTTGTAGGACAAGGTCAGGCACAGGTTGTGATTCCGCTGGAAGGCGGATATAACCCGAGGATGGACTTCTGTGATTTTATCCACGACATGCTGCCTCAGATTTATGTGACTTCTGATACTGGCGGCAGTGGCGGGTTTACTTCGAATTACATCTATTCGCTCAAAAATAACGTGCCAACCAACATTCCGATGCCCGAACCGCTGCATGTGAAAGCGACCTTTAAGAATAACTATAAGGTGAAGATGAAAATCGAGGAAACGGGTAAATCCTTCACCCTTGATATTTCGGATCGGAAGGAAGCTTACGAGCAGTTTGGGGTGTACAACCAAGGGAAGATTGTGAAGCCGATCATCGTCAATGTGGATGCCTACAGCTTGCTGAAGCCTGTCGATGTGAATAAGGACGGCTTCTGTGAGCTGAAGGGTGTTCAGCGTATCACCGGCATAGCCAATTCAGATACCTTAGGCTACGTCACTTCATTATGGAGATGGCACAAAGGCAAGTGGCAGTTGAAAAAGGCGGCCGTCGTTCCAACTTTGCAGGCCAGCATGATGCGTGCACCGGGTCCGGAAGACGAAGACTAGCACTAACATGAATAAGACCGCTCGTACATGGAGAAAACTCCAGTGCGAGCGGTCTTATTACATTTTGTGCAGAGTCATTCGACCGAGCCTTAAGCCCAGTTCCCATTGCGGAATAGCGGCTCACGCGTACCATCTGCTAGAATGCCGTCAATCGCCATCTGCGCAGAGCCGATCATGAAATCCACGTGGATTAAGCTTTTGTTATAGCCATTCGCGACAAGCTCCTCGGCATTCATGGTCGTTCCACCCTCAATGGTGAAGGGGTAGGAATTACCGAGCGCGACGTGACAGGAGGCATTTTCGTCAAAGAGTGTGTTGTAGTAGATGAGACCTGACTGTGAAATCGGTGAGTCATAAGGCACGAGTGCCACTTCGCCTAAATATCGAGCGCCTTCATCCATATTCAGCATGTTGTTCAGCACTTCTTGCCCCACTTCTGCTGTCGCTTCGACGACGCGGCCATCCTTGAAGGTCAGGGAGAAGCCATCGATTAACGAACCTTGGTAGCTCAGCGGCAGGGTGCTGCGAACGGTACCGTTCGTACCGTTACGAGCTGGCATTGTGAACACTTCTTCGGTCGGAATGTTCGGCACGAAGAATATGCCTCGCTCTGACTCGCTGCCTGCGGCAACCCATTGATGCTTTGGTGCTAGCTCTATGTACAGGTCTGTGCCTGGTGCTTGGAAGTGTAATTGCTTGAACTTCTTGCTGTTGAGCAGGTTTTGTTTCGCCGTTAATGTGCCGATATGCTCTTTCCAAGCGTTAACTGGATCCGGTTTGTCTACACGCGTCAACTTGAAAATTTGCTCCCACAGCTGCGTAATCCGCTCGGACTCACTCAAATTCGGGAATACCTTAGCAGACCATTCGGCTGTCGGGTAGGAAACCAACAACCAGTTAACCTTGTTGCTGCGTATATAGGAAAGGTAGCCTTCGCGCGCGGTGGCCGCTGTTTTACTGGATATTGCGACGCGTTCTGGCGCTACATCCTTGAGCAGATCCGAATTAGGCGCATAAATGGACAGGAAAGCTGCTCCTTCTTTCGCCATTTCTTCTAAGCCTGTGGCTCTCCACATCGGGTAGGTGCGAAGGGTATCCTCCGGAGCGTGTTTAAGACGCAGCGCCTTCACTTCATCATCGTCCCAGTCGACGACAACGTCTTTGGCACCGGCCTCATAGGCCTTCTTCGTCAGCTTGCGAACGAAATCAGCGCAGGCGATTGGCGTCGTGATAACGACGGTTTGATCCTTTTGTACATTCAATCCGACGCGAATTGCAAGCTCTGCATATTGATCTAAGTAATGCTCGAATGATTCCATCTCATTGGCTCCTTTATATTTGAGTACCATTTAGTGTATGATAGAAAATAAAACTTTAACCCGTGGGAGAAAGGCTGGGCACATATGGAAACGAAAAACGCGGAAACGAACGTAAGCGCAATATCGAATTTCATTAAGAACATTGTAAACGAAGATTTGAAATCAGGCAAAGTCAGTCAGGTCGTGACCCGATTTCCCCCGGAGCCGAACGGTTACCTTCATATAGGACATGCGAAGGCCATATGCACGAACTTTGAAATCGCCGATGATTTCAATGGGTTGACGAATCTTCGATTTGACGACACCAATCCGGTCAAAGAAGATGTTGAATATGTAGAGTCCATTAAAGCAGATGTAGCTTGGCTCGGTTTTACATGGGACGGACTTTTCTTTGCTTCGGACTATTTCGAAGAGATGTATAACCGAGCATTAGTCTTGATTCGCAAAGGCCTGGCTTATGTAGACGACCAATCAGCGGATGAAATACGTGAGACGCGCGGTACGCTGACACAAGGTGGTTCTAACAGTCCTTATCGTGAACGCACAATAGAGGACAATTTGTCCCTATTTGAGCGTATGCGTGGGGGTGAATTCAAAGACGGTGAGCGTGTGCTGCGCGCAAAAATTGATATGTCATCGCCAAATATTAATTTAAGAGACCCTGTCATCTACCGCATTCTCCATGCCCATCACCATAATACAGGGGATACGTGGTGCATCTATCCAATGTACACTTATGCCCATCCACTCGAAGATGCGATTGAAGGGGTAACGCACTCGTTATGTTCGAGTGAGTTCGAGGATCAACGCCCGTTCTACGACTGGGTCATTCGTGAGTGCGAGATGCCGAACGTGCCAAGGCAGTATGAGTTCGCTCGTATTAGCCTAATGAATACCGTAACGAGCAAAAGAAAGCTGAAACAACTTGTCGACGAGAACGTTGTTGATGGTTGGGATGATCCGCGTATGCCGACCATTTCGGGTCTGCGCCGTAGAGGCCTGACAGCAGAATCGATTCGTAATTTTGTCCGTGAGCTTGGGGTGTCCAAAGGTGGCGGAGGCAGTGTCGTTGATACACGCATGCTGGATCACTTCGTCCGCGAGGATTTGAAGCTGAAAGCGATGCGTACCATGGGTGTGCTGAATCCGCTCAAAGTGGTTATCACCAACTATCCAGAGGATGGCGTGGAGATGTTGGAAGCGGAGAACAATTCAGAGAACCCGGAAATGGGCAATCGCATGATTCCGTTCTCCCGCGAGATCTACATCGAGCAAGACGATTTCATGGAAAATCCGCCGGCTAAGTATTTCCGCTTATTTCCCGGCAATGAAGTGCGTTTGAAAAACGCCTACTTCATCAAATGCAACGACTTCATCAAGGATGCCGACGGCAATGTGGTTGAGTTGCATTGTACTTATGATGTGGAGACGAAGAGCGGCAGCGGCTTCACCGGCCGCAAAGTCAAAGGAACCATCCACTGGGTGGACGCCAAGAGCGCGGTACCAGCGGAGTTCCGCTTGTATGAGCCGTTGATTTTGGATGACGCGGAAGGTGAAGAAGAGGCATCTTTCCTAGATAAGGTAAATCCGAACTCGATGCAAATCGTGCAAGGTTTCGTCGAAGACAACATGAAGAGCGCGAACCCGCATGACAAGTTCCAGTTCTTCCGCCACGGCTACTTCAACGTGGATCCGAAGTACACCACACCTGAACATCTGGTATTCAACTTGATCGTGTCGTTGAAAAGCTCGTTCGTGGTGTAACGAACGCTTTTATAGATTGATTGACCTCCTAGTTGATGCTAGGAGGTTGTCTTAATTCAAGCCCCACAAAACCTGCAAAAGTGCAGGCTTTGTGGGGCTTTTTGCGTGAAAAAGGCAGGGTTGATGCAAATATGCATTTATTTGGGGCGAAATTTCCCGGAATCGGAGTATTCGGGGGGAAAAGATGTATTTTTGCAGGCGTTCACGGCTGCGCAGGAGACTGGCGGGAAAAGGATGCACATTTGCATTTTTCTCGCTCTCTAAATGTAGAGATAGCTTATAAATTTTCCGCCGAAATAGGATTGGTAGGCTTTTAGAAGCAGTACATGAGCAGGATAGTGTCAGCACTTCACGAATAGTTTAGGCATGGAAAAATGAATATAAATAATTCTAAGACAGGAGATTCGAATGGATCAACCCATGGATTGGTCAGAAGAAGAACCTGACAAAAGGAATCGTATCAGAGTAGGAGTTAAAGCAGTAGCCATTGCTGTAATCGCAACAGGACTAATTCTGGGTGTAGGCTTAGGTATGTTATTCTTTGGGGCTAATAACCTGCTATCTGGAATGTGCGCAAATGATATCATTTCTGAACATAACCAGCCAGATGGTAAGTATAAACTAGTCGTGTTTAGAAGAGATTGTGGAGCTACCACAGATTACAGCTATCATCTTTCGGTTATTAAAGCTAATACAGATCTAAAAAACCAGAGCGGCAATATATTCGTTTCGAATGATGACTTTATAGCCTATTGGGATAATGACAAATCCATATTCATTCATGCAAGGACAGAAGATAGATTCAAGCGTAAAACAAGCTATAAAGGCTTGCAAATTCTCTATATTAACTAAAAAAGCTATCCCCAGCACTCTCATGCCTCGAGGACAGCCCTGTTTCTCTAGCAATTAACCAATAATAGCAAATGCAGATACCCCAGACGGAACCGTACGTGTACGGAACAAAACGCCATCAACATCGAAGGTACGGATAACAAGGGTACGTGTCGTGGGTGTAAAGATGCTTCTAAATACGGCTGTTCCAAAGTTGTCGAATCGCACCACAGCTAGACGAGTGCCACCGAGGGTACGCGCTTCGCAAGTAAAGCCTGCTGTAGTGAAAGGAACACCTGCATTGTTCACCCAGAGGACAGTAAAGCGAGTTAGTCTTTGTGTGGGTTTAAGGGAAGCGGGCATACGATGCAAAGCTTTGCCTTGGCCTTTATCTACTCTAGTAGGAAGAAGTTTAGCAGCCATGATAATATCACCTCCTCCCGTTTCTATCTAGATATAGTAAATGCAAGATTGGCTATGCCCGATAGGAAGATTTCCCTATTCTATTAAAAATGTGTATTTGGATCAGGTGATAACTACTAGATTGCGCAGAATAATAAATTTTTCCTTCACAATTATCCAGTAGAATAAGAAGATCACTGTATTAATTAGGGAGCGTGACCTCGCATGACAACGGTATTAGTTGTGGATGACGATTTGAATATATGTAAAATCACGAAGCTGTATCTGGAGAAGAACGGCTACGAGGTAGCAACCGCGAACGATGGGGAGCAGGCGCTCATGAAGTTCAAGGAGCTGAAGCCCGATTTCATCGTGTTGGACATTATGCTGCCGAAGCGCGACGGTTGGTCGGTCTGTCAGAATATCCGTGCGCAGAGCGATGTGCCAATTCTGATGCTGACGGCGAGAGGCCATGTGGATGAGCGCGTTGAGGGCTTGCAGATGGGGGCTGATGACTACCTAGTGAAGCCTTTTGACCCGAATGAACTGGTCGCTCGTGTTACGTCGATCCTTCGTCGGACGGGGCTTCGCACCCAAGTTGTGCCTGCGGCAAACGTATATGAAATCGGCAGTTTGCGCATAGACAGCCAGGGCCATGAAGTAACGGTTGAAGGGCAGGTTGTGTCTTTACCAAAGAAAGAGTACGAGCTGCTGCTGTTTTTCGTGCGGAATCCGAATCAAGTGTTCACCCGCGAGGATCTGATTACGAAGATCTGGGGGTGGGATTTCGAGGGCGAGGACCGTGTCGTTGATCTCTATATTAAACGGTTAAGAGAAAAGCTTTCGGCGCACACACAGCGGAAGGAAGACTGGAGCATCCGCACGGTATGGGGCGTGGGCTACAAGTTTGAGGGGCCTGGCACATGCTGAATTCCTTTTATCGCAAGCTCTTATTTATGTATATAGCCATTACGGTGGTGTCGATTCTAGCGATTTCGAGCACGATCGGCTACACGATGAAACAGAAGACGTATGAACGGAGCGAGAAGCTTCTTCTGGAGAAGGTGGAGCAAGTGGAGGAGATGGCCAAGGATTTGTTCGATAATTCGACGGCTCAGAAGGATTTTCGCAAGCAAATTAGTGCCATTGAGCGAACGTCGAATGTACGTGTTTCCGTGATTCGGCATCCCAAAGCGACCTTAGATAAAATCCAGGCCGTGGGTGAGAATCCTGCAAGACTAGGTTGGGTTGAGAAAGTGCTGAATGGTAATCCAGTGACGGTGAAGAGCAACTTCACGCAGAATAGCACGGTCAAAATGCTCATTGTGGGTCGTCCTGTCCTACAGGACAATCGCGTGGTTGGCGCCATTTTCTTATATACGCCGATTGTTAACATCCAAGGTACGATCCGGGAAATTAACCGAGCCATTTATGCCTCAGCGCTTGTTGTTGCCCTACTGGCTATTGCACTTCTTTACTTCGTTTCACGGCATTTTGTGAAGCCTTTACAGCAGATGAGTAAGACGGCTGAGGCGCTGGCACTCGGGGATTTTAGCGGCAGGGTACCTGTGCGTGGAAAAGATGAAATCGCCTCGTTATCAGGTTCGCTCAACCGAATGGCCGGCAAGCTGCAAAAGGTCGAAGAAGGCCGCAAGCGGTTCCTCTCTGAAATTTCCCATGAGCTGCGGACCCCGCTGACGACGATTCGCGCCTCCTTGCAGGGAATCACCGATGGGGTAGTTGAGCCCCAGGATGCGAAGGAATTCATCGACATCTCTCTCCAGGAGACACTTCGACTGAATCGTCTCGTCGAAGATTTGTTGGAGTTGTCCTCTTTCGAGGAAAAACAAGTAAAGCTAAATCTAGGCGTGGTTGATGTTCCTGAGCTTATAGGACTCGTCGTGACACAGCTCACGATGAAAGCAAAAGCGAAAGAGATAGAGCTGAGTGCGGATGCGGAGGGGCCGTATACCGTGCGGGCTGACGCGGACCGACTCAGGCAGGTATTCATCAACCTACTGGATAATGCGATTAATCACATTCCGGAGGGCTCGCAAGCAGGGATTCGGGTGAAGGCGGTCAGGCAGGAGCGTTGGATCGAGGTATGGGATCATGGGCAAGGTATCGCACCGGAGAAGCTGCCGCACCTTTTTGATCGGTTCTACAAAGCGGACGAAAGCCGCAATCTCTCCGGCGCGGGGCTGGGTTTAACGATTTGTAAACATATCATCGAGGCACACGGTGGCACGATTCGGGTAGAGTCTCAGCTGGGGGCTGGGACGGTTTTCAAAATCTTTTTGCCAATCGCATAAATGTCCTCACATGACAAACTTATGACATAACTATGAGATAAGATAGGATTCGTAGGGTAGAGGGAAACAATCCATAAACGAATCGAGGAGTGATTACATGTTGAAGAAGTTAGCAGGAATCGTGTTGGTAGGTGCAATTGTATGTTCCGTTCCGGTGGCGGCTTTCGCCAAAGGAGATACAACAGCGTCTTCCACAAGCAAATTTCATCCTATGAAGCAGCTACTACTAGAAAAAGCGCAAGCTTTTGGCATATCGACAGACAGTAAAACGAATAAGGAGATTAAGGCTGAGCTGAAATCGGCATCCACGGCAAAACAAACCGAGCATTTGAATGCTGTGGCAGCTAAATTGGGTATCTCCACAGATGACAAGACAGCGGAGCAGCTCAAAACGGAGATCAAAGCTGCTGTTACCGTGAAGCTGCAGGAAAAAGCAACGAAGCTCGGCGTGAGCGCGGATGGTTTGACGAACAAGGAGCTGAAAGCAGCTCTGAAGGCGGCCGCTTTGACGAAGCTGCAAGCGAAAGCCACTGAAGCGGATATCGCGACAGAGGGCAAAACGGCGAAGGAAATTCATGCAGCGCTGAAAGCTGCCAAAGAGGCTAAGAAAGCAGCGAAAGAGGCGAAGAAATCCGAGGCTGTGAGCAAAAGAGCAGCCAAATTAGGTATTGCCACGGATGGTAAAACAACCGAGCAGATTTACGCAGAGATTGAGAGCGCGTTGCAAGCCAAATGGGCGAAGAAAGCTGCGAAATAAGCTGCCACACAAGCCGAAATGTGAAGAGAATAAGGAAACCCTGGTGCCATTTCGGTGCTGGGGATTTTCCGCTTCCAAGGCAATTTGTAATTCCCTCATATATAAGCGCTACAATTGATATGCTACAATAATAATATTGGTAAATAATAGGGGGATACCCTGTGGGGAGGTCACCATGCTTTTCTTCTCGAAATTCCTATTGCGTGTGATAAGGTGGAATAATCTTTTTGTTTTTGGCATAGCTATTGTGTTCATTGGGGGGAGCTCCCTCTTAGCGTATGAACTTGAGCCGAGCACCTTCGAGACCCGATTTAACGGCTTATGGTGGGTGATGACCACGGTTACGACTGTCGGCTATGGCGACTTTTATCCCCATACGGTCGCAGGCAAATGGTTAGGTATGGTCGTCTATATCTTCGGTATCGGACTTATTTCGATTACGATTAGTAAAGTCGTGGACGCCTTGTTCGTATTCCAGCGCATGAAGGAGGAAGGGAAATTGAAGTTTTCAGGAACGGACCATTTTGTCATTATTGATTGGAGTCAGCATGCAGAGAATGCGATCAAGGAAATTCTGAACTCAGACCCCCTCGTGGAGGTTGTACTCATAGATACACGGGAAAAATCGCCAATACAGCATGAACGCGTGCATTATGTGCTTGGCAACCCGCAGCTCGTGTCGACACTCGACATGGCGAATACGTCGAAGGCTAGAGCGGTTTTCATCTTTGCGGATGAGGTGACGCAGTTCCAGCACACCATTCGAGATCCCGCCTTCGTTGATGGTAAAACACTGCTTGTCGCCACGACTGTCGAACGCAACTTTAATCACGTGTACACGATTGTGGAGATCCGTGATAAGCTCAATCTGCCCAACTTCCAGCATATTCGCATTGATGAATTCATCTTTGGCAGTGAGACCATTTCCCAGCTCGCAGTACGCTCTGCATTCAATCCGGGCAGCTCGAAGATTCTAACGCAGCTGATGACGCGTACGCCGAATGGCGAGGACCTTTACGAGATTCCTACACAGGCCAAGTGGGTGACGTTCCATGATGCATTTCAGGATTTGCTGCAAAAGGGTGCCACACTGATCTCAGATGGTGAGCATCTGAATATTAACAAAAGGCTTCAAGAGAAGATCCCGCAAGGAGCTAGATTGTTCGTGATTTGTGATAAGGAAACGTATGGGCGGTTGACGGGGAAATAGGAGAAGAGCCAGGAGGGCGTATTACGGCCTCTTGGCTCTTTTTGCTCTGGATAACTCACTTCACCTTCAAAAGCGCAACCAACCGACTCAAGGTCGTCCCTTGAACTAGCAGCGAGAATACGACATTACTGAAGGTCATGGCGAGCAGCAAGTCACGCCCCTCGAATGTTGGGGACACGCCCAGCAGGAGGGCAATCGACAGCGAACCCTTGAGTCCGCCCCAGGCAATGATAGGCTTCCACGCTTGGGGCATGTCGCGATCCATGGCCAGACTGACATAGACGGCGATGAATCTGGCTAGGAGGACGATGATGATACTGCCGCCGATCTCAAGCCATTTGTCCGTAAAGTCGATGTTCGATATTTCCAGGCCGACCATGAGGAAAATAAGGGCATTACCAATAAAGGCGATGACCTCCCAAAAGGAGTCCATTTTCTCTAGTGTGGTGTCGGACATGCCGATGTTTTTGCCGTAGGTACCTAGTAACAGCCCAGCAAAAACGACTGCGATCACACCGGATAAATGGAACATCTCGGCGATTTCGAACACACCATAGAACAACACAATGGAAAGGCCAATTTCGACGAGGTAGTTATCGATGCGCGAGGTGATTCTGGAAGCTAGGAAGCCGCCGGCAATCCCGATCAGCATGCCGCCTAGCACTACTTTGGCAAACATCAGCGTGCCATCCATGAGACTGGACATGCTGAGCACCGTGGTGATTAGCGCGATTTTGAATAAGACGACGGCGACACCGTCATTGGCTAAGCTTTCGCCTTCCACGATCGTGGAAAGCTTCGAATTGAGCCCTAGCGATTTGAAAATACTGAGCACGGAAACGGGATCGGTAGCGGCCATCAAGGCGCCGAATACGAGTGCTTTTTGCAAAGAGAGACCCAAGAAAACGGAGCAGAGCAACGCTACAAGAACAAAGGTAATCAGCGTACCTAGCAGGGAGAGTAGTAGGATAGGACGTTTATTCTCCTTCACCTCGTGGAAATGCAGCTTAATTGCCGCATCCCCAATGAGGGCTGACAAGAAGATCAGGATAACCGTTGTTTGGAAAACGTGATCGGATGAGATGTAATCCTTGAGCTTATCCATGGCTGGAATGGGAAGGAGTCCAAGAAGCAAGCCAGCTATAACGAGCAGCGTTGGATAAGGTTGCTTCGTTTTATCAGCCAAATACGCAATGGCGACCGCGATGGCAAGCAAGATGAGCCAGTAGTGCATCATATCAGTTCCTCCTCTCGTTCTTGCCCACGTGTTCCCATTGTGCATACAGCTTAACGGACGCAGCTACACCCAGGTAACACTGGTCAAAAGTCGGTGCTTCATTAGGGATAGGATAAAGGCCTCGTAGTAATCCTGGCGAACAATGAATTGATAGTGATGATTATGAAAGGCATAGAACAACACATCCGTAAGCACGGTATTATGTTCGAAATCATGTTGGATGTCTTTCACTCTTTGATCCATGGCAGCATCCCCGAGAACGTGAATATGGAATTCCACATCCGGTCCGTTGGCAGTTTCTGTGATTTCGATCGCATTTTCGTCAAATGTATATGTTAGCAAAGCGACAACCTCCCCATTTTCACATCAAATACCTGAAGTAAATGTACAAACTGGAAAGCACAATCGACAGGAGCATTAGCGGGAAGCCATATTTCAAATATTTGACGAAGGAGATGGGATGGCCCTCTTTGCCAGCCAAGCCGGCTACAATCAAGTTCGCGCTAGCCCCAATCAATGTACCATTCCCACCCAAACAAGCGCCTAAGGCCAGACTCCACCAGAGCGGTTCTAGGTTGGTAACGCCCATATTGCCCATTTCTTGAATCAGTGGAATCATCGTAGCAACGAAAGGAATGTTATCAAGGAAAGCCGATGCAATCGCGCTCAGCCAGAGAATAAGCATGGATGTCGCGAACTCGTTGCCACCTGTTAATTCAATCGCATGCTCGGCTAATTGGGTAATCACGCCTGTTTCAACAAGGCCAGATACGAGTACGAACAGACCAACAAAGAAGAAGATCGTAGGCCACTCGATACTAGCAAAAGCAGACTCCAACATATGCTCCCCTGTCAGGAGAAGGAGTAGAAACGCGCCGCTTAGGGCAACTGTAGCCGATTCCAAATGCAAGCTCTGATGCAGGAAGAAGCCTAGAATAGTGAGGGCTAGCACGATGAGGCATTTCCAGAGAAGCTTACGGTCCGTCAGCATTGCGTGCTCATCCATCTCCATAATACTCTGTTGCAGCTCGGGGGTAGACTTGATTTGTTTCCCAAATATAAGCAGGAACAAAGGGATATAGGCCAGCATGATAATGATCGCAATAGGTGCCAAATTGTTAATGAACGCCATGAACGTGAGCTCTTTCACTGCGCTGCCGATCATAATATTGGGCGGATCGCCAATCAGCGTGGCAGTTCCCCCAACATTGGAGGCAAGGATTTGTGTGAAAAGGAATGGAAAAGGATTCACGCGAAGCTGCCTCGTAATACTCAGGGTGACAGGGACCATAAGAAGTACCGTCGTCACATTATCCAAAAAGGCGGAACAGACCGCTGTGATGATCACCAGCGCGATTAGAATCCTTCGCGGCTGCCCCTTGGCGAGCTTCGCTGCCTTCACAGCGACATATTTGAAGAGTCCCGTCTCCGCTGTAATGCCCACGATAATCATCATCCCGATGAGGAGGCCCAGTGTGTTGAAATCGATGTGATGCAAGGCTGTTTCTTGGCTAACGATACCAAAAACAATCATAAGCACGGCGCCAATCATGGCAATAATGGTGCGGTGAATTTTTTCGGATATGATAATGCCATAAATAAGTAAAAAGATGCCGATAGCCCAATAAGCTTGTAACTCCACTTCATCTGCCCCCATTGACTTTATTTCAGGATTTCCAGAATTGTCCTGAGTTATGTGTAATAAACGACCCGTTATCCCCTAAAAAAGACAAAAGGAGCCCGCTGTTGGCAGGCTCCTCCGGGTCAATCCGTATATATCGTAACTATACCCTGCTCCTTAGGGTGTTGTAAAGAGAAAGTCATGAGTAACATCGTGGAACAAGAAAGTAACTATTGTATGACATCAACCGCGGACGAGAGGCTCGATGACATATGTCGAACTCGCTTCAGGTGTAGCTGTATGCGCGCCGCGTACTACCCACCCATAGGAGAGTACTGCAGTCAGGCGTTTATGTTCTTCCAGCGTAAGCTTGGCGACGACGGATTCGTGACCGAGCTCCAGGATCAACTCAGGCTCCTGTTCGAACACGATGCTTATCCAGCCGGCGATACCGCGAATAGTATTGTATTTGATCTGGTAGCCGTGACGGACTGCTTGCTCGAACGCAGCGAGATCGTTACTCGCAAGCTCGGTTAAGCGCGCATAGTCAAATTGGAACTTACTTTCATCGACCGGAAGCTGGCCAGCTTGGACCCGCTGCAGCAGCTCGTCTGCGGACCATCCTTTGGCGTTGAGTGATTCTAGGATGAGAGCATCCCATTGCGACAGTTTAACTGGGTTGGATTCGGGAGTTGGCATTTGGTTCGCTCCTATCTGTGCGTATGGCTTTGTATGAAAGAGACTGCCCTATCGTCATATCGACGATGAGGCAGTCTTCTTAGCATGTTCGGCAGTCGAGCTATTTGCTGGCTTTGCTGGAGTTATACTTGCTCAAGAAATCCTTCACTTTAGCTGGGTCTGCTTTAACGTCTAGTCCCGTTTTGACAAGCGGGCTTAACGTCGATATGGCTTTGAACTTATTGTTTTTGTAGTATGCAAGGAATTCGTCTTGATTGATGGAGTGCAGAACGGCTTTTCTCAAGTCAGCGCTCTTAGCAATCTCGCGGTTCTTAGTGTTGAACAAGAGATAGGACACAGCGTTACTAGGGATTGTTTGGAGCGAAAGCTTGGTATCGGCTTTGACGACGTCGAACTTAACTTCGGACACACCGTAGTACAGGTGAATCTCACCGCTTCTGAGCGCTGATAGGGAAGCTTCAGCATCTTTGATGAAGCGGATTTTGATTGAGTCGACTTTGGGCTCGTATTTCGTCCCCTTCATATATCCTGGGTTTTTGTAGAAGACAGCCTCATAATCATTCTTGTAGGAAAGAATATAAGGTCCGCTTGTTGCCAACGTATTGTTGTATTTAGCACCCTCGGTAATTGTTGCTTGGTCGCCGTAGGCGACGTCTTTATTTACGTCATATTTGGCTACATCGTACGTATTGATGCTTTCAACTTGCTTCTTGGAGACGATACCTGCCGATTGATGAGCTAAATAGTTCAATACTTGCGGGAACGGTTCCGTAGTTGTCAGCTTAACAACCTGATATTTGCCTTCTTTATTGCTTGCTTTCGTCTTATCAGAAACCAGTGAAGAGATTTTGGAGCCAAGACCTTTTTCTAAACTCGATTTGATTGTGTCGGAGCTGCCTGATAATTTAACCGATTCAAGTACGGCAGGGTCGGTCACGAGTTCAACATTTTTAATATGCTCATGCAATGTAAACGTACGGTGATTTGGCACTGAATTCTTGTTCTTGGCGCGATTTAGCGAGAAAACAACATCTTCAGCACCAACGCGTTCACCAGAGTCAGCCGCTAGCTTGTTCTTGATCTGCGCAAAGTTGATATCGTCACGAAGTAAGAAGTAGTAGTCAGAATTGCCATCGGCAATCGCAAAGTTGTGTGAGAGTGAACCTTCAGCTGTTAGCTTGTCGTCATCCGTCAAGTTGAGTAGACGTACGTACATGTTCGTGTTGATAATATTGATCGAACCGTCATTACCTTTGATCGGATCGAGTGATGTCAATGAAGGAAGCGTGGATTGCAGAATGATCGGGTCTTTCGCACGTTTGGCGGCATCCTTGAAGTCTAGATCTTCCCAAGGAAGGGAGCGTGACTTCGAGAGACGTACGGACTCTTTCTTTAGAACATCTTGATTAAACGCTTGCGCTTTAAGTGAGTTGTAGAGTGGTGCGATGTAGGCCTTATCAAGGACTAACTGCTGTTCGAATTTCTTATAAGTTTCGGTAAACTGTTCTGCTGTCTGCGCAGAGGCTTGATCAATCAACTTGTCGATCTCTGGATCGGACATAATGCTGTAGTCACCACCCGTTTTGAAGAGGGAACGTACCGCATAGTCAGGGTTGCCGGTTACAGTGGTCCAGCTGGATAACGCAGCGTCGAAGTTACCTGCATCTTGCTGGGCTTTGAACGTACCGTAATCCGGTTGGATGTTCAATTTAACGTTAAAACCGTTCTTTGTGAGCTGGTCACGAACGATGTTAAGGTCTGTTTCGTTTGCGCTCATACCCAATAGCTCGATATCGACAGGGGTAGTGTTGACAATAGCTGCTCCTGGCGATGGTGTTGGTGACGCAGCAGCGTCATCCTTGGTTGCTAAATTGCATCCACTTAGCATCATAGAGACGCCGAGAATGACAGGGATGACGACCTTACTTTTCTTAATCATAGCTTTTGTCCTCCTAGTGTAGTTAAGTGTTATGAACGCACATTCATTCCATATTCCTTCAAGTGTAACAAAGAGGTCCATGGAGTAAGAATGAATATTCCAAGAAGAAAGATAGTGTGTTTAGTCAAGCTTGGGATCAAGCGCGTCGCGTAGTCCGTCTCCAAGGAAGTTGAAGGACAGCACCAGCGCGATGATCGCCAAGCCGGGATAGACTGCTGTATAGGCATGAGTCTCAAGGTAGGAACTACCCACCTTCAGAATATTACCCCACTCGGGGATATGCGGCTCGACACCAAGTCCGAGGTAGCTTAAGCTGCTTGTCGAGATGATGGCCCCTCCGACGGTCAATGTAGACTTAACAATCATCGGCGCAATGGAGTTCGGTATGATATGTCTGAGCAGAATGATCAGATCTCCTGCACCGAAAGCACGAGCCGCTTGCACATACTCAAGCGTAGAGACGAGCATCACGTTGGCTCGCATGGTCCGAGCATACGTTGGGATGGCCCCGATGCTCAGCGCGAGAATGAGATTGACCGTGTTGGCGCCGAATGCCGCGATAATAGCAATGGCTAGTAGAATGCCTGGGATCGCGTACAAGATATCGAGCGCTCGCATAATGAGATTGTCTGTATTACGTCCATAATAGCCGGATATCGCTCCGAGTGAGCCACCGACGATCACAGGGATCAATGTCGAGAGGATACCGACGAAGAGCGATATACGAGCACCGAATACGATCCGAGAGAACAGGCATCGGCCGAAGTTGTCCGTGCCAAGGGGATAAGCTAGGCTTGGCGATTGCAGGATAGCTCCGTAATTATTCTCAATCGCCATCCCGTAGTCGAATGTAAAGTAGCTGCACAACGAGATAGCCAGCAGGAATCCGATGAACCATAGGCCCAACATGGAAGTGGAACTGCGAGAGAGTCGGTCGACAACCTCATTCAATTTCGTGCCGGACGAACCTTGCTTGGTCTTGAGTCTGGACATCAACAGGATCCCAAGTGCCAAAGCGAACAGATTGCCAGTTAAAGAGGTTGCCAGCAATAGGACAGCCACTAGCCACAACCACTTAGGCGGACGTTGATCATCTGCATATCGGGAGATCAGAAGCAGGCTAAGTAACTGAATAGCGCCTGCGATTAAGATAAGGGACATGCCAGGTACGAAAAAGTTGGATACATAAGGCTTGAAGACGTTTAACGCAGACACTGCGAACACGAACACGGTGGTCAACAGTGCGTAGACAGAAAGTGTGTAGGCTGCGCTCTTCTTGCGCTTGATGAGTTGAAAGGCTGACGTAACGATGAAAATATTAGCAGTCAGCAAGCTAAGCAACAGCACGTAGCCCATCCAGCGAGTGGTGCGGCGCAGCTCGCCATGCTTGAGCAGATCTCGGCGGATCAAAGCCATTGTCCCTAGTTGAAGCAGAGCGAAGACCAAATAGGAGACACATGCAGCAAAGACGGCTGAATTCACAGCCAGATGTGCGCCATCAAAGCTGTTGATCAGCAGTACCAGTGCCAAGATCAAGGAGGCGATTCCAGCAAAGCTGGCCTGCCCGTATTCGGAACATGTACGTAATCTGAAATGAATGTCCTGTTTAGTAAGTATCGGTTTGGTCACGTTGGTCACCTGCTAGTATTGTTTCATTTTGGAACGGATTCTTGGATCGAAAAAGGCGTATAAAATGTCGATGACGACATTGACGATAGAGATCGTGATGGCCGTATAGACGACACCACCCATAATGCTAGGAATATCGGGGATAAACTGCTTGTCCACGATATAGCTTCCAATCCCGTTAATATTGAAAACCTTCTCCGTGACAGCCGCACCTCCGAGCATCGCGCCGAACTGAAGTCCGATAACGGTAATAATCGGGATTAGCGCATTACCCACGGCGTGTTTCCATAGCACCTGTCTGCGGGACAGCCCTTTGGCCCGTGCTGTTGTAATATAATCCTCGTGGATGACCTCCAGCGTGGAAGAGCGCGTCATCCGGGCGACTGCCGCCGTAAGACCTGTTCCCAACACGACAATCGGCATGATCATTGTCAAGGCATTCTGCGGATTATACGTAGCGGGCAGCCAATGGAGCTTGATCGAGAAATTCAGGATGAGGACAAGTCCTTGCCAGAAGTTAGGGATCGACAATCCAATTAAAGCAATCAGCATAAACGTATAGTCAAAGAAAGAATTCGGCCGAGTGGCGGATATTAATCCGATCGGCAGAGCGATCAATACCGCTGCGATCGTGGAGATGACGGTAAGCGTCAGCGTCACGGGAAACTTCGCGGCGATAGAGGTGGTTACGTCTTCGCTGCCTGCGAACGACTTGCCTAGATCGAATGTCAATATTCCTCTGAACGTATTCCAAAGCTGAATCAGATAAGGCTGATCAAGTCCGTAAAGCTTGTCAAACTTAGCAATCTGCTCAGCTGTAGCCGTTTCACCAATGATGTTGGCGGCAGGATTCATGGGTGACAGATAGAGAATGGTAAAGACGAGAAAAGCGACGCCAAAAATGACGAAAACGGTCATCACAAGTCGTTCCGTAATATATTTCAAATAGGCGTTGCTATAAATGAACATAATTAAGTACATGAGAACGCCGGGAATAACGGATATAACCAGAAACGCAGGATGCCGAATCAACTGGGTAAATGTATCGGCATAGGTGACCTGCGACTTGCTGTTCCCATCCTGTTCAGCCTCAAGCTGACTTAGTAATGCTTCCCTGAATTTGATCGCTGTAATCCGGTTAGCTTCGCGATCAAGCTTCTCAGATGTAATAGATTGATTGAAAAATCGGTGCTTGCGTTCAAGTTGTTCCTTGGTCTCCTCGAACAGTCGATCTCGGTATCCGGAGGATGTCCATTGCTGTTCTATCTTGTCCAGCGCAGTCTTGTGCGTACTCATCTTCTTGTTGTATAGATAGAAACAGTAGACAACTAGATGCAAGGGGGATCCCGCCAGCAGTAGCAAGAAGCGGTAAGCAGGATGCAATAGCATTTTAACAAAGATGTTCCCGAGTCGGTCGACTAGAGGTGAATCCATAGCGGTAGTGTGCCCGGTCAAGTTCGTATGCTCCTTTGTCGGTCAGTTTATATTGCATTATTCCGATCGATATAGTAGATTTTAAGAGTGGTAGCTAAAAATGTCAATGAAAGTCGAAAAATAGTTTATTTTATTTGAATTATATAATTTTTTTATCGTTGCGATATAATTAACTTATATTTTAACATGTATTTACGAATGATAGGAACTTTCTTTTCAAGTTTATCCCAACTCAAAGGTGATTATATGACATCAATTTTAGAAGTGAAGCAATTGTCTGTCTCTTTCTACGCTCGCGATAAGGAAGTTGAAGCGGTTCGTAACGTAAGCTTCTCGGTTCGCGAAGGCGAGACGCTTGGAATCGTAGGAGAATCTGGCAGCGGGAAAAGTGTTACAGCACGTACGATCATGCGGTTATTACCGTCGCCTCCTTCGATGGTGAAAGGCGGCGAGGTTCTCTTCCAAGGGCAGAACCTAGCCGATAAGTCGGATATGGAGATGGAGCAGATTCGCGGTCGCGATATCGGTATGATTTTCCAGGATCCGATGTCTTCACTGAACCCGACCATGCGCATAGGTCGGCAGATTGAGGAGAGTCTGATCAAGCATCGGAGGCTTGGCAAGGAAGAAGCACAACGGGAAGCCATTGAGATGCTGAAGCTAGTCGGTATCCCCCACCCCGAAGCTCGCTACTATCAGTATCCCCATGAGTTTTCCGGCGGTATGCGTCAACGAGTGATGATTGCCATCGCGCTTGCTTGTCGACCGTCGCTGCTTATTGCGGATGAGCCGACCACTTCCCTTGACGTGACCATTCAGGCACAAATTCTGAACCAGATGAAGGAGATTCAGCGAAAGCTGGGCACATCCATCATCCTGATAACGCATGATCTAGGTGTCGTAGCTGGCATGTGCGACCGGGTCGTCGTCATGAAGGATGGCGAGGTCGTTGAGACGGGTACGACAGAAGAAATTTTCTCTGCACCGAAGCATCCCTACACGGTACGTCTACTGAATGCACTGCCAAGGCTTGACGAAAAGAAGAAACCTAAACTGGTTTCCGCTGTCACCCGTTCGGCAGACGACCGCCCGTTGCTGGAGGTTCGGTCGCTTAGACAGCATTTCAATCTGGGCAAAGGCCAGATCATCAAAGCGGTCAACGATGTCAGCTTTGACATCCGTGCCGGGGAGACGTTAGGCGTTGTAGGAGAATCTGGTTGCGGTAAGTCCACCACAGGTCGGACCATCTTGCGCTTAAACGAAGCAACGGGCGGAGAGGTGTTGTATAAGGGTATCTCGCTGAACCGGTTATCCCGCAGGGAGATGAAGACGATGCGACGCTATATGCAGATGATCTTCCAGGATCCGTATGCCTCCCTGAACCCGCGTATGCGCGTTGCCGACATTATCGGCGAGGCGCTGGACCTCCATCGCATGACGAGCAGCAAAGGAGAGCGGCAGCATCGGATTGAGGAACTGCTTGAGATGGTCGGTCTGGGCGCAACTCATGCCATGCGCTACCCGCATGAGTTCTCAGGCGGGCAGAGGCAACGGATCGGAATCGCCCGTACACTGGCAGTGGAGCCGGAATTTATCGTCTGCGACGAGCCGCTTTCGGCGCTAGACGTTTCCATCCAGGCGCAGATCGTCAAGCTGCTGGAGGAGCTGCAACAGAGGCTGGGATTGACGTACCTATTTATCGCTCACGACCTTTCGATGGTCAAGCATATCAGCGATCGAGTAGCGGTGATGTACAAGGGTAAAATCGTCGAGTTGGCGGAGAGCGAAGAGCTGTATGCGAACCCGATGCACGCGTATACGAAGTCACTGCTTGCAGCTATCCCAGTTCCTGATCCAGCGGTGGAGTCTCGCAAGACGTTCGTGCCGCTCATAGATCCGACTATACAGGATCCGTACGGGCTGGAGCGGTCGCGGTTCGTCGAAGTGACCCCTGGCCATTGGCTGGCTGTAAATGAATCCTAATAGCAAGATGAGAAAGCGCGTCCCTTCTTAGAGGAGGAGACGCGTTTTTTCTAAATGAACCATAGGATGAACGCTTATTGTTTTTGGTATGGCGGAGGAGGATGTTATGATAGATGAACGAATACGTTAGACAAAGCGATTGAGCACGGGGTGATAGCATTGATCAATATCGGCTTAGCGGGCTGGGGTGACCATGATTTGGGCGGGAGCAGAGGGAAGCTGACGACGTACGGTGCGCATTTCCCGATTGTGGAGGTAGATACCTCATTTTACGCGGTTCAACCAGAACGCAACTATGCGAAATGGGTCCAAGAGACACCCGCAAATTTTGGCTTCATAATTAAGGCCTACCAAGGAATGACAGGACATCTTCGGGGAGAAAATCCTTTTGCAGGCGGTGCTGACCAGATGTTCGAGGCGTTCCTGCAGTCGATCCGTCCCGTTCAGGAAGCGGGGAAGCTGAAGGCAGTGTTGTTTCAGTACCCCCCTTGGTTTGCGTGCAACAAAGCGAACGTGGATGTCATTCGGGAGGCGAAGGCGAGAATGGGCGATGTGCCGCTCGCACTGGAGTTCCGCCACCAGAGCTGGTTCACGGAGGACATGCGAGACAAGACACTGGCCTTCATGAAGCAGGAGGGCTGGATGCATAGCATCTGCGACGAGCCGCAAGCGGGAATTGGATCCGTTCCGATCGTCATGGAGGCTACGCATCCGGGCATGACGATGGTTCGCTTCCACGGACGCAACGTCGGGGGATGGGTGCAGACCAACGAGGCCAACTGGCGCGATGTGCGGTATCTGTACGACTACAATCCGCAGGAATTGTTGGAGTGGAAGGTGAGGCTGCTCCGTTTGGAAGAGCAGACGCGTGAGGTTTGTATCATTTTCAACAACAACTCTGGTGGACATGCAGCAGGGAATGCGAAAACATTGATGAGCATGCTAGGCTTGGACTACGAGGGGCTTGCACCGAGGCAGTTAGATTTGTTTTAACAGAGGCGAGGTCACCTTCTGTCGCTGAATTGTTGAAGACAGCACTGTCTGGTTAGATGACTTTTGATGCAATGAGAGGTATGCACAGCAGCAGCACATAAAAGGGGGAGTGTTACAGGTGGTTGGTGCGGTCATTGGGAGTATTATTGCCATTGTTATTGTTATTGGTCTGACGATGTGGATAACGAAGAAGGCTTACTCGCGTAAATGGGAAGATGAGGAATAGAGGCAGGACTAAGGCGGATCAAGGATGTGCTCTAAAGTATTGTCAGCTATTGGCTTTCTTGCTATGATGAAGAGGACAAGCTTGTAAACGTAAACATAAAGGTGGCTGGGCCGATGAATCGCATGGAGGCCGAATTCAGTAACCTGGTGAAGGCGTATCGCAAAAGGCATATGGGTAAAGGGCCGGAACGCGTAACGACGACCTTCTGCAAAAGCTGGGCGATCTGTGAAATGGCAGGGAACCTTTCCCCAGTAGAGAAGTTTATGGCGAAGACGGGCGATGGCAGGCAAATGCTCCGCACGGCACGCACAGAAATGGTCAAAGAGATCTACAAGGATCATCCGCCTGTAGAGATGGAAGCGCTGCTTGGCTCGAAGTTCCTTCAACTTTTCGTCGATATCGATATTGAGCAGGATGTAGGCATGTCGGTATTCGTTTTTGATGAGGATTTGGAAAAGAAGTTCGGTACAAGAAACGGATAACTAACCGCTCGTACATCAACATATACATAATTAAGGTGCTTGGCACTTGGTAGCGAACCTGCCGGAGACTAACCACTGTGAGACAACTCGAGACTCTTCTCGTAAAGAGGGGCTTGGGGTTGTTTTGCGGTGGTTTTTTGCTTCTTAGGAGTTGAAGAGCATGGGGGATGAGCGGACTAGAATGGCAGGGTTCATCTATTGGGGAAAGTGCAAAAGTGCATCAATTTACCTGCTTATTGCGCGATTAGGTCGAATGCTTGCAAAAATGCATGTATTTGGCGGGGAATGTTCTGAAAAGACTGGAAATAGCTGAAATAGTTGCAGAATCGCACGAATTTCTCTGGGTAAGCTTAAATGGCTAGTAAAAGGATGTACATTTGCAGTTTTGGGTAATGAGGATGCAAGAACACGTAAATAGGAGGCGTTTCAATTGGGGAAAACGAAGCACACAGGGCCGATCAAGCTGCCCGCTAAACCAGATCCGAAGCTTTGGGTCAGTAAGATACCGTTCGGTCTCGGCAAGGTCAAGCCGAAGCATATTCGTGAGACAGCCAAAATAGCTTGGCAAAATCGAGATAACCTGCCTTATGCAGTGAGAATTCTGACACAAGGCGTGTGCGATGGCTGCGCGCTGGGGGTGTCGGGACTGTACGATCAAACGCTGGCGGGGCCGCATATCTGCACGACGCGGTTAAACGTGCTGCGGCTGAATACGATGCCAGCCATCCGCGAGGAGCTGCTCCATGCGGACATCGATGAGCTCAGCCGCTTGAGCTCCACCGAGCTTCGTCAGCTTGGGCGCATTCCTTATCCACTCATCCGCAGGAAGGGTGAGCGACGTTTCCGCCGGGCCACATGGGAAGAGGCACTGGAACTGGTTGCGGCGAAGATGCGCGGGTTGAACCCGAAGCAGATGGCGTTTTACTTGACGGCGAGGGGGATCACGAACGAGTCGTATTACGCGGCAGCGAAGGTGGCGAGGTTGCTCGGCACGAACAACATCGACAATGCCTCGCGGATCTGCCACTCGCCGTCGAAGACGGCACTGAAGCGCTCCGTTGGCGTTGGCGCTTCGACCTGCAATTACAAGGACTGGATCGGCACGGATGTCCTTGTGTTCTGGGGCAGTGTGGCCGCGAACAATCAACCGGTCTCGACGAAGTATATGTATGCGGCCAAACGCAAAGGGACGAAGATCATTGTTATTAACCCGTACTACGAGCCGTCGATGGAGCAGTACTGGATCCCTTCGATTGCCGAATCGGCGTTATTCGGCACCAAGTTGGCCGACGATGTGTACCAAGTGAACATCGGCGGAGATATTGCCTTCATGAACGGCATCATGAAGGTATGGTTTGAGATGGAGGCGCGCGAGCCTGGCTCCGCGGTTGACCATGCGTTCGTGGCTGCGCACACGAACGGCTACGAAGAGCTGCGCGCCCACGTGGCGCAGCAGGATTGGACGACGCTGGAGCAGTCGTCCGGCCTCACCCGCGAGCGCATGAGCGAGCTCGCTGCACTGCTGGCGCGTGCCTCTAGCGCGGTTTTCGTGTGGAGCATGGGGCTCACACAGCACCGCTTCGGCACGGACAACATCTCGCAGGTGGCGAATCTCGCCCTCCTGCGGGGCTTTCTCGGCCGCGAGCACTGCGGGCTGATGCCCATTCGCGGCCACAGCGGCGTGCAGGGCTCCGGCGAAATGGGCGCCGATCCCTTCTCCTTGCCGGGCGGCGAGATCAGCAGCGCCGCCGACCGCAAGCGCATCGAGCAGCTCTGGGGCTTCGAGCTGCCGAGCTGGCAGGGTGACATCGTCGGTGTCACCCTCGAGAACGCGCTCCTGCCCGAGGAGCAGGAGCGGAAGCTCCGGCTGTTTTACACATCCGGCGGCAACTTCCTAGAGACGATGCCGGACCCGGAATTCGTCCACGAAGCTTTAGAAGCGATGGATGTCCGTGTCCACCAAGACATCATCCTCAACACCTCCACGCTGCTAGACGCGCGTGAGGCCGTGGTCGTGCTGCCCGCGATGACGCGCTACGAGCAGCCTGGCGGCGGAACATCCACCTCCACGGAGCGGATGGTGTACTTCTCGCCCGAGATCGCCGGTCCCCGCATCGGAGAAGCGCGCGCGGAGTGGGACATCTACGTCGATCTCGCCCGCCGCGTGAAGCCCGAAGCCGCAGCGCTGCTAGGCTGCGATAGTGCGGAAGCGATCCGCGCGGAGATCGCGCTGGCTGCGCCGAGCTACGACGGCATCCAGCACCTGCGGCAGCGCGGGGATGTGTTTCAGTACGGCGGCGCGTGGCTGTGCGAGGACGGCGTCTGTCCGACGCCGGATGGCCGCGGCGCGCTGCTGCCGATTGAGCTTCCGGAGCTGCGGAAGCCGGAAGGGCATTTCGCGGTGACGACGCGCCGCGGCAAGCAGTTCAATTCGATGATCTACAGCGACATCGATCCCTTCAATGAAGCAGATCGCTATGATGTGCTGATGGGACAGGAAGATATGCGCAGCCTTGCCCTACAAGAAGGCGAAGCCATTGTTGTCTACAACGGCTATGGCAACATGCATGGCAGAGCCAAGCAAGCCGACATCCGAAAGGGCAACATCGAAGTCCACTGGCCCGAGGGCAACAGCTTGATACCCAAAGGGGTATATGAACCTTTTGCAGGCATTCCGGAGTATAACACGGCCGTTATTGTTGAAAAGGCGGAAACATATCACGCCCACAAAGATACACGTTATGTGGAGAAGCGTATTTTAGAGCTGGAAACCGAAATGGAGGGATAAGGATGGATGAATTTCAGACTTCAGCATCTACAACCACGTGGTCCATCCACCGCTATAACGGCTCGGAGGTAATTCCTGAAGAAGACACAATCGCGATCGAAGCGCCTCTAACCATCCTGCTCGACGGCGAAGAATTCGCCACACTTGTCTATACACCAAGCGATACGATCGATCTTGTCACGGGTTTCCTTGCCTCGGAAGGCATGATCCGGTTCGTGGATCAGATTGAAGCCCTATCCCTAGAGGACGACCGTGGCTTCGCCCATGTGAAGCTGCGCCATCTTCATCAGCTAAGCCGTCAGATGGTGTCCAAACGATTCATTGGGTCCTGCTGCGGGAAAAGCCGTCAGTTTTATTTTCACAATGACATGCGCACGGCCAAAACGGTGACTACAAAGCTCAGTCTGACCATTCCCCAATGCTTCTATTTGATGAGCGAGCTTCAGGAGCAATCGGCTGAATTTCGGCTTACAGGAGGTCTGCATAACGCGGCTTTGTGCACGGCGAATGAGCTTCTTCTTACCCGAGCAGACATTGGCAGACATAATGCGCTTGATAAAATATACGGACACATCCTCCGGCATCGAATTTCAGTTCGGGATAAGGTGCTTGCTTTCAGCGGAAGAGTCTCTTCCGAGGTAGTTTTAAAGGCGTCGAAGATCGGCGTCGGCATTCTTTTGTCCAAATCAGCACCAACCGATCTGGCTCTCCGTCTGGCTCAGGATCTAGGCATTACGGTTGTTGGCTTCATTCGAAGAGACCATTTAACCGTGTATACGCATCCAGAAAGAATAGCAGAATGTCGATAAAGTTACCTTTTTGTGGAAATATTTATATTGTCTCTCTATCAGAATTGTGCTAGATTCTAGCTATTGCCAACTTTTGTTAAGAGAGGAACGACACAATGGGGAATTGGAATGTTTGGATGAAAAAAGGGGGCATAACGCTGGTCGCAGCTTTCGTACTGACGACGACGTTTGCGCAGCCTATGTCTTCACGTGCTTATGCAGCAGAAATTAATGCAGAGATTCCGCAGGTTATTGAGAAAGCCTCGCCTTCCGTCGTCGCCATTATAGGAAAGCCATCTTCTGAGATGGATAAGTCATTAGAGAAAAATCGTTTTAACCTTGCACACGGTACAGGTGTGATTGTGGCCTCGAATGGTGTGATTGTAACGAATGCTCATGTTGTTAAAAATATGAAAAATATCGTCGTCGTGACCTCCGAGGGGACAACCTATCGCGGGCATGCCTCGAATATCGATGAGGAGAGCGATCTGGCGCTAGTCAAAATCGACGCTGTCGGTTTAAAGCCTGCCACATTTGCATCCTCCTCGGATATCAAAGTGGGTGAAACGGTAGCGGCAATTGGTACGCCGATCTCGTTCGCTTTACGTAACTCCGTAACGGTCGGAATTGTCAGCGGTCTAGATCGCTCCGTGAGCTCGCAGTACCAGCTGATTCAAACAGATGCAGCAATTAACCCGGGCAACAGCGGTGGTGCTTTGATCAATATGAAGGGCGAAGTCATTGGGATTAATACGATGAAATATGCCGATATTGGCGTGGAAAATCTCGGGTTTGCGATTCCCGTGGATACCGTGAAGTATGTGTTGAAGCATTTTGAACTGTATGGCAAAGTGAAGCGCGCCTACACAGGGCTCGAATTGGAAGAAAGCTGGGAGGCTGTTGTAGGCCTGCCAAGCTCAACGGGGTTAAGAGTGGCTTACGTGGACGCGGATTCGCCCGCTGCTGAGGCAGGGGTTGAACAAGACGAAGTCTTACTTTCCGTCGGTCCTAATTCGGTTAAAACACTCGTGGATTATAACGAGGCGATTAAAACTTATTTACCAGGCCAATCGGTGGATATTAAGCTGCAGTCGGGAAGCACGACGCTTACCAAAACGGTCAAGCTAGGTGAGCTGCACAGCGCTGAAGCGACGTTAACCGAGGATACAGAGGGGAGCTCTCTGGACGCGGACAGCGGCAAAACGAAGATTGGCGACAGCCACTTCGGCTGGTCCATGAAATACCCGGCTGGTCTAGTCAAAAGACAACAATCGGACGACGGCGATTCGGCAAGCTTCGTTGATGCGAAGGGTGAATTCGCGCTTTCCATTCGCGTCGATAGCGATCAAAGTGATGAGCTGTCGCCATCTGCGCTATTGAACAAAGTAGCCGGTGGGGATGACAGCGAGTATTCGGGTTACGCGGATAGCGCAACGATTCTGGAGCGTCAGTACGTGAAGCGTGCAGACAGTCCTTATGCCAAAATCGTAAGCCGTTCAGGAGAAGACGGCTATATTCAGACACGAGGTTACCAGTATGGCGGTCGCTTGTACACCGTGCAACTATTCGTAACCAAAGAACAGTATACGAATCGTTCCAAACAAAATAGCTATAATGATCTGTTGGACAGCTTTAAGCTTGCATTTAATCCAGCCGATAACTCACTCAAGGATATCTCCGTGTTTAGTTCCGACGACGTGACGTACACCAGTGAGTACGGGTTATCGATCGATTTGCCTGCGGCTTGGGAGCAGGGTCATCGTGGCAGCACATCCTTTTATAATGACGATTACTCGCAAACGGTTCATGTGAATGTGACCTCAGCGTCTTCAGGGGATACCCTTCAGGATTGGGTAGATCGGGAGATTGATGAGTTTGAAGCGCAATATACGGCGGATTATCGCCGTGTGGACAAGCCGGAGGAAGTTACCGTAGATGGTGTGCCTGCATGGAAGGTTGGCTTTGCGAGTTCCTTAGGGGATGAGTGGTATGCAGGGAGTTCACTCTTTTTCATCAAAGACAAGTACAAATATGAAGTTCAAATGACCTATCCGCAAGATGATCAAGGTGATGAGCTGGAGAAGATTTGGGATAACGTGGTGGCGTCGATCTCGGTGGATAAAGAGACGATGGATGGGGAGCTTGGCTTCATTCAGGATCTTGATGAACTTGCTGATCCGAATCGTACTGCTTTGTACAAGAACGAGAAGTTTAACTACACCTTGCGTATCCCTGAAATTTGGACAACGAATCGCCCTTACGATGGCAACGATCAGGCGACGAAGACCTTCACCTTCACAGGTGGTTACTTGCGTGTAGAGACAGACAGCAAAACGGCCTACGCCGAGGTGTTGAAAGATGCTGAGGACGAGCAGAAGGAAAGTCATTCCAATGATAGTGACTACACGTACACGTCAGAGGATGTCACGCTTTTCGGTGATGTGAAAGCGAAGAAGTATACGGTGAGCTACTCGAAGGAGCACATTCCGTATACCGAAACGGTCTATTTGTTTAATCGTAAACAAGTCACGTACACGGTGACGCTTCGTATCGATGCTGCAGTCAGCACCGACGCGAATGTGGCGCGGTTGGAGAAGGCGTTTGCTTCGTTCACCTTTGTGAACGGTGCGGGCGGGAAATAAGTGGAAAGCCCCCGAGAATGATCTCGGGGGCTTTCATATTTAATGTCGGTTAACCAGCAGTAGCTGCACTTTCTTGCTTACTTTTGATTTCAATGAACATCTCCTCACGCTGCGACTCCTTGAGGATCGGGCAACTGAAGCACTTCGTTCCTTCTTCGCGGCGGTAATACATACAACAGGAGGAGCGCATGAGAATTTTTTTGCCTTCTTGATAAGGGCTATCTATGTATTTCGGCTCATGGACGAAAGGATTTATCTTACGGCCAAAAACGTCTGGCGTCAATTGCTTCGTCAACACCTCGTAGTCAGAGATGAATTGTTCGCGGACTTGTGGACGAGGGTCATTTTCCAGCACATAATCACGAACAAATGTCATTCGTGCCGCAAATTGGTTCCAAATCATGGCTTGGTTCACTTTCGCTTGTTCAGCGATAACGGCAATAACGGGGCTTATGAGGTTCGTGAAAAGTGAGCGCATCTCCAACTCGATGAATAGATCACGATCTTCAGTCGGAGCTTCCTTCCACTGAACATTTACTATCTTATATCCGACATGCGCATGGTCGCCATGATTCTCGATATCAAGCGCAATATGGTCTAGCTCGATATCTAACCACTGATTATACTGGGCAAGGAATAGCTGGATCGTAGCCACTAGGTTAAAAAGTGTGAGTCCCAAGTACGACGCTGAAATGTCCAACCCTTTGCCGCGGAGCAATGTTTGCCCTTGCTGCAGGATGCCTAGCATCGTCGGTCCATCTAAAAGCTGCCGTCCTGGAATGTGCAGGAGGGGCTCTTCCATTCCTTTAGGTGAAATATGAAAATACTGTTCAACTAGCGAAAAATCGACGTTCGTCTCGATGGGCATCGTCAGCACGCTCCAATGTGTAATAATGATTATCGTTATCAATGTAATTCCTTTGATCATACTGGATGCGAGACGAACGTGTCAATTTGGTTTCTTCTAGAAAAGGTAGGCGGGTCCTACAAATAGAACACCACCCAATCCATATGGACTGGGTGGTGCATGTACAACAGAGTCTTACTTCCGATACAACGCATAGCCTGGATTCTCAGGCACATCAATCGCAATGATGCGTAACGCTTGCTCACTGCCGGCCTGCAAGTGAAGGGCTTCGCCTTCACCCGTCGCTTGAGCCACTACAAAATCCTTGTGGGACAAGGTTTTGCGCCCTTGACCTTGCTCTAGCCCTTGCTCCTGCCCCGCCGCGCCAACTTCCCCCGCACCTTCCCCGCGAATCACAAGCAACGCCAGTTTGCGTCCCGGTTCCAAGCTGTAGCTGAATGCCGCGCCAGGCGCAAGCTCCCAATCATACATCCGTACATCTGTATCCAGCTGGATGGGTGCGTCTCCACCGATCACGGTTTTTAGCGTAACTCCAGTCTGCTCGTTAACCGGAAACCGCTCATGCTCATATTGGTTGTAGGTAGCTGGCTTCTTTACGGTATCGCTCAAATGCGGCTCAAACCAAATCTGCATCGCCTCGCTGCCCGCTCTGCGGAAGGCCTCAGAGTGATAAACGCCCGAGCCTGCTTGAATCACTTGCGCGCCTCCGTTCGTCACGGTTTCCAAGGAACCGAGGGAGTCGCGGTGCTCCACGAGCCCGTCGATCACGTAAGTGACGATCTCGAACGCTTTGTGCGGATGCATGCCGATTTCCGATACATCGGATGCTTTGCCCCATGCCCAGTAGAATAGAGGGCCGACACGATCTACCGCTGTCTTTTCGCCGGGGAAGCTGATGGCCCGTTGTTCGACGAATTTTCCGCCATCAAATGCTCCGACGCCCTGCTCACTAACCGAATATATATGAATGCTCATGAGAATCACTCCTTAACTATATTATATTTAATAACTAACTTTATGTAAGTAGTATATCGCCTTTTATTCCAGATGTCAAAAGGTTTTCCGCACGCAGCGTGATGATTCTTGACTTCCTCCCTTTGCGCACACTACAATCTATAGTGTAAGGAGTGTGGCCTAACGTGAAAATGCAAAACTTTAAATTAAAGGAAAGTGGACTTAACCGCTTTTTCGGTCCTCTAGAGTCCAAAATCATGGAAATTCTCTGGAACAGCTCCTCAGAAATGACGATCAAAGACGTCCAACAGAAGCTCGATGAAGACAAAGCGATCAATTTCAATACCGTAATGACGGTGATGAACCGTCTTGTGGACAAAAAGATTTTACAGAAGCACTCCGTTGCCAGATCGTTTCATTATAAGCCGGTTGTGACCATCGAAGAGTTCATGGAAACGCAATCCAAAGAGCTGACGTATGACCTCATTGAACAATTCGGCTCATTAGCGGTTACCCATATGGTTGATGCGCTCGATAAAGTTGACCCTGAGCTACTTGACCAGTTGGAGCAGCACATTCTACTTCTAAAAAAGGATCGATAACGATGACAGAATCGCGGTTCAAATGGCTGTACGCGGCTGCACTGGTGATCGGAGGCACGATTGTATGGCAGATGGTTGCCTTCCTCCTAGGGCATTTGTTTCACTGGAGACCTTCTCACAATCTATTTGATTTGTGTCTCATTCTCTTTCACTATCTGCACGTGCCTGGCCCTGTACCTATGACCTTAGTGAATGGGCTGATCCTCTACACGATGGGGTCGATGGTTTGGCTTGCCGTCAAGCATGGCTATGATGTGGTCAAGGCGAATAAGCTCGTGAAGAAATATCATGACGCTGCACTTTCTTCTGAGTATGCCGAGAACTTCGAGCTGACACAGCAGCAACTTCAAATCGTCCGCTATAAGGCTCCCCTTGCCATGACCATTGGCTTGTGGAAGCCGCGCATACTCGTCTCGACGGGACTTATGGACATGCTGGAGCCTAACGAGCTTCGCGCAGTTATTGAGCATGAGAAATGCCATGTACAGCACAGAGATCCCGCGGCTATTTTCCTGCTTGCGCTGATCTCGAAGTCGATGCGATATATCCCTATTTTTGAATGGATTGCACACAAATATCCCATGATGATTGAGCTCCGCGCGGATAAGTATGCGATCGAACGGATGGAGCAAGCCACGGACTTAGGCAGTGCGCTGCTTAAGCTGCTCAAGCAAACAACGAAGCCGCGGTTTCCGCTCTCGCATGCTTCTTTTGCAGAGACGTCTATGAATGTGCGCATTCAGCATATTTTGGATCCACAGAGGAAAGTAACCTTACGCTGGCCGCTTTTTCGACTAGCGATGTCTGTACTCATTTTCATATTAGTAATGGGGCTTATCTAAGTAAGCCCTTTTTATCATATTTGGGAGCTTGTCTGAAAAGAATTGACAACCTCTGCATTTTACACTACGATTTGTAGTGTAACTATTTTCCGAGATACGAAGGAGAGAATAGCATGGACTACATAATGAAAAATCTACATTTTATATTTACTCACGTTCCGATTGCACTATTAATTTTCAGCTTTGTTTTTGATGTCGCGGCCCTTATTTCTAAAAAGAAGGATTGGCACGCAGCCGGTATGCTTTGCCTTGTTGTTGGGGCGCTTGGCGCGATTGCCGGTGTTCTGACGGGACCTGAGTCACGGAATACGCTTGCCCACTCTCATGAATTTTACGCAAAGCTAACGATGTTCGCTGCTATTGTGCTAGCCGCTGTACGCGTTGGGTTGCTCATTTGGAAAAAGCTCGAGCTTGGTCGCAACCCGATCTTCCTCGTTGCTTCTCTGGTGGTAGTGATTCTGGTGAGCTACACAGGACATCTTGGCGGCAAAATGGTACACCGTGATATGCAAGGCGGTCCTGGCATGATGCAGGGTGGCCCTGGCGGTGGTGGCCCTGGTGCAGGCGGTCAACAAGGCGGTCAAGGAGCCAACCCTCCTGCCGCTCCAGCGAAATAACGAACGCAAAAAGCGGTAGACTAGGACGAGCAAAAGCTCCTAATCTACCGCTTTTATATGGGGAAGGCTATTCGTATTTAGTCCTTGAAGGTTAACCCTGCTTCCTGCAAAGAAGTCCTAAGCTTAGGTAAAGTTGCGGGTCCCATACCGTGAAATTTCATAATATCTTTTTCACTATACGTCGAGAGTTGTTGCAACGTCGTTATTCCGTTGTTTTCCAACGCTCGTCTTGCGGGGGCTGAGAGTAGGGAGAGAAATCCGTTCTCGGGTCTTTTTTCTTCTTCGCATGTTGGGCAGGTCGGACAATCTGTACTTTTATGATACTTGTGCCCTTTGGGGCATGTTCTTAGAGTCTTTGGTGTTACGGCCATGACGCATCTCCTTTTCAGTATGAATGATGATTAACGTACTACCATTCTATCAAAAGAAAAGCTTTAGGTCGCCGTGTATAAAATAAGGCTAAATATCTCATGATAGCGGTTGTACTGTACATTTTGACGAGGAGGTAGCGAACACGATATGACAAAAACAGACTCCAGTTTGCAATCGCAAAATCCGATCTCATCTGCACAAAATTCCGTTGATAATGTTCACCAAGCCGTAAATCATGCCTTGTCTCACCCGACAGCGCAAACGACGGAAGAAGCTCACAATGCAATTGCCAAGGCGGAAAATGCCGTAGCGCAGGCATGTCTCCAATCGGATAGCCCTGCAGTGCAGCAAGCCATGGATTCCTTGGATGAGGATAAGGCAAGGCTGGACACGATCGAATAACGTAATAACCATGGAGAAAAGCCGTATCCCGTAGATAACAACTACAGTGGAGACGGCTTTTTTGGCATTTTTTTAAGGGATCATTCCATGCTACACTAATAAAGTGAACAGCTTGTCAGCCTTGTCTTCATAATTTCGTAAGAATTTTAATAGCAATTTTGTAAATAGTGTCTATTATCATTAGGCTAGTACGGTGGGTTGAAGTGAGATGAAGAAAAAGGGTGCGTGGACGTGACGAAATACCAAGTGCTTGTGGTCGATGACGATATCGACATTCAGGAAGCGATTGAGATTTATTTGAAAGGCGAGGGGATGGAAGTCAGCAAAGCGAACAACGGCTTGGAAGCGCTGCGTGTGCTGGAGGAAAAGGAGATCCATTTGATCATCCTCGATATTATGATGCCGAAGATGGACGGGATCCAAGCGACATTCAAGATTAGAGAGAGCTGCAATGTCCCGATTCTGATGCTTTCCGCTAAAACAGAGGATACGGACAAGATTGTGGGCCTCAATGTCGGCGCTGACGATTATTTAACGAAGCCATTCAATCCGCTAGAGCTCATCGCTAGAGTGAAGTCGCAGTTAAGACGCTACACAACACTAGGCCCCTTTGGAACGATGGAAAAGGCGGCAAACGAGGAATTAAGCGTCCGCGGTCTTGTGCTCAATCAAGTCACCAAGGAAGTCACGGTCGATGGCGAGGATGTGCGCATGACCCCAACAGAATTCAAAATTTTGGAGCTGTTGATGGTGAATAAAGGGCGCGTATTTTCCATCGATGACATTTATGAAAAGGTTTGGAAAGATCCCGCCTTTAACGCCGAGAATACCGTAGCTGTGCATGTACGCAGAATTCGCGAGAAAATTGAAATCAATCCGAAGGATCCGAAATATTTGAAGGTGGTGTGGGGTGTTGGCTATAAAATGGAGAAGTAAATCAATCTCGCTTGTGCTGCTAGTCGGTGTTTTCATCATGTGGACATTGACTTTATTCGCGGCATCGAATGTGTATAAGAACAGCGTTTACTTGGGTGAGGACGCCTATTTCAAAAGCGGGACATTCGCCAGGGAAATGAATTCCGTCTATCAGAACATTCAGTTGGTTCATCTGGAGGCTCCGCATTTTAGTGAGAAAACACCGGAAGAGCAGCTCGGCGATAATGAATATTATACGGTGAAGCGTGAAGCAGAACGAACCATACAGGATCGTCTCATCAATTTGCAAGAGAAGTACAGATCGCGTATCGACACGGCTCGCAATCATGAAACCAATGCAGACGTAGATCGGTTGGAAGCTGAAAGAGACGCGAAAATAGCGGAGTTAAATAAGGAGAAGGATGCTGCTTTTGAACAAAAGCTTAAGGCGGCAATTGCGGCTAAGCAAAAGCAATTCTTGTCAGCCAAGACGAATCTGGATAACCGTCTCAAATCGCTTTACTACGTCGTGAAAAATTTAAAAACCGGCGAAACCTATAGCAATATCGCGCCTGAAGAGCTGCAAAAATTGCGGGATCAGCAGGCGTTCATGTATACACTGACATTACCCAAACTAGATGAACCGAACAGAATGTCGTACTTAATGAACATTGATCAGGTCAACGCTACGTACTACATCTTGAACCCTTCGCAAGGCTCGGGCATTATTCAATCGGGTTATCTCTCATTCCAGTCCATGAAGAATCAAGCGACAGCAACGGTTTACTTGCTCGCAGCACTTGTGATTCTTACAATCGCGCTAACCTACTTTGCAAGAAAATATCGTGCCGATGACATGACGCTAATCGATATCCAAACGGGGATAAGGAAACGCTTCCCGCTCGATGTTCGGGCTTGGGCAACCTTTATCGCTGCTGCTGCGCTCTTCGGTATCGTCATGGAATCGGAGCTTTATTACTGGTCCCCGACCTATATAAGCCTATATCAAATAATCATTGTCCTCATCGCTTCCGCATTACTTGTTATTGTGTACAGCGGCCTTCGTGGTGCAGTCGCACTGCTTAGACATCCGGAAGCTCTTGCCCAGGAGTGGAGCGCTAGCTTAACTGCGTCGTTCTGGCAAACTGTTAAAGATACCCTTGAGCAACGAGGTTTGCGTTTCAAATTGTTAGTCTTTATGGCGATCATCGCGATCATGGGCTTCTTGCCCGTATGTGTGGTTGCTTCGAGTGGGGAAGAGGCTGTTATCGTCTTTACATTTGCTTGGTACATCATGTTCCTTCTCTTCGTACTGCCTTACATGATGCGGAAGATTAAGCAGCTTCGTGCCATCATCAACGGCGTGGAACAAATGTCGCAAGGCAACTTCGATGTGACCTTGCCTGCCAAAGGAAAAGGCCAGCTGTCCCGCATGGCGATGAACATTAACAATATGAAGTACGGCTTGCAGCTTTCACTGGAGAAACAACGCGTCAGCGATCGTCTCAAAACAGAGCTGATTACGAATGTTTCCCATGATTTGAAAACACCCTTAACCTCAATTATCAATTATGTCGATTTGCTTAAAAAGGAAGGCTTGTCCGCTGACCAATCCACCCACTATCTCGAAGTGCTAGATAGGAAAACGCAGCGGCTCAAGGTACTCATCGAAGATCTCTTCGAGGCGTCGAAGATGGCAAGCGGAGCAACGGAGCTTTATTGGGAAAAAGTCGACGTCTCCGCCCTGCTGACGCAAGCCTTGGCGGAGTTCAGCGACAAAATCGAGGCGTCCTCGCTGTCCTTCCGAGTAAACGTGCAAAGCCCGCATATGTATGCTCTGCTGGATGGCAAAAAAACATGGCGCGTCTTCGAGAACCTTATCGGCAACGCCTTGAAATACGCCTTGCCAGGAACGCGTGTCTACGTCACGTTGACGGAAAATAATGAGCGCGTCATTTTCATCATTCAGAATATCTCGACGCATGAGCTTAATTTTGGCGTAGAAGAGCTGTTCGAACGCTTCAAACGCGGCGACGAGTCCCGCTTAACGGAAGGCTCCGGCCTTGGTCTCGCGATTGCCAAGAGCATCGTTGAGCTACAAGGTGGCACGCTCACGATTGACATTGATGGTGATCAATTCAAGGTTATTGCCGAATTTGAAAAACGGGATTTGCTGGCTGTGCCGGAGGCGTAGCCGAAATGGCATGGAAAAGGAGCTAAGCGTGTACTTGCGCTTAGCTCCTTTGTTTTTTACAAATACCTAGAGTTCTTGTTCAGCCATTTCAGATCGAGAGGTTAATTCGATGAAAAAGGTTGCATTATTGCATGCTTCACAGCTGTATTCACGAAGAGAGAGGGACCCTCGCCATATACAAGGCTTTAGGGATACCCTCTCTCTCTCATTTTAACTCCAACTCTAACTCCTCCAACGTATACCGGTTGTCCCACAAAAAAACCATGTCATACTGTGTCGAGTCCCTCGAGACAAACCTGGCAATAGCCGCAATGACCCCGCCTATGATCGTTCCGAATGCCACAATCCACCCCATCAACGCAAACACTTGATCGACCATGTACATGCACTCCTTTGAGGTGTGATGAACGCCTAATCTATCCATATGCGCGTTGATTATGAAACATGTGTGACAGTTGGAATGCCGATCATCACGAGTATAGACATCGGAAATGTCGGGCTCTGATAGTTCCGTTATAGTCTTTTTCTCCGATTGACACGTTCAGAAGAGGGATGGTAAGATCACCCTGTAAGGTTTGAAAAGGCATCTTTTGGAAAAGTTGGCAGGCACATGATGTGCCCAACTCATTAACGCAAAGGGGGGTTTCACAATGGATATTATGGTAATTGGTTTTCACGCACATCATAAGTGGACACATGTCCAACCTAATTTCATAGATGGTAACCCGCTGGTTGGCCCGAGCATTTAAATTGGCATGCTCGGCTGCTAGCACCCCTTCCTATACGTAATGTTGTGAAGCGCGGGTTACGAGGAGTTCGTAACGAGCGCTTTTCTGTTTCATAGAAGGCATATCGCTGCGTGCGGTATGTCTTTTTGCGTCTTTAGGTGTCTATTGCACCAGTGGAGAGGAGTGACAAGAACGCATGTTTACTGTATTAAAAAAATTAGCTTGGTTTTTCCGAATGAACTGGAAACGCTACACAATCGCCATAGGGCTCCTTATCATTGTAGGTATCATTGATGTCTTGCCGCCGAAGCTGATTGGTTATGCGATTGATGGGATACACATGGGCACCTTAACGGGGCCCAAAATGGTTCAATTGCTCGTCTTTTGGGGTGTACTCATCGTCGTTAGCTACGGGCTGTCTTACATTTGGCTGTACCAGCTGTTCGGCGGCGCCTTCGTATTGGAGCGCGTGCTTCGCTCTCGATTTATTCGGCAATTGCTGAAGATGACGCCAACATTCTATGAGCGCAACCGCACAGGAGATCTCATGGCGAGGGCCACGAACGACCTGCAAGCAGTGTCGACAACAGCTGGGTTTGGGATTTTGACCTTCGTGGATTCCACGCTGTTCATGTTAACGATCCTGAGCATGATGGGGTTCTTCATTAGCTGGAAGCTGACCTTGGCCTCGATATTGCCACTTCCAATTATGGCTGTAGCCATTACGATCTATGGGGGTCGCATCCACGAGCGGTTTATCCTTGCGCAGGATGCATTTGGGCAAATGAACGATCGTGTGCTAGAAACGATCGCAGGTGTGCGGGTTATCCGTGCTTTTGTACAGGAGAAAGCAAGTGAACACAATTTCGCGACGATGACGGACGACGTTTATCGTAAAAATATCGCCGTAGCGGTCATTGACGCTCTTTTTGAACCAACGGTCAAAATTCTCGTAGGGATTTCCTACCTGATCGGGCTGTGTTACGGAGGCTATCTTGTGTTCCACAGTGAGCTGACGCTTGGAGAGCTCGTGTCCTTCAATACCTTCTTGGGTATGCTGATTTGGCCGATGTTTGCGATAGGTGAGCTGATGAACATTATGCAGCGAGGTAACGCATCACTAGATCGTGTCAACGAGACCCTTGGCTACAAGCCTGATGTCAAAGAAGTGCCTAATGCGGTGACGCAGATGAAGCCGGATTCCATCCATTTTGAACATGTAACCTTCCGTTACCCGTCCTCATCCATTGATAATTTGGTCAAAATGACGATCCGCTTAGAACGCGGACAAACGCTCGGCATTGTCGGCCGAACAGGCAGCGGCAAAACAACGCTTTTGAAGCAGCTGCTTCGCGAGTACCCTGTCGGTCAAGGCGCGATCACGATTACGGATACACCTATCGAAGAGATCGCGATCGACACGCTCCATAGCTGGATCGGTTATGTGCCGCAGGAGCCGATTCTTTTCTCCAAAAGCGTCCGCGAAAACATCATGTTCGGCAAAGGGCAAGGCACCGAAGAAGAACTGCTGCGTGCGCTTGATCTAGCTGCCTTCCGCAAGGACGTCGAGTTCCTGCCGGAAGGCTTGCAAACACTCGTCGGGGAAAAAGGCGTCGCCTTATCCGGCGGCCAGAAGCAGCGCGTATCCATCGCGCGGGCACTGTATGTCGATCCGGAGATACTCCTGCTCGACGACGC
The DNA here is from genome assembly GCF_056402415.1 of Paenibacillus sp. P4_A9. NCBI lineage: Bacteria > Bacillati > Bacillota > Bacilli > Caryophanales > Paenibacillaceae > Paenibacillus > Paenibacillus sp. P4_A9. The sequence continues at coordinate 218,179 of NZ_JBFUHL010000002.1, forward strand.
TCTCTCTGCGGTAGATGCCAAGACCGAAGCCGAGATCATTCGCGGCATTCGCTCCGAGCGTGCGGGCAAAACAACCCTGATCACCACGCACCGACTCTCCGCCGTGCAGCATGCCGATTGGATTGTTGTGCTGGATGAGGGCTATATCATCGAAGAAGGCACGCACGAGCAGCTTCTTGCGCTTGGCGGCTGGTATAAAGAGCAGTATGATCGGCAGCAACTTGAAGAGCAGACGGTTGGGTAACCCGAAGTGAAATCCAACCTCTAAATAGAAGAAACAAAAGAAAAGTAGGTGAGACTCCTGATGAAACAAACGGAAACAACGAAATCAATGAAATCAACAAAAATAACCAAACAAACCGGCAAACGGTTGTTCCAATACGCAGCAAAATTCAAGCAAACCTTGCTCATAGCGCTAGTATTCTTATCCTTGGCTGTTGCGACCGAGCTTGCGGGTCCTTTCATTGCGAAGCATATGATCGACACCCACATTCTCGGCATCGAGAAGCCATGGTTTGAGACTCAGTCCGCGACGAAGAGCGAGAAGGCAGTGGCTTTCGGGTCAACCTTCTATAAGCGGAGTGATAACTTCGCAGAAGGCGAGCCGAAAGGGAAAGAGGTTCGGATTTTACAAGTAGGGGGCAAGTTCGTCTGGTTAGATCAGGCCCTTCCTTGGGATGGCGTACGCAAGCTTACGGAAGAGGGCAAGCTGCTCGTGACTCAAGATACGAAGCAAGCCGAATATGTGGTGAAACGGCTGAGCGTGCAAGAGCTGTACAGCTTTTATAAGCCGCAATGGGCGGATTTAATGACGCTGGCGGGGTTCTATGTGATCCTGATTTTCGTGGGAGCGGGCCTTACGTACGGGCAGAAGTTTTTGCTTCAATCCGCGGCGAACCGCATCATTCAGCGCATGCGCAGGGACGTGTTCGCGCAAATCCAGCGACTGCCGATCAACTATTTTGATAATCAGCCTGCGGGCAAAGTCGTCTCACGCATCACGAATGACACCGAGTCTGTTCGGGATCTGTATGTGCAGGTGTTGGCGAACTTTTTTACAGGTACGATCTACATCATTGGTATTATCGCCGCTATTTTCATACTAGACTACCGTTTGGCCCTCTTCACGCTGCCGATTATCCCGATGCTGGTCGCATGGATTATCGTTTACCGGAAGTATGCTTCCACGATCAATCACGAAATCCGGGAGCGCATCAGCGCGATCAACGGGATGATCAATGAGGCGATTCAAGGAATGACGATCATTCGTGCTTTTCGCCGGCAAAAGGAAACGACCGAAGAGTTCGAAATTCTGAATGAGGAATATACGCGGTACCAAAATAAGCTGCTCAGTCTGAATTCCTTGACCTCTCATAATCTGATGAACGTGGTGCGGAACTTGTTCTTTTTCGGCTTGATCTGGTATGTCGGCGGCAGTTCGCTGAATACCTTGATTACCATTGGCGTACTTTACGCCTTCGTTGATTACCTCAACCGAATGTTCCATCCGATGGTAGGTATCGTGAATCAGCTGCCGAATTTGGAGCGCGCATTGGTGTCGGCGGACCGTGTGTTTGAGTTGTTGGATGAAAAAGGGATAGACGTTGTTGCGGAAAAAACGGCGCGTTACAAGGGCAACGTGAGCTTCGAGCACGTTCGCTTTGCATACAAAGAAGGGGAAGATGTGCTGAAGGACATCTCCTTTCAGGCAGGGCAAGGGCAGACCGTTGCCCTCGTCGGGCACACTGGTTCAGGCAAAAGCTCGATCCTGAACCTCCTCTTCCGCTTCTATGAGGTCAGCGAAGGCCGCATCACGGTAGATGGCCGCGACATCCGCGAGCTATCGAAGCAGCAGCTTCGTCAGCACATGGGCATCGTGCTGCAGGACCCGTTCCTGTTCACGGGGACGATTGCGTCCAATGTCTCCTTGGACGATCCGTCCATCACCCGGGAACGGGTGGAGGCGGCGCTGCGCGAGGTCGGCGCAGCGGAAATGCTTGGTGCGCTGCCGCACGGCCTCGATGAGCCCGTTATCGAGAAGGGCAGCACGCTGTCTGCTGGGCAGCGGCAGCTGATCTCTTTTGCCCGGGCGCTGGCGTTCGACCCGGCGATCTTGATCCTCGATGAGGCGACGGCCTCCATCGACACCGAGACCGAGGCCATCATTCAGGCCGCGCTCGATGTGTTGAAGAAGGGGCGGACCACCTTCATCATTGCTCATAGACTGTCGACGATCCGCAGCGCCGACCTCATTCTTGTCCTAGACCACGGCGAGATAGTCGAGCGTGGCAATCATGAGGAGCTCATGGGGCTCCTCGGGCGGTACTACCAAATGTACCAGCTGCAGGCTGGACATCCGGAGATTGCTGCGGCTGCGGAGGACGCAGTTTCCGAGCCGTTGGTAGGCGGTGTGCTTGGGCGTAACGACTAGGTCGCGAGTCGTGGACGAAACTCGACAAAAGGCTAACGACTCCGACTTTCCAATATGCTACAATGAAACCAATTCAGATTTGCACGAAATGGAGGAGTCGTCTATGCGTTCCGATACGAAACGTTTGTTAAATTTGGTGCAGTTGCTTTCCGAGATTGCGATTGCCGTTGGGTATTTAATTGGTCTAATCCCATTTGTGTATGCAGTGTCGTGCCAGTGGGTCATCCCACTTGTCTTCGTCAATCTAGTAATAGCCTTCCTTACGGGTAATGGGACTACGCTGAAAAACATCATCAACATTGCCTTAGCGTTCCTCAGTCTCATTCCTTTGCTCGGGTACGTATTCCGTTTCGTCGGAATCGTGGTCTCTGGGCTTAATTTGAAAGAGTTGTCAAAGGCAAGAAACAACTAATTAGATGTAGTAAAAAACGGATGGTGCCAATTGGCGCTCATCCGTTTTTTTGTGTGTAGAGGGAAATGCACCAACGATTGCGTGTTAATCCTCAGATTTTTTCGACTAGCTCGGGTCGTATTATTCCCCAGGCACCTATTAGTCCGAAATTGTCGAACTAATCTCACTGTCCGTATCAATAAATGCTATTTAGTCCTAGATAGCCCAACTAAACCGACCTAACGACCCTCCCTCCAGAAAAAAAGGGCAATTAGTTCGGCAGAATCTGACTAATGTTCTTCTTTCACAGTAATTTCTCGTGTTAATTCGGAAATATCGGACTAATGCAAACTCCGGCGAAGAACTCCAACGCTATTTTGTAATCAAACTTTGCAGCTTTTTATACTCTTCGTCACTTATGATATCTTTGGAACTTCCATAGTTTAATGTAAACAGCTCTCCATCTTTATCTTGATACTGTTTTATAAATCTTCCTGACCCAATATCTTTACTATCACCCAATATACCTATTACTTCTTCATAAGTCATTTTGGGTGAAATTTGCTTTAGTTGTTCTTTTGTGACTGTTTTAGTTTGATTCTCTGTTGAAACAATATCCGTTCGTTTGTTTGGCGATTTATCAGAGTCTAAACAACCGACCAAAAATAATGTTAGTAATAATACAGACAACATTGTTTTAAAAATTCGCACTTAATCGCCCTCCTGTTCAATCGCCCCCCTCTAATACGCCAACCCCACGCGGCAGCCTATGTACGCGCCCTCCACCGCGACGCGGTAGGTGAACGCCGCGGTGTCGCCGACGGAGATGGACGTTCCGCCGTCCGGCAAGAAGTCGCGCTCCGCGCGGAACTGACCCTGCGCTTCGCCGTCGGGCAAATACGTTGGGCACACGACGGTCCAACTCAGGCCCGACGCGGCGAGCAGCGCCCACGCCGTGCGGTGCTCCTCGGCTGCGCGAGTCGAGGAGCGCCGCGTGTCCGGCGCCTCAAAGCGCAGCAGCCCCGAATGCTCGCGGCTCTGCAGGATGCCGGCTGTGCCGACGGTGACCACGCGGCTCACGCCTGCAGCCCTCATCGCCCCGATGAGCAGGGGCGTCGCCTCGGTCAGCACTGTGCCTCCATCGGTGCCAAGACAGCTTATGACCGTTTCTACGCCGGTCATGGCACGCTCAAGATCCGCTGCGGAACAAGCATCACCTTTTAATAAGGTGAGTCGATCAGATCGCAGAGTTACTTTGTCGATGCTGCGCGCAATGGCAGTCACCTCATGACCGTCCTGCAATGCGTGGTCAAGCACACGCTGTCCCACACGGCCAGTAGCACCTAATAATAAAAAATGCATCTTTATGCTCCTTCGGTATGTATTTCTTTTCCCCAGTATACCAACAAAGTACATAATGAAGAAAACCCCGCCACCTTGTCTGGTTTGAGGGGTCGTCCTAGTTACCTATTTTCTTATGTCCCCTATTACAGCTTAGCTACGAATGTAAAGGAGATGGCACGTGTGAAAATGGTTGGGTTGTACACGGTGATAATATAAACGGTGTCGCTTTGGTTGTAAAAGCTAGTTGCGTAAGCAGGCAAGGAGTTTTGACTCGAAATAAAAAATCCGCCACTTATCGGTTTGTAGGCTCCGCCTCTGAATGTGAAGGTAAAGTAGGTGTTCGCCGAGATCGTACGATTGAAAAAGAAGCGTTGGAACCCGTTGCCTAAGTCTGTTTTGCGATTCGCTTTTAGAGGTGTGGAAACGGCTCTAACGATTCTTGCTTTTTTTGCGCTCATGGGTCATCCCTCCTTCTTCTCTAGTAAATGCTAGATTCAGAGATACGGTGTGGATGAATCTACCTGTCAATTCATATCATTTTTGAAATATAAAATTAATATGTTCGCCGTTAGCTTTGGACTGTTTGCCGAGGCGACTTGAACCGTCTCACCGAATCCAGCATAATAGAAGGTATTGAGTTCAAATGAAGACGGGATAGAAGGGAATTTCGGAGCATGAGAATTAATAAGTTTATTAGTGAAACCGGCGTGTGCTCCAGACGTGAAGCGGACAAGTGGGTCGAAGCACGGCGTGTGACAATCAATGGTGAAATTGCTGGACTGGGCAGTGTGGTTGGCCCTGGCGATGAAGTTAAGGTAGATGGTCGTGCGATCGGCGAGAAGAAAGAGCATGTGTATATTGCGCTTAACAAGCCTGTGGGGATCACTAGCACAACGGAAGCACATATTAAAGGGAATATCGTGGATTTCGTGGGGCATTCTGAGCGTATATTCCCTATCGGCAGATTGGACAAGGACTCGGAAGGGCTCATCCTGCTGACGAATAACGGGGATATTGTGAATCAGATCCTCCGTGCGGAGAACAATCATGATAAAGAATATATTGTGACGGTGAATCGACCGATTACGCAGATGTTTTTGCGAGGTATGTCGAGTGGCGTGCGAATACTGGGCACAATGACGAAGCCTTGCGAAATTGTGCAAGTAAATGAACGTGTATTTCGCATCATTCTCACGCAAGGTCTGAACCGGCAAATTCGGCGGATGTGCGAAGCGTTTGGGTATCGTGTCGTACGTCTCCAGCGAGTTCGCATCATGCATATTCAATTAGACAATTTGAAGGTAGGAAAATGGCGGAATCTAACGCAGGGTGAGCTGAAGGATTTAATGCAGATGCTTAGCCAAGAAAATGCCAAATCCGAGCAATAGCTTGATCTCATCTAATCAAAATTAACACATGCAGGATCATTCGTTCAACGAATGCTCAAGCATGTGTTTTTTTTGGCATCGCACTTATTTGAAGAAGGTTATTTTTGTTAAAATTTTCTAAGTAATACGCAACCTTTTTCCAGAATTCACCGTCAAGTAATATATGGCAATTGGACACGTCCAAGCAGCTGCCAGACATGTAAATCTACATGTTGTATGGAGAACACTAAGGAGGAAGATGACTTTGAAATTATTGAAACAAGCAGGCACGATGGTACTCGCTTCGACATTGTTGCTCTCGGTTGCCCCGACAGGGGTATGGGCGGAAATGGCCTCCGGTTCAGGAACGGCCTCCATGTCATCTCCTGCCTTCCCAGGACAAGTCGATACCCCGGCGCTCGATGCCAAAATCACCAAAGAACAAGCACTTGAACGTGCCAAAACTTACATAACATTGCCCGCTGACTATACATTCCAATCGATCAGTTTAAATGCGTACTATGGGGCGAATGGCCAAAATACCCCTACGTGGAACATCAGCTATACGAAAAAGGTAAAAGATCGCTTCTATGGCTCCGCCAATATCTCCATCAATGGCGTGGACGGAACCTTGACTGCCTATTCGATGAATGACAATGATCCTGACCATAAGCCATCGTATCCGCCTAAGGTGGATTTTCAAGCTGCGAAGGAGCTGGCTGCTGCATTCATCGCTAAAGTAAACCCAGAGAAGCAGAAGGAGCTTCTTTACGATGATTCGGTAGAAAAAGCGTTCCGCACACCGCTTGACGGCAATTATCAGTATAATATCCGCTATGATCGATCCGTAGGAGGAGTCCCCTTCACAGGGAATGGACTTAATGTCAACGTCAATGGTGACGGTCAAATTATAAGCTATTATTACAATTGGGACGATAAGGTGACTTTTGATCAAACGAGTACACCAATTTCTAAAGAGAAGGCGGCCCAGCAAATCCGTGAGAAAACGGAGCTTTCCTTGCAGTATCAAATCCCGTATAACACCCAAGGCAAACGAATTCCGATTATTGCTTATGTGATGAATAGTTTCGCATTGGATGCAGCAACAGGAGAGGTGTGGAACCCACTTCCTAGCGTGAACGGCAGTAATAAGCCTTTAACCGATAAACCGCTGGGAACGAATCCGCCAGCTACCTTGAATTTGACGAAGGAAGAAGCAGTTAAGAAGACAGTATCGACGTTTAACCTGTCCTCTGACTACAAGCTGCAAGAAGCTAATTATAATGAATCGAAAAATCCTGAAACAGGCGAGACATCCTCGAGCTGGAATATGAGCTGGAACAAGGCAACGACGGATACATCAGCAGGCGGGAAAATGATTTCGGGGAGTAACATTTGGGCAACTGTAAATAGTAAAACCGGGGCCATCATCAATTTCAATTTTTACGTACCTTATAGCAATGAAAACGAAAAGCCTATCGAGGGCAAGATTTCGTTGGAGGATGCGATCTCGAAAAGTACGGACTTCATCAAAGAACAGCTTCCTGCTTCCACGGACCAACTCGTCCTTAATGTTCAGAAGGAGTATTCCGAGGACATGCTGAAGCAAATGCGCACATGGGAAATTAGCTATAAGCGCGTCATCGACGGTGTTGCTGTGGGCAATGAAGAGGTGCGGGTAAGCATTGACCGTGAAACAGGAGCGATCTCGAATTATTATGTATCGCTAAGCGATGTGGCTTATCCTGCACAGAAGCCAGAGGTCATTTCGATCGATAAGGCAAAGGATCTGTGGCTGGCACAGTTCGATGTGAAGCTCGGCTATGTACTGGAGAGCAATGGGAAACTAGGCCCTTTGCCGATGGAGAAATATCGTTTGATGATGGCAGCAGGGGAGCTTCCTATGTCAGCGGTGAATGAAAAGGGAGAATCGAAAGCGAAGCTCGTATATTCCCTCATTTCCAAAAATCCGAATCGCGAGAGCTTCCTTCTGGATGCCCAATCCGGTCAATGGCGCAGTGCACAATCAGGTGAAGTTATCTCCTTGGATAAGGTCATAGTGAGTGATATTGAGGACCACTGGGCGCAAAACGAACTTCAACTGATGCTTGATTATCAAGCCTTGGATGTGAAGGACGGCAAAGTGAATCCAGACCAACAGATTAAGCGCGGTGAGATGGTCAAAATGCTGGTTATCGCCATGAATGGCGGGAATGGGGGCATTTATTACGGGGCAGAGCGCGCGGCGTCCTTCGCTGATGTGAGCAATGGTTCCAAATATTTTGCCTACGTTGAAAATGCGGTTGATCGTGGGTTGCTTGATGTAGGTAAAGAATTCAATCCGGAAGCTACGATGGATCGTGAAGCGATGGCACAATTGATCGTGAAGGCGCTTGGTTACCACAGCCTGACGAAATTTGACGGTGTATTTAACAGTCAGTTCGCGGATGCTGGGAAGCTGGCTCACGTGGGAGATGCCGCTATTGTGGTAGGACTGAATATTATGTCGCTCAGCGATGGTTACTTCTCACCACAGGAGGAAGTGACGAAAGCGCAGGCTGCAAGCGCGTTCTATCGCTTCTTGCAAAAAAGATCCGAATTGCAAGAGAAGCCGCGGTATTACTATTAATCTTTAGAGATTCGACATAGAAACGACGAAAGACCTCTCAATACAATATTGAGAGGTCTTTGTTAGGCCGTTAGGCCGTTAGAGCTAATCTCTTTTGAAAAGTAAGCAGCACAACTGACGATAATGCTCTTTCATATGCTCTTTCGTATAGCTTTTTTCGTTTTTGATATGAAAATAGCCGATAGGTGAGATGGAGCAAATGATCGTATGTGCTGCAAAATCTGGATCCGCAAGCTGCTGTTGTGCAGGTCCAAGGGACTCGTGAATAAGCTCCGACAATTTATCGCGGATGAAATGGTACATAGGGGATAGGAAGAAGTTGCCGCGGCCATCCTCGCACTTCAAATCAATCTTAGATGCCATGGCAACGATAAGCTCCGCTTTTTCCTCAATCGCATCGATCCATAGATCCAAAATACCGTTTAGTCGATCAATGGGAGTATCTTGCTGATGGTTCTCCAGATATGACAAAATCTCATTGATGAATTGCCTGCCATAATGCTGGAGAACATCGAAGCAAAGGTCTCCTTTATGCGCATATCTACGATAGAGGGTAGCTTGTCCAATGCCCGCCGTTTTGGCAATCTGATGCATGCTGACCGATTGAACGCCATAATCTTGAAAGAGTTGTTTGGCGGTTTGAAGTATTAATTGGCGATTTTCCATGGCGTCCTTGCGTTCATGACGAATGGACATCTGTAACCACCTCATTAGATGTGAATTTATTGTGTTCTTATTGACAAAGAAACGAAATTTCTGTTAGCATCATGATTGTAAACGGACAGCTGTCCGTTTGCAGAAGAAGTTATTGATGTTCGTGTATGTCTGCCAATATGTATTGTACAGGGTATACTATATACGGTCAACGATAGACAAGAGAGTAGTTAATCGGATGGAGGGATGACATGTCATCACAAGCAACATCGAAAGAAACAGAAGCTCCGTTTTCAATGCGCAGCATTTTGGGGCCGCTGATAGCGATTGTCGTTGGTATTTTCATGGTTATTTTGGATGGAACAGCGGTAAACGTTGCGCTTCCTAAGCTGCAAGAAGAGTTCAATTTGTTGAACTTATCACTCGTCCAATGGACGGTCATTGGTTATGCATTGGCACAAGCCGCGGTTATTCCGTTGGCAGGCTGGTTATCGGATCGCTTCGGTGCCAAGAAAATTTTCCTAATCTCCGTAGGTCTCTTCACAATTGGCTCCGGTCTTTGTGCGTTAGCGAACTCGGTTGAAATGTTGATTGCTTACCGTATTATTCAAGGCTTAGGCGGCGGTGTCGTTGTGCCGATTGCCATGGCTTTCATTTATCGTTTATCTCCGCCAGGTAAAGTAGGGGCCGTCATGGGTATGATGGGGATTCCAATCTTACTAGGTCCAGCTCTTGGTCCAGTTGTTGCTGGTTGGTTAGTTGAGTATCATAGCTGGCAGTGGATTTTCCTTATTAATTTGCCTATCGGTGTTATTGGTATTATCTTAGGTATTCGTACATTGCCTAATATGCAACGTCAGAGCGTTGCTTCCTTAGATTTGCTGGGCATGCTTTTAGGACCTTTAGCTTTCGCGGCACTTGTTTACGGTGTGTCCAACGGTGGTATTGATCCAATTACGGGTAAATCCACATGGACAGATGCAGATACGCTGATCGGTTCTGGAATCGGTATAGTAGCACTTATTCTATTCATTATTGTTGAATTGAGACAGAAGAACCCGCTCTTGGAGCTTCGCGTATTTCGTTCAGGAAACTTCACCAAAGGGATTATCGTGCAATGGATTTCACAGATTGCCATGTTCGGTACGATGTTCCTTGTTCCTCTATTCTTACAACAAGCGCACGGATACAGCCCATTGAAAACGGGATTGATCATGCTTCCGCAAGCTTTGGCTTCCGGATTGTTCATGCCAATCGGCGGTAAGCTATCCGACCGTTTCGGTTCTCGTCCGCTCGTTATAGCAGGTATGGTTCTAACGACAATTTCGGCATTCTTGCTTTCCAATATTACTGGCGAATCAGGTGTAGGCACGGTGATGCTGCCGCTTACTCTTCTAGGAGCGGGTATGGGACTATTCATGATGCCGCTGAATAATCACTTGATTCAATCGGCACCTCAGAATTTGGTTGGTCGTGTAACGTCATTGACGAACGCGGCTCAGCAAGTCATGATGTCCTTCGCCATTGCGATCTTGATGACAATTTTCAGTACGAAATTTAAGGATTTGATGGTTGAGTCAGGCAAACAACAGCCAGATATAGGCTTATATGCTTCTGCGTTCGGACATACATTCCTGATTTTGCTCGGTATCGCTATTGTTGGCGGTCTGCTTGGTTTGATGCTGCAGAAGCCTAAGAAAGTGGAAGGCGATTCCGAGAGTACGGCTGAAGTTCCAATGATGATTGGTCATTAATCGAGATGAAAAAAGGAACCGCACCATCAAGGTCAATTGACCTTGATGGTGCGGTTTTATTTATGACCGCTGCTGCCAACGATAGTTGCGTACAGAACGCATCAAATATGTTACAATCAATGTTAAAATTCCATAGAAGCTGTACAAAGAAAGGGTGTTGAGAGATGGTTGTAACTGGTAAAGTGGGTTTGGAAGATATTATTAGAGCCAATCATGTGCTCAGCAGGGTGATCGAACCATCGCCGTTGCAACGCAATGAACTGCTCTCCAGCCAATATGAATGTAACGTTTATCTCAAACGTGAAGATATGCAAATCGTGCGCTCGTTCAAAATTCGCGGAGCTTACAATGTGATCCAAAGCTTAACGGAAGTGGAGCGCGCGGCGGGCGTTGTTTGTGCGAGCGCCGGTAACCATGCGCAGGGTGTAGCGTACTCCTGTAAGCAGCTAGGAATCGAAGGGAAAATCTTCATGCCGACAACGACTCCGCGGCAGAAGATTTCCCAAGTGAAGCTGTTCGGCGGCTCATTCGTGGAAGTCATCCTCGTAGGCGATTCCTTCGATGATTCTTCGACCCAAGCCAAGGCGTATTGCCTGAAGGAGAATAAGGTGTTCATCCATCCGTTCGATGATGTGCGCACGATTGCCGGGCAAGGGACGGTAGGGCTGGAGATTATGAATCAAATGCCGGAATCACCTGATTTCATCTTCGCAACGATTGGCGGAGGTGGACTGGCTGCAGGAGTCGCGACTTATGTGGCAAGTGTATCCCCGCGTACGCGTATAATCGGTGCAGAGCCGGAAGGTGCGGCTAGCATGACGGAAGCGTTGAAGCAGGGGGGCGTCGTCAAATTGCCGACGATTGAGAAGTTTGTGGACGGTGCAGCCGTAGCGCAAGTAGGCGAGATGACGTTTGAGATTTGTAAAGAAATGCTAGAGGATATCGTTATTATTCCTTCAGGCAAAGAATGTACGACCATTCTGGAGCTTTACAATAGTAATGCGATTGTTATTGAGCCTGCAGGGGCACTACCGGTGGCTGCGCTGGATGCGTATCGCGAACAGATTCGCGGAAAGAACGTCGTATGCATCATCAGCGGCGGGAATAATGATATTGATAGGATGCAGCAAATCAAAGAGAGATCGCTTGTTTATGAAGGTTTGAAGCATTACTTTATCTTGAATTTCCCGCAACGAGCAGGAGCTCTGCGTGAATTCCTGGAGGAAGTGCTAGGACCATCGGACGACATTACACGATTCGAATATACGAAGAAGAATAATCGGGACGATGCGCCAGCGCTAGTAGGGATTGAGCTTAAAAATAAAGACGATTATGAAGGGCTGATTGAACGCCTTTCTCGTAAGGATTACGGATATATCGAAATCAATAAGGATCCTAAGCTATTTAACCTTCTCATTTAGAGGAGGTTTTTTTGGCATGAGGAGTGTCATGAAATTAACATAGATTCATCTAGATTTAATTAACCATTGGTTGTATAATCATTAATTGGGACTTGAAACCTAAATTGTCGGGGGAAACAAAACGAATATGTTAACTTGTGTCACATGACGAATTATGTGAATCGTTGCGAGATTCGCTGTTATGTTAGGAATCAAAATGATACACTTAATTCGGAGTCTACTTACATAATTTAACTGGATTTGGTCAACCTACAGTGTGGGCTTCATGGTTTCAATTAAATGATGATACGATGGGGGTAAAATCGATGAAGAAGATTTTTTCAACAGTACTTATGACTGTAACGGTTTCTGCACTAGTGATTTCCGGTTGTGCCAAAAAAGAAGAGACAGGTTCATCCGCATCACCAGCAGCAAGTGCAGTAGCTAGCGACAACACAGGTAAAGACTTCAAAATCGGCATGGTAACAGATATCGGTGGCGTAAACGACAAATCCTTTAACCAAAGCGCTTGGGAAGGCTTGACGCAACTGAAAAAACAAACAAGCGCTAACGTGAAAAACCTTGAAAGTAAAAGCGATGCAGACTACACGCCTAACTTGAATCAATTCGTTAAAGACGGATATAACCTAACTTGGGGTATTGGTTTCTTGATGGGTGACGCTGTTAAAGCGGTAGCAACTCAAAACCCGAACGCGAAGCTTGCGATCATTGATAATGTTGTAGAAGCTCCGAACGTGGAGTCTGTTACTTTCTCCGAGCAAGAAGGTTCTTACCTTGTTGGTGTGGTTGCAGGTCTGACAACAAAAACAAATAAAATCGGTTTCGTTGGCGGTATCGACATCCCGGTTATCAAACGTTTTGAAGCTGGCTTCGTAGCTGGTGTTAAAGCGGTAAATCCGAACGCGAAAGTTCAAATCAACTACACAGGCGCATTCGACAAGCCTGATCTTGGTAAAGCAGCAGCAGCGACGATCTACAACGATGGCGCTGATATCATTTTCCACGCAGCTGGATCCACAGGTAACGGTGTATTCAACGAAGCGAAAGATCGCGCGAAAAGTAAAAAAGTATGGGTTATCGGTGTAGATAAAGACCAATCCCTAGAGTTTGGTGATGAAGTAACACTAACGTCCATGTTGAAACGTGTTGACGCTGCAGTACTTCGTGTATCTAAAGATGTTGTTTCAGGCAAGTTCCAAGGTGGTAAAGTCGTTACTTTGGGTCTGAAAGACGATGGCGTAGGCCTTCCTGAAACATCCAAGAAAAATGTTTCCGCTGACATCTTGAAAAAAGTTGACGAGTACAAAGCCAAAATTATTAGCGGCGAAATCAAAGTTCCAGAAAAACCATAAGCGTCTAACTGACATTATGGGTACGAACGATAGGTTTGCTTCTGTACAAACAAGGCTAGTTATATTAACTAGCCTTGTTCTTTAGTTTTAGAGGGCATGGGAAACAAAAAATTGATCCTTAGGGTGATCTGATGAGTGAAGCAATCCCAGTAGTTGAACTTCGTAACATTACGAAACGATTTCCAGGCATCGTCGCCAATGATGCGATTAGTCTGAAGCTGAGAAAAGGTGAAATTCATGCCTTGCTTGGTGAGAATGGTGCAGGAAAATCAACGTTGATGAACATTGTGTTCGGTTTATATCAGCCGGATGAAGGCAGTATTTATGTACAAGGTAAAGAAGTATTTATCGATAGTCCTAATCGAGCGATTGAGCTCGGAATTGGAATGGTGCATCAGCATTTCAAGCTGGTACAACCTTTTACAGTAACGGAAAACATCATTTTGGGGATGGAGCCCAAAAGTGGATGGAACGTCGACATCAAGTCAGCGCAGGATAAAGTGCGCAAGCTATCGGAGCAATATGGTTTACGTGTGGATCCAAAAGCCAAAATCGAAGATATTTCGGTCGGTATGCAGCAGCGTGTTGAAATATTGAAAACGCTGTATCGCGGCGCCGATATTCTTATTTTCGATGAGCCTACAGCTGTACTAACGCCGCAAGAAATTAGTGAATTGATGGTCATTATGCGTAACCTTGTGAAAGAGGGCAAGTCCATTATTCTCATTACACATAAGCTGAAAGAAATTATGGAGATCGCCGATACGGTGACGATTATTCGTCGCGGTAAAGTGATTGATTCCTTGGCATGCGTCCAAGCGAATCCGCAGATTTTGGCCGAGAAGATGGTCGGACGTGATGTCTCCTTTAAAGTAACCAAGGAAGCAGTAAAACTTGGAGAACCGGTTCTCCAAGTAAAAGATTTGACGGTGCGTAATCAACAAGGCTTAGCCTCGCTCAAAGGGCTTAATTTTGAAGTGAAGGCTGGCGAAATTCTGGGTATTGCAGGTGTTGATGGCAACGGTCAGAGTGAATTGATCGAAGCGTTGACGGGCTTGCGGACCATAGATGGCGGCAAAGTGCTGCTCATGGGCAGCGATATCACCAACCAGACGCCGAGAGAAATTTCCGAGGCTGGATTGTCGCATATCCCCGAGGATCGGCATAAACACGGGCTTGTGCTTGATTTTACGATGAGTGAAAATATGGTGCTTGAAACGTATTTCCATCCTGCGTATAACAAGGGCGGCTTCTTGAACTATGAGGCCATTGATAAGCATGCGGAGGCGTTGATTAAGCAGTTCGATGTGCGTACACCGAGTATTTACAACAAGGCTCGTTCCTTGTCAGGCGGTAATCAGCAAAAGGCGATTATTGCGAGGGAAATACATAAAAATCCAAATCTGTTGATTGCGGCACAGCCGACACGTGGTCTGGATGTAGGTGCGATTGAATTCGTTCATCAAATGCTGATTGAGCAGCGGAATAAAGGGAAAGCCGTTCTGTTAATTTCTTTTGAGCTCGATGAAATTATGAATGTGTCGGATCGCATTGCCGTTATTTACGAAGGTCAGATTGTGGGCGAAGTGATGCCGCAGGATACGAACGATCAGGAGATCGGTCTGCTCATGGCAGGCAGTAACGCTACCCAGAAAGGAGCCCTACATGAATAAAGTTGTTCGCATTTTTACAAGTGAATCAGCGATAAATCCCCTTGTGGCGATTGTGCTAGGGCTGTTATTCGGAGCGATTGTCATGCTGGCTGGCGGTTACAATCCGATTACGGCTTATGGGGCACTGTTCGCACGTATTGTAGGTAAACCTTATGATATTGGTGAGTCTATCCGAGCGATTACACCACTTATTTTAACCGGGCTATCTGTCGCGTTCGCATTCCGTACGGGGTTGTTCAATATTGGTGCGGAAGGGCAGTTCGTGATGGGGATGACAGGGGCAACCTTTATTGGTGTCAAAATCCATGGTCTTCCGTGGATCATTCATGCTCCACTTGCGGTCATTGTCGGCGCCTTAGTTGGCGGACTTTGGGGCGCCATTGCGGGCTATTTGAAAGCGAAGCGCGGCGTTAACGAAGTCATTACGACGATCATGTTGAATTGGATTTCCTTATTCTTGTCCAATTATATCGTGAACACATTCCTTCTAGAGCCTAAGCAGCAGCGTTCTTATATGATTCAGGACTCAGCATCTTTGAGTATTGGTTGGTTGTCAGAAGTCATGGATCATGCCAGGCTCCACTGGGGAACCTTAGTTGCCATTCTGGCGGCGGTGGTTTTCTACTTGATACTTTGGAAAACGAAGCAGGGCTATGAGCTACGGGCGGTTGGGCATAATATCGATGCAGCTAAATATGCGGGCATGAATGTGAATAAGAACATCATCAAAGCGATGTTTATCTCCGGGGTTTTTGCTGGACTTGCTGGTGTGTTCGAGGTTCTCGGCGTATTTCATTATCAGGTTGTTGCTGCAGGCACGCCGGGATATGGATTCGATGGTATTGCTGTATCTTTGCTCGGGGCCAACAATCCGATAGGTGTCGTGCTGGGTGCTACCCTTTTCGGTGGATTATCCTACGGTTCTGCGGGGATGAGCTTTGGTGCGGATGTACCGCCAGAAATTATCCGTATTGTTATCGGATCGGTGATCTTCTTCGTGGCTACACAAGGAATTGTTAAATGGGTGCTGCTTCCGTTCTACGGCAAACGCAAGAAAGAGAGGGCTACGTAACATGGACCTGCTCAGTATGCTCAACGCGTTTTTCACGAAATTCAGTGAACTTATTAATACAACGCTGGTGTATTCCACAGCGCTAATCTTCGGGGCATTAGGTGGTATTTACTCGGAGCGTTCCGGGATTGTTAACATCGGTATCGAGGGATTGATGGTTTCCGGTGCATTCGCTTCGGCGGTCGGCACTTATTATGCAGAGGAAGCGAACATGGGCGTCTGGTCCCCTTGGATTGGGCTCTTGTGTGCACTGCTGTTTGCACTGATTTTTGCCTTGATTCATGCAGTTGCGACGATTTCGTTCAAGGCCAATCAAGTCATCAGCGGTGTGGTCATCAACTTCTTGGCAGCTGGCGTTACCCTTTACTTGGTGAAAGTATTGTTCAATGGTGCGGGTCAAACGGAGACGCTGAATGATGTATTCTCCAAATGGGAAATACCGCTGCTTTCCAAAATCCCATATATCGGCTATGCGCTCTTCACGGCATATCCAACGACGTATATCGCGTTAATTCTCGTCGTGGTGACTTGGTATGTACTGTTCAAAACACCATTCGGCTTGCGTCTGCGTGCAGTGGGTGAACATCCGAGCGCCGCTGATACCGTCGGGATTAAAGTAAAGCGCATCCGCTATTTAGCTGTTCTGATCAGCGGTCTGTTCGGCGGACTTGGCGGAGCGACGATTACGCTGACGACAACAAGTGCGTTCTCGCATAACACGATTTCGGGTCAAGGCTTTATTGCGATGGCCGCGATGATTTTCGGCAAATGGCATCCATTTGGCGCACTGGGCGCAGCGGTCTTCTTCGGAATGGCGCAAGCGCTCAACAACTTCATGCGGTTGTTCGATTTCTCCAAAAACATCCCGCAGGAATTCCTTTACATGCTGCCATACGTATTGACAATCCTAGTATTGGCAGGGGCCGTAGGCCGCGCGAAAGCACCGTCTGCTTTGGGTGAGCCGTACGATCCGGGCAAGAGATAAACCGATAAACAAGCACCTTCATGGGAGTGATCCTGTGATGGTGCTTTTCTTATTTACAAGATTCATATAGGTAATTAGGAGGGATTCTGTTGAGTTGCTGGAGATTCAAGTATGTCTAAAGAAGTCTTTTCCAGTAAATCTCCCTTGTATTGAATCAAAGCGATTTGATCTGATTCCGATACTCGCTCGGCGAGACACCGTACCAGCGCCGAAACTGTTTGGAGAAGTACAGCGGATCATAAAAGCCAACGGAAGCTGCGATCTGTTCAATGGTGAGCTCTAACCGTTCCCGCAGCAGCAAGCGTGCTTTATCCACGCGCAGCTTGAGCAGGAACGTAACTGGCGTCACCTTGGTGTGCTGCTTGAATATACGCGATAAATAAGCGCGATTATAGCCCAAGCTTTCGGCCATCATTTCGATGGTAATCGGCTCCGCATATTGCGTGGACAAGTAATGGATCGCCTGCTGCACGATACGGTCGCTTTCGGCCTCGGTCACTAGCCCTGTTACTGCAGGGGCTGGCAGGGCTTCGCAGTATTCACCCAGCAGCAAGCTTAGGTATCCAGTCGCTTTCAGCTGCGCGTTTGGTTTTTTAGACTTGAGCGCTTGTTGGATCTGGCGAAAAAGCACAGGCATATGCCGATTGCGTGCCATATGGATGATGGGGCTTCCGGGGGTTAAGCCCGCCTCATCGACGAGCTTCCCTGCCTGCGCGCCGGTAAATGCGATCCAGCAATAATGCCACGGATCGGTCTCATCCGAGACATAGCTAATGAGCTGCTCAGGTTCAATGACAAAGCTGTCGCCAGCGCCAATCGCATACTCTTCTCCATGTGAGGAGAATACGCCGCTCCCCGATATGACATAATGGATCAAGTAGTAGTCATAGACTTTCGGCCCAAGGCGATGCTCAGGCTTGGTCTGGCTTTCCCCTGCAAATAAAACCGTGAATTCGCTCACCCCAGCAGGAAGGGGGTTTGATACGACATAATAGCTATATGGCTTATCCATGGCGTTTCCTCATTTCCGTTCGAAGAGCATTCCTTCCTTCCACTGTATCATAAATCTCATATAAAGCGGAATCTGTAAATCACATTTTTCCATGTAGAAATTACATGCCTCCATAGCCAATCCATGGCTTATCTCTTATACTAAAGCTATACCAATACCACTAAAGGCGGTGCCACACATGGCAGATTTGCAAGCACTAAAAGACACTTTTATTGAAATTTACGGAGAAACGGCAGCGAAGATCTCTGCATTTCACGCTCCTGGTCGAGTGAATTTGATCGGCGAGCATACGGATTACAACGGCGGTTATGTATTCCCGGCAGCTTTGACGTTCGGAACGACCTTGATTATTCGTCCAAGACAAGATCGTGTGATCGGCTTTGCATCCACCAATTTGGCACTTCGCAAACAAATTTCCATAGATGACCTGTCCTACCAAGAAGAGGACGATTGGATCAATTATCCGAAAGGGATTTTCGTTCATTTGGCCAAAGAAGGGTTCCCTGTCACACAAGGATATGATCTCTTGTTCCACGGCGAAATCCCGAATGGTGCAGGTCTTTCCTCCTCAGCTTCCATCGAGGTTGTCACAGCATTTAGCTTGCTAACGCTGGAGAAATATCCAATCGACACGGTCAAAATCGCGCTTCTCGCTCAAAAAACAGAGAACCAATTCGTTGGCGTTAATTGCGGCATCATGGACCAATTCGCTGTAGCAAATGGTAAGAAGGATAACGCGATCCTACTGATGTGCGATACGCTGGAGTATCGTCATGTTCCTTTTCAAAGCGGCAGCTATAAGCTCGTGATCGGTAACACGAATAAACGCAGAGGTCTCGTCGACTCCGCTTACAATGAGAGAAGAAGCCAATGTGAGCAGGCGGTTACTTATTTGCATAAGCAATTCCCAGACATCACGCTGCTTGGTCAATTGAACCTGGCGCAGTTTAATGAATATAAGCATCTGATCCCAGACGAAACGGTTCGCCGCAGAGCAGAGCATGTTGTGGAAGAGATTGATCGTGTTTTGAAATCCATCGAGGTACTTGAGAAGAATGACCTTGAATCCTTCGGTAAGCTGATGATCGGATCCCACGATTCCCTGCGTGACCTATATGAAGTAACAGGCGTAGAGCTGGATACGATGGTTGCGGCGGCGTTGAAGGTGCCAGGTGTGCTTGGTGCGCGGATGACGGGCGCAGGCTTCGGCGGTTGTACGGTTTCCTTAGTACATGAAGACAGTGTTCAAACCTTTATCGATCAAGTGGGCGCGGAATATACAGGAATTACAGGGCTTACACCAAGTTTCTATGTGTGTGATATTGGCAACGGTGTAGAGCAACTTGAGGAGGCGTTGTAAATGGCAATTCTAGTCACAGGTGGAGCTGGATATATTGGATCGCATGCGGTAGCAGAGCTTCTGGCCAAAGGCGAGGAAGTTGTCATTGTTGACAACCTGCAGCAAGGGCATAAGGACGCGGTGCTTGGCGGTAAATTATACGTTGGCGATCTGCGCGATGGGGAATTCATGGATACCGTTTTTGCTGAAAATAATATCGATGCTATTATTCATTTTGCAGCGAATTCGCTTGTTGGCGAGAGTATGACCAATCCAGCGAAATACTACCATAATAACGTGTACGGAACGCTTTGCTTACTTGAAAAAATGACGCAATACGGCGTGAAACGCATCGTATTCTCCTCGACGGCTGCTACGTATGGCGAGCCTGAGAACATCCCGATCCTTGAAAGCGATCGTACCCTGCCTACGAATACGTACGGTGAGACGAAGCTGGCGATGGAGAAAATGATGAAATGGTTCGACACCGCTCATGGTATCAAATATGTGTCTTTGAGGTATTTCAATGCTGCTGGCGCGCATGCTGGCGGTAAAATCGGTGAAGACCACAGTCCGGAAACGCATCTGATTCCGATCATTTTGCAGGTAGCGCTGGGTCAAAGAGCGCACATCTCGATTTTCGGCGAGGATTATGCGACAGAAGACGGCACTTGCGTACGTGATTACATTCACGTTAGCGATCTAGCAAGCGCACACGTGCTTGCGGTAGAGAAGCTCCGCGGCGGCGCGGACAGCAATATTTACAACCTGGGCAATGGCACAGGCTTCTCGGTGAAGCAAGTCATCGATATCGCGCGCAAAGTCACAGGCCATGCGATTCCTGCAGTTGTGGAGCCTCGTAGAGCTGGCGACCCGGCAACATTAATCGCTTCTTCGGAGCGTGCAAGAGCGGAGCTTGGCTGGAAGCCGGCGCTGGATTCCTTGGAAGCGATCATTGAGAGCGCATGGAATTGGCACCAGAAGCACCCGAAGGGGTACGCGGCTGAAGTGAGTGTTTAACTTAAAATGATGCATATTTGCAGGCTTCGGTTGAGGTTCTCTCCTAAGAAAGGAAAGTGGCATACATGGAACGCACATTACAAACGCCGCAATCTGCAGCGTTAACCATAGAAAGACTTCTGCAATTCGCCACACAGAATGGGTTGAT
This sequence comes from Paenibacillus sp. P4_A9, assembly GCF_056402415.1. Lineage (NCBI taxonomy): Bacteria > Bacillati > Bacillota > Bacilli > Caryophanales > Paenibacillaceae > Paenibacillus > Paenibacillus sp. P4_A9. The sequence goes on from NZ_JBFUHL010000002.1 coordinate 238,771, forward strand.
CGAACAGCTGGATGTCTATACCTCGCGCAATGCTTTGCTGGATTTATTCAGTCTGTCGGAGCCGTTCCATGGGGAAGTACCTGCGGAGCAATTGAACAGTCCAGTTGGGTTGTTGGAAGAGCTGCTGGATGCAGCTTGGGAAGCGGGACTGCTGGAAGAAAACACAATGACGTACCGCGATTTGCTGGACGCACGCATTATGGGACTCATGATGCCTCGTCCTTCCGAGGTGGTGCGCCAATTCTGGACGATAGCGAAGACGAAGAATGTTGAAGCAGCAACGGCTTACTTTTACAAGCAATCTATCGATTCCAACTATATTCGGATGGATCGTATTGCCAAGAACGCCTACTGGCTAGCTGAAACGGCCTATGGGGATTTGGAGATTACCATCAACCTGTCCAAGCCGGAGAAGGATCCGAAGGAAATTGCGCTGCTCAAAACGCTGCCACAAAGCAGCTACCCCCTATGTCTACTTTGCGTAGACAATCTGGGCTATGCAGGCCGTGTGAATCACCCGGCAAGACAGAACCTGCGCGTGATCCCGCTTGAGCTGGATAACGAGAAGTGGTACCTGCAGTATTCACCTTACGTGTATTACAACGAGCACAGCATCATCTTCCATGAGAAGCATATTCCGATGAAAACAACGGCAAATACGTTCTACCGTTTGCTGGACTTCATCGAACAGTTCCCGCATTACTTCATCGGATCGAATGCGGACCTGCCGATCGTTGGGGGTTCCATCCTGAATCACGATCATTTCCAAGGGGGACGTCACAAGTTCCCGATGGAAAAAGCGCCTAGTGAGAAAGCTTTCTCACATTCGGATTTTGCAGGCGTGAAGGCCGCTATTGTGAAGTGGCCGATGTCGGTGCTGCGCCTGAGCGGGCACAACAAGCAGCAGCTGTACAAGCTGGCGAGCAAGCTGCTCGACGACTGGCGTGCATACAGTGATGCGGAAGCGGAAGTCCTCGCGTTCAGCGAGAAGGACGGACAGCGGATCCCGCATAACACGATCACGCCGATCGCCCGCAACAATGCGCGGGGCGAGTACGAGCTTGACCTGGTGCTGCGGAACAACCGCACCAGCGCCGAGCATCCGGATGGGATTTTCCATCCGCATCAGCACTTACACCACATCAAGAAGGAGAACATCGGCTTGATTGAGGTCATGGGGCTGGCGGTGCTGCCAGGCCGCCTGCAAGAGGAGCTGGCGGACATCGCCAAGCTGCTCACCGGCGAAGCTAAGGCCGGCCGCGAGCTGAGCGACGAGAGCAATCCGCTGCATAAGCATGCGGATTGGATCGCGGCGCTGCTCGCGAAGCATGGCGCGTCGCTGACGGCGGACGCGGCGAATGCGTTGCTGCAGACCGAGGTCGGCAGCAAGTTCATGGACGTCCTCGCGGATGCGGGCGTCTTCAAGCGTGACGAAGCCGGGCAAGCGGCGTTCGGAAGGTTTTTGGCTGCGGTGGGCTTCGCGCAGCAGTAGATGTTGGATCCCTGGTCGGGTTGATGACCAGGGATTTTTTTGTGCGCGCGCGAGTTGTGTAGCGCGCGGGGCTGGGGATGTTTCCAGTGGTCGAATGACTGGAAAAACTACAGCAAATTTCAAGTGAAATACTTGGAAATGGAATATAACTGGAAAAAGTACATCTGATTTCTCTCAATTCACTCTCTTGACGCTAAATGTAGAAAATTAAATGTAGAAATACATCTAAATCAATATTTTAGGGAAATAGGAATACTATAGATGGATATTTTATATTTTCCATCTAATCGGTTGTTAAGCTACTCTAATACCCGAACAGTCCCCACCAACAGAAGCAACAGCACCAACCAACCTTCGCGCGCCAATAAACAAGTCAATTACTTAGGGAACAGCCTCCACCAACAAGAAAAGGAGTCCCCGACTACGGGAACTCCTTTCTAATTATGACCTAACCGACGCAAGTCGTCCATCCGTTGGTGGAATATAGGGATCTGAAGTAGCCGTTGGTCGAACGGGGATGAGTAGGGGTACTCCCATCCGCCCGCCAGCCACCATCTGGCGATTACTCGCCGCCACTACCCATTACAACATGCTGGTCAAACACACGGACCTGATTTCTACCTGCACGCTTAGCCTGATACAAGGCCGTATCCGCATGCTTCAGAAGCATCTCCAAGGTATCCCCTTGGCTGTTAGACTCAGATAATCCGAAGCTCGCTGTAACGGCAATCGAGCCGTAGATTCCGCTCATTGGCTCCGCTGCGAGCTGTGCTCGAGTTCGTTCCGCTACTAGGGCTGCGTAGTCTAGCGAGCAGGAAGGTAAGGCGATGACAAACTCCTCGCCGCCATACCGAGCCAAAAGCGCGCCCGGCACTTCAATTTCAATTCGCCTCGCAATCGCAACCACGTGCTGAATCGCGAGATCGCCAACATCGTGACCGTAGGTATCGTTGATATGTTTGAAATGATCAATATCGAATAGCAGGATGCTTGTAGACGCGTTGCTATTCTGAGCTTCTACCAATAGAGCCTTACTACGACGGATAAACTCCGTACGGTTTAACAGCTTCGTAAAGCCATCATAGTAGGCAAGTTGTTTTAATTGATCTTGGAGCAGCTTTTGCTCTGTGACATCGATCAGCATGAGCAGGCTCCCAATCGGTTCCCCACTGCGTCCCCGTACAACGGAGGAACGGATCTGATAAAAGAACTCCTTACCGTCGTCTGCACGCCAAACAAATTCTTCTTGCGCACCGTCTTGGGATCGCACCACTGGAAATGGCGTACCCGACAACAGAATCCAAGCTTCATCCAGTGTTAATCCGAGCATTTCCGTTGTTGAGCCTGGAAACATGTAGCTGATCGCGCCGTTGAAGTCAACAAGCCGATCTGCGGAGTCCAGTACGACAGCGCCTTCACGCATACTTTCAAAAATACGATCCTTCGCAATCGGAATGACCGTCAACATCCTTGTGGACACAATCGCCCAGATGTACATGGCAGAAGTCGCACAAAGAATCATCGGTACAGGATCAATGCCAAACGGTGTTAGGCCCATCAAATAAATGAATGCTCCCGTCATCGGCATGAACTGCCCCATGATTAAGGTCACCAGCTGTAAGCGGTAGGCTTTCTTCGTTTGACGCCATCTGCGTATGAGCAGCACAACCGCAGCCAGCATACATCCGAACGTATAGGCCCCGTGAACGATGTAATATTGTCCAATGACGATATCCGTAGTCGGGAAAGGTGCATTTTCGCGGAAATAGATTTCTTTATAAAACAAATGATGGTAATCATTAGTCACCACCATGACGAAGGTAATGACTGGAATAAGGAAGAGCACCCCTATCCTTGAAGGGGTCAAGTTCAAACCAACATACTGCATGACAATCAGTAAGCCTATGGCAGGCGCAGCCGAGATGCCAATATACTCGAAGATGGTCCAGATTTTCACCTCAACTAACGTATCGCTTGCCATTTCAAAAGCGTGAGCAAAAATATAAATAGCTTGAGTAGCCGTATAGATGACGAATGTATAGGCGCCGGGTATTTCTTTGCGCTTGATAAAGGCATACATACATAGAAAGGCTGTAAAAACACCCGAAGTTGCGATGATTGAAATGAACATGGTTAGTGTGGGATGCATGGGTAGCGCTCCGTCTTTTGTAGGATTATTGGATAAATTGTCGATTTAATGGTATCACATCCCCGTGTGCTGTCATAGGGAAAGTTGGGTTGCGAGAATGGAAAGGAGTTACAAAATTTAGTAAACTAAAAGGTAGAAGCAGGGGAGGAGAGTTTCACAATGAAAATGCGGGTATCTGCCGTGCAGTATCATTTGCATACGATTAGCAGCTTTGAAGAGTTCGCCGCACAGGTGGAGCATTATGTGAAGGTAGCGCAGGAGTTTGAGGCGGATTTCGTGCTATTTCCGGAACTATTTACCACACAACTGATGTCCATTGGCGACGCAAACGGCAAAGCATTACCGATAGAGGCATTACCTACTTTTACAGAGGCTTATCGCAACTTATTTCAAGGATTGGCTCAGCGAACGGGCATGCACTTGATTGGCGGCACGCACATTACGGCAGAGGGGGACAAGCTGTACAACACGGCGTTTTTGTTCTATCCAGATGGACGAATTGGCGAGCAAAAAAAGCTGCATATTACCCCGACCGAAGTGAAGGAATGGGGCATGGGTGCGGGCGATTCACTGCAGGTTTTTGATACCGATAAAGGCAGAATTGCCATTCTGGTTTGCTACGATGTCGAATTCCCGGAAATCGTACGGATGGCTAGAGCGCGTGGCGCAGATGTGCTTTTTGCTCCTTCTTGCACGGATGATCGGCACGGGTTCCATCGGGTACGCTATACCTGTCACGCTCGGACGATTGAGAATCAAATCTACGTGGTGACGACGGGGACTGTTGGTGCACTGCCGACCGTTGATTTCATGAGAGCGAATTTCGGACAAGCCGCTGTCATTACGCCAAATGATGTGCCATTCCCGCCGAAAGGCATCCTTGTCGAGGGTGAGATTAACGGCGATATGGTCGTGACCGCTGACCTTGATCTGTCGCTGCTGACACTCGTTCGGGAGCGAGGCTCCGTCACCACCTGGCGCGACCGCCGAACCGATTTATACACGGACTGGTCATGAGGAAATGAGAAAACATCTCTATGTGTTTGATGGGGATACACCTGTGGAGGCGGTCATTCGCACGTATGGCTTGGCGGATTTCGATGCGCTGATTCGTGTTCAGCAGATGAGCTTTCCACCCCCTTTTCCAGCTGAGTTATGGTGGACGAAGGAGCAGCTCACGGAGCATGTGACTCGGTTTCCCGAGGGGGCGCTGTGTGTGGAGGTTGGTGGTCAGGTTGTAGGCTCGATTACGGGACTGCGCGTGGATAGTGAATGGTTGGCGGGGGCAGTCGATCATAGCTGGTCGGCGATGACGGATGATGGATATATCCGCACGCACCGTCCAGATGGCGGCACGCTCTATATTGTAGATGTGTGCATCATGCCAGCATACCGCAAGTTTGGCCTCGGTAAGTGGCTCATGCAGTCGATGTATGAGGTTGTGGTGCAGTTGGGGATGGCTCAGTTGCTCGGAGGCGGACGTATGCCAGGCTACCATAGGATGGCGGAGAAGATGAGTGCCGATGACTATGTGGCGGCTGTGATGGCGGGGACGCTGAAGGACCCGGTGATTACCTTTTTGCTGCGATGCGGCCGGACGCCTGTGCGCGTGGTTGCGAATTATTTGGAGGATGAGGAATCGCTGAATCATGCGCTGTTGATGGAGTGGCGTAACCCTTTTAAACTATAGAAATAGGAGAGATTTGACCTTATGGAGTTCATACGCATAACGAGTATTGAGGATCCACTGTTTCGATCGATGCATGATCTGATGAAGGAGGTATTTCCGCCAGAGGAGGTACTCGACTATCCATTATGGAAGGAGCCGTTAGAAGATCCGGGTATTCGGGTGTTTGTTGCGGTTCATGAAGGCAAAGTGGTCGGCACGACGGAGTATCGCTATTATGAGGATGACCAGGTGGCGATGACGGATTTTACGATTATTGGTCAGGCGGGGCTTGGGATTGGACGCTATCTAGCGAGAAAAAGGTGGCAGGATCTGGAGCGATTAGCGGCAGAATCAGGTAAGCCGATGCAAGGCATGTTCGCTGAAATTTACGATCCATATCGGATCGAAGGGTATGCTTTTGGCGGCGTGAAGCCCATGGATCCTTACGTTCGACGTGAGGTGTTATCGCATCTTGGCTATAAGCGGATTGATTTTACCTACGTGCACCCATCCTGGGAAAATAACGGGGAAGCGGTCGAGGGGCTGGATTTTTGCTTCTTGCCGACGGATGAAGATGCGACAGAAATCAGTGCCGCGTTAGTTGCGAAGTTCCTGCGACGGTATTATGCCGTGCTTGCGAATAAGCCGCATGCTTGGGAATCGATGGTTGCCGGCTTGGAAGGGAAAGAGACGTTGACGTTATTGCCGTTGTAAATGAAGTGTAATGTAAAGCCGCGTTCCTTGGAGTCTCAAAAAGTCCGTCCTCGGCCAGACGCCGGAGGAATATGTTATGGCGAAGCGGGCAACTCCACAGTAACTTCCTGGTTTTATTAATAGCGTCAAGCGGGACGCGCCATAGAAATAAGAGGGGCCCATGTGGCACCTCTTATTTGCATATAAGCATAGAAAAGAAAGATCGACGAATAATAATGGGGGCCTAGCATTTACTTTCATGTCAGTATTTGGTGGGAAACCATGTGGGGTACTGGTGGATGCGCTTTCAATCCGGTTAAAAATTGACAACGAAAAACAAAAAATAACATGTCTTTCTTATCTTCAAACTTTTATAGTTGAGCTAGAGATCAAGCAGAGAAAGGGGAATAATGAAAGTGGCTTTCAATGGACCAATGAAACAAACGACTCTGTCTGATTTGAAAGAGAACCCAAAAAAGAAAAGCTATATTCTTAAGAATTGGCAGGTATATTCTATGATCTTGCCAGGAGTATTGTTTTTTATCATATTCAAGTACATTCCTTTTAGCGGCAGTATAATCGCTTTTCAAGATTATGACGTGTTTAAGGGGGTGACTGGAAGCAAGTTTGTTGGCTTGAAGCATTTCGAAAACCTGTTCACCTATCCGGAGTTTTATAAAATACTCAAAAACACGCTCATCATCAGTATATATAGGCTCATTTTCTCTTTTCCGGCACCGCTCATTTTGGCGCTATTACTTAATGAAGTTCGCAAGGTTGCATTTAAGCGGACGGTACAGACGCTGTTGTACCTGCCCCATTTTTTCTCTTGGGTTGTCGTAGGCGGAATGGTCATTAATTTTCTTTCGCTGTCAGGGATGGTCAATGATATCGTAGCTGCGTTTGGCTTTGAACGAACCATTTTCGTACAAGAGCCATCTTACTTCCGAAGCATTATCGTTACATCGGGGATTTGGAAAGAAGTTGGCTGGGGGACGATCATTTACTTGGCCGCGCTAAGCGGCATCAATCCCGAAATGTACGAATCAGCTGAAGTAGACGGGGCAGGAAGATTGCGTCAAGTAATCAGTATTACGATTCCAAGTCTGCTCCCCACTATCATGGTTTTGCTGCTGCTGCAGATCGGTCATATTCTAGACCTTGGCTTTGAACAGATTTATATGTTCCTTAACCCGCTTGTTCGTGAAGTTGGGGAGATATTTGATACGTACATCTACAGAGTAGGCTTATTAGGGGCTCAATACAGCTATACAACAGCAATCGGATTGTTCAAATCGGTTGTTGGCTTCATCCTCATCATCGGGGCGAATTACCTTAGCAAAAAAACGACAGACAACTCGATCTACTAGAAAGGAGTACATGATGATTCGGAAATCAATGGGTTACCAGACGTTTACCGTTTTCAACTATACGTTTCTTGTACTGGCATCCATCGCCATGTTCATTCCGTTTATGCATATTTTGGCGGGATCGTTCAGCAGCGCTGGCGCCATCATTCAAGGGAGAGTTACGATCTTTCCAGCAGATTTCACATTCCTAAATTATAAAGTCGTTCTGAATGACTCGCGCATTTGGAAATCGTTCGGCGTTACCGTGTTTCTTACGGTCGTCGGCACGCTGCTCAATCTAATATTTACGAGCCTGATGGCTTATGGCTTGTCCAAGCAAGACTTGAAAGGAAGAAAATTTATACTTTTGCTTGTGCTGTTCACGATGATTTTTCAGGCACCGTTAATTCCTTCATATCTGCTTGTCAAATCATTGGGCATGCTAAATACACTGTGGTCTTTGATGATTCCCGATTTAATCAGTGCGTTTAATTTGATCATTATGATATCCTTCTTTCGGAACATTCCTGACGGATTAACGGATGCGGCCAAAATCGACGGGTGCAACGAATATCGGACATTGTGGAGCATCGTTCTCCCTCTCTCCCTGCCTTCCTTAACCACAATCGGCTTATTTTACGCAGTTGGCCACTGGAACGGTTACTTCAATTCGATTCTATACATTAGTAATCCTAATTTATATCCGCTTCAATTGAAGCTCCGCAAGCTAATCGTTGAAAGTGACGTGGAAAGCATGCTGCAGAGCGCGGCGGTAACCGTCCAGTCAGTTGAAGGCATTAAAATGGCTTCGATTATTGTTGCCACCATCCCCATCCTGATTATATATCCAATGATTCAGAAGCATTTTGTTAAAGGCTCAATGCTGGGTTCAGTCAAAGGGTAATAATACAATATAGTTAAAAAAAAGGAGAGGTTCATTTGAAAAAGAGAAAGGTGTTGCCCGTAGCAATTGTAATGGCATTAGCAGCAGGTAGTTTGGTGGGCTGTGGCTCTAAAGAAGAAACTAAAACGGGACAAGGGACATCTACGCCGACGGCTGCTGCCGCTCCTGCAAAGTTCAAAGTGGGTCTAACGACTGGCGGTTCTAAGTATGTCGAAGGATCGGCAGATATCAACAACGATAAATATGTAAAGAAATTGGAAGAACTATCCAAGACTGATTTGACAATGCAATTGATTCCTCATGAAACCTATGCTCAAAGCATGACATTGCTGTTTGCATCCGGCGAGCTGCCTGATTTGTTGCAGACCAAAGGGATTAACCAACCCGAAGTAGCGCCTGCGATTGATTCTGGTGTGTTGCTGCCGCTTAATGATTTGATTGATAAATATGGACCGAATTTGAAAAAGAAAATACCGAAGGCATCCTGGGATTCCGCTCGTGTGAGCAAGGACGGGAAAATTTATGGCATCCCGCAAGAAAACCCGATTACGACCGATACGGTGACCTATATCCGCAAAGACTGGTTAGATAAATTAGGTCTCCAAGCGCCAAAAACTGTGGATGAGTACATCGAAGTCATGAAAGCATTCCGCGATAAGGATCCGAATGGTAACGGGAAGCAAGATGAAATTGCAATGTCGGGACGCGCGAAATTGGCGTTTGCTTATCAATTTTTCGCAGCATATGACGTAATGCCGCGGGCTTGGAAATTCGAGAACGATCAGCTTGTTCCGAATTTCATACGCCCTGGCATGGTTGATGCTCTGAAGGTGTACCAAAAGCTATATCAAGAGAAACTGCTTGATAACGAAGTGTTTACGCTTCAAGGCAAAGATTGGGATGCTAAGATTAAAGGTACGGGCACTGTTGGTATTTGGGCTGCTTCATCCATATCTCCGGGAGCCATTGAAACGGCTATTAAAGCGAATGTGCCGACTGCGGCCATTGACACCATTCCTTCTCCGGTTGGACCTAGCGGCAAGCCTGGCGGGGTATACCCTATAGGCTCCACGGTATCCGACTTTGTTTGGACGATTCCGAAAAGCGCTAAAAACCCTGAAGCCATCATTAAGTTCCTAGATTGGTACTACTCTGACGATAAAGCAAAAGACACGTTCTTCATGTACGGACTTGAAGGTGAGAATTACAAGGCAGAAAACGGTGCGATCAAGTACAACTACCCGACGACTAACGAGCAAATACAGGCGGAGAATATGTTTCAAGAGTGGGTACACTTCACTGGAGGCAAACCGCATCTAACAGATGAGGCGTTCCTCAAGAACAAGCCAGGTGGAGAAAAAACGGTGAAATCGTTGCAGGTGGCGGGTAAAGAAGGCGTTAAAGATGAGGGGTTGGAAATACCTGCTCTGCCAACCTTGAAAACTCGTCCAGAATTGGCTTATGACGGCCTGTGGCTCGAGTTCGCTGCAAAAGTTATTACTGGCAAAGAATCGGTGGATAAATTCAACGATTTCGTAGCCAACTGGAAGAAACAAGGCGGAGATCAATTGATCAAAGAAGCAACCGAGTGGTATAAAGCCAAAAATAAAAAGTAATACAAATGAACCCCCGCTGTCTCAGTGGGGGTTTTCTAAAAACAAGGAGATAATCATGCGAAAACTTCACTTACTATGCAACGCTCATTTAGACCCTGCCTGGCTCTGGGAGATCGAAGAAGGAGCAGGAGAGGCACTTTCCACATTCCGGATCGCGGCCGATTTTTGCGAAGAATATGGCGGATTTATTTTTAACCATAATGAAGTCATTCTTTATAAATGGATTGAGGAATACGATCCGGCGTTATTCAAACGCATTCAGAGGCTGGTGGCGGAGGGCAAGTGGCACATCATGGGTGGCTGGTATCTGCAGCCGGATTGCAACATGCCTAGTGGAGAATCGTTCGTAAGGCAGATGCTGCTAGGGCGAGTGTACTTCAAAGAGAAGTTCGGCAAAGTACCGACGACGGCTATTAATTTCGATCCGTTTGGTCATACGCGCGGACTCGTGCAAATTATGAGCAAGGCAGGTTTTGATTCGTATATCGTTTGTCGGCCTGACCAGAACGACTGCCAGTTACCGGACGAAGAATTCCGTTGGATTGGTCATGACGGTTCCGAAGTTACGGTACATCGCGCTTACAAAGCTTATTTATCAGGGCGTGGCAAGGCGCATTTAAAGGTTGAAGGCTGGATGCAGGACCATCCAGATAAGTCGGAAGGACTTGTGCTGTGGGGAATAGGGAATCATGGGGGCGGACCTTCCCGGATTGATTTAAACAATCTGAAGGAGCTTAAAGAGCGGACGGAAACATTTGATATTATCCACTCCACGCCGGAAGAATATTTTGTAGAGCTGAAAGCTAGTGGGAATGAACTGCCGACTTACAATAAAGATTTAAATCCGTGGGCGGTTGGCTGCTATACGACCCAAATCCTTATTAAGCAAAAGCATCGTAAGCTTGAAAATGAGTTGTTTTTTGTTGAAAAAATGATATCCTCTTACGCACTTCAGGGCTATGGCGCTTACCCTCAAGAGGACATACATGAAGCTACCGTTGATTTAATGATTGCAGAGTTTCATGATATATTGCCGGGTTCTTCGGTTCAACCGGTGGAAGAGGCATCCATTCGCATAATGGATCACGGTCTAGAAATTTTGGCTCGCTTAAAAGCTCGCGCCTTCTTTGCCTTGACGGGTGGTCAACGGAAAGCAACGGAAGCCGAGGTTCCGATTTTTGTTTATAATCCCCACCCTTATAAGGTGAAAGGCATTTTTGAATGTGAATTTCAATTGCCGGACGTGTCGAGAGGGCAATTCGCGGTTCCGGTGGTGCATATAGAAGGGAAAAGAATCCCGAGTCAAGTTGAAAAGGAAATTAGCAACCTATACGTCGATTGGCGGAAGCGTGCCGTATTTTATGCCGAGCTTGAGCCCGGTCAGATGAACCGGTTTGACTGCACAGTCGAATTCCTGACAGAGAAAGCAAAGCCGACACTCCAAGCCGTGAATGAGTTGATTCTCTTTAAGACGGATCATCTAGAGGTTGTTATCAACTGCGCTACTGGTTTTATTGACGAGTACAAAGTGGATGGTGTTTCCGTCGTTAAACCTGACGCATTCAAGCCAGTCGTGGTGAAGGATTATGACGATTCCTGGGGTAGCCACACGCAAAGCTTCCCGAATATAATCGGAGAATTCAAGCTCATGTCCAAGGCGAGGGGCTCCCGGTATTCGGGAATTCCGGGCAAGCCGATTGAGTCGGTCCGTGTTATAGAAGATGGGGAAGTACGAAGTGTTGTTGAAGCTGTGTTTGCATACAAGGACTCCTTCATCTGCCAGCGTTACTATTTGCCAAAGCAGGGTACTGAAGTAAAGGTTGATCTTACTGTTCATTGGAACGAGAAAGCGAAACTGCTCAAGCTGTCTGTGCCTACAACGTTCGAACAGCCGCAATATTACGGCCAAGTCGCTTACGGCGTAGACGAGTTGCCTGCTAACGGTCGGGAAGCCGTTGCTCAGAAATGGGTTGCTGCGGTTGATGGGGCTACTGGCGCATCTTTGTCCGTCATTAATGACGGAACCTATGGATCCAGCATCCACGATGGTGAGTTGCGTCTGACATTGCTTCGTTCGCCAGGCTATTCAGCGCTTCCGGGAGGCAAAATGTCTTATACGATGCCGAAAGACCGGTTTTCACCCCGAATTGATCAAGGGGAACGCCGGTTCACGTTTTGGTTTAAAGCAGGAACGTGGGAAGAACGTCTGCCGGGGCTAGATCGAGAGGCGCTGGCATTGAACGAGAAGCCGTATGCTTTAACGTATTTCCCATCAGGAGAGGGCACGGCGCCTGCTTCATTAATCACTTTAAGTGATTCGTCGGTACAATTGACGGCTTTCAAGAAAGCTGAGATAACTAACGATTACATCGTACGCTTGTATGAGCCAACTGGCGAAGAACGTTTGACGGTAGTTTCCATACCTTCTCTAGGTATTAATCAAGAAGTTAGATTGGGCCGATTCGAGATTAAGACACTTCGATTGAATGTGACGGAACGAATTCTTATAGATGCGAACATGATGGAAGAGAAATAGGAGAGAGAAGCGATGGAGAATTTGACGGTTGGCGAATTAGCAGTAAACGGCGGGACTCCGGTTCGTACAGATCCATTCCCTGTTTGGCCGATCTATGGCCAAGAAGAAGAGAAGCTTTTGCTTGAGGTGCTGCATTCACAGAAGTGGGGCGGAACCGGTAAATCCAACGTTCCGGGTCTGGAACCAAAGCTGCCTGAACTAGAAAGGCAGTTCGCCGACATGCACGGCGCGAAACATGCGATTACAGTGGTGAACGGAACGATCGGGATAACGATTGCGCTGCAGGCTGCGGGTGTGCAGCCAGGCGATGAAGTGATTCTGCCGGCGTACACGTTCATTGCCACAGCGTCATCGGCGCTCATCTTCGGAGCGATTCCCGTCATTGTGGACGTAGAGCCTCACACGCTGCTTATTGATCCTGACAAAGTGGAAGCAGCCATTACACCGAAGACGAAGGCGATCATCGCTGTGCATTTGGCAGGAGCATCAGCTGATATGACGCGGCTGAAGGAGATTGCGAACCGTCACGGCTTGCGCTTGATCGAGGACTCCGCGCAAGGAGTCGGAGCGGAGTGGGACGGCAGGCGTGTCGGTGCTATAGGAGATTTGGGCACGTTCAGCTTCCAATCGGGGAAGAATGTGACAGCGGGTGAAGGCGGCATCATCTTGACCAATGACGACGAGCTCGCTGCAAAGGCATGGTCGCTTGTCAATGTAGGCCGCATCAAGCAAGGCGGTTGGTATCAGCACGAGGCGGTCGGCTGGAACCTGCGCATGACCGAATTCCAGGCCGCTGTGCTGCTTGGGCAATTGAGTCGGTTCGAAGCGCAGTTTGTCCTGCGGGAACGCAATGCCAAGCTGCTGAATGAGCTGCTCGCTCCAATCGCGGGCATTGTGACAGTTAAACGCGATCCGCGCATTAACCGTCACGCCCAGCATTTGCACTTACTGTTCTTGAAACCGGAGCTCGCGAACCGCATAGAGAAGAATGAGATGATTCGTCGATTGAATGGCGAAGGGATTCCCATGCATGCGGGTTATGTCTCTTTAAACAAGAACAAAGCGATTTTGGCAGAGATCGCCAAATGGACAGGGGAAGCCGAGCATCGGTCATATGCTTGTCCGGTTAGCGAACGAGCTTGTGATAAGGAAGCGATGTGGCTGCATCAGAACGTATTGCTTGCCGACGAGAAGGCGATGTACGACATTGCGGCGGCAGTCAATAAAGTAATGAGATCGTTTGACTAACGAACAGGCTGTCTAACAGGCTTGTGAATGGGGGAACAACTGCGATGAAAATGGCGCGAATTGGTATTTTGCTAGATCAGACAGCTGCTGAAAAACGGTGGCGTTATAACATAAACGTATTTAATCGTTATCTTGGGGAAATTTTGATGCACCGCGGAATTCCGTTTCATTGGATTCATTCGGTAAAGAGCATTACTGATCATTATCCATGTGATGTGATTCTGGTTGCAGCTGTTGATGAAACTGCCGAGAATGCAGCGCTGCTTTGGCGCTATATGGAAAGAGGCGGCATCGTCGTTTCTTTTGCTGGTACGAACGATCTTGCGAAGAAATTAGGATATCACAAAGGCATGGGTACAGGTGCAGGGTACGCTCACCTGCCGCATAGCGACAGACCGCTGCGTTTTCTGGATGCGGTGCCGTGGGTCGCGGCGAATAGCTTGACGGAGGAGCCAATCGTCCAGAACGTCGGAACTATTTGCAAAGGCTCGCCTACCGGCGATAGTTATGGACCCGCTTTGCAGCAATTCAGCGTTGGACAAGGGAGCTTGGAGCGTTATTCCGTAGATGTTGTGAATACGATTGTCCAGATCCAGCAAGGAAGCAAGCCGGTTATCGAGGACGGGCCTCCATCTGCGGATGGAACTGCCCTGGTGAACGACGGTGTGTTGAAGGCAGATGACGTGATCGAGCTTGATTACGAGCACGACCGGGTCGCAACGGAAACGGGAATCCCGTTGTTCCTTCACCCCTATGCCGACATGTGGCGCGAAGAATTGGTTGGGCATTTACTTCGCCGCACAGCAGAGGAAGGCTTGACGCTTCCGTTTCTCGGTTACTGGCCGGAAGGCACGGAGCAGGTGGCGCACATTTCGCATGACAGCGACTATAACTTTGACGAGCATGCCATTGCTACGTTAGATATTTTGAGGGAAACCGGTGTCCACTCCACCTGGTGTATGTTGGAGCCGGGCTACAGTAAAGGCTTATACAAGCAGATAGAAGCAGACGGGCATGAGCTGGCACTTCATTACAACGCCGTAGATGTGGACAACGGCTACTGGAGCGGAGAAGAATTCCGCCGCCAATTCGAATGGTTCCAAGAAGCAACGGGCATGCAGCAGGTTCCAACGAATAAAAACCATCTTACCCGTACAGAAGGCTGGGGGGAGCTGTTCCAGTGGTGTGAAAGCTGCGGTATTGAATCCGACCAAAGCCGTGGCGGCAGTAAGAAAGGCAACCTCGGGTTCACGTTTGGCACCTGTCAGCCATTCTTTCCAATAGCCCTTTCCGATGAGAAAAATCGGGTGTATAACGTGTTAGAAGTCGGGTTTATGACGCCGGATCTGGAATTGAAAAAGTGGGGTGACCGCAGCATCGTCATTCCGATTCTGGAACAGGTGGCGAAGGTGCAAGGTGTTGCGCATTTCTTGTTCCATCAATTTCACATCTATCACCAAGAGGTGGTGCGGGACGCATTCCGTTACGTTGTAGAAGAAGCACGCAAGCGCGGTTTTGTCTTCTGGACGAACGAGGAAATCAACCGATGGGTGCGGGCGCGCCGCAAGGTCGCCATCTCCGGTTTGACGGCAGACGGTTATCCGGTAACGGATAACGTAACGATCGAAGGAGGCCGTGTTATTGCTTGGGTGCCGGTTATGGATGGAAACTCAGACAACTTGGACAGCTCGGACGGCGAGATCAAGGAGCATTATGGCGTAGCGTGCAGGAAAGTCATATTAACAGTTCAGGAAGTGAAAACCGTATGATTACCTATACACCAGCAACCGAAATATGGCGCGTTGCTCCTATTCGTTGGGACTTAGCTCAAGAAAATAATATGTCGCGACGCATTTATAACATTTTATTGAAATGGCTGCCTTTTGCTAACGAGCATTTTCAGGACTGGGACGTCCGCCCGAACAGCGGTCATTTCTTCGGGGGAACCTTCTGGTACCAATCTGATTCAGCCCAGAACTCGCTTATTTATGCCGTACTTTCCAAGCTAGGCGAATATGACGAACAGGCAACGAAGATTTCCCGTAATCTCTTGAAGGAACGTGCCATCAAAGCGATTCGCTATATCGGTTTTACGCATGATACAGGTCCGGAGGATTGTGTCCGTGTGGAAGGCGTTCTGCCTTACACAAGCGGGAAAAAGTGGGGAGGTCGAGGCGACAATTTCTTCATGGCTAGCCAAAACGGCCGTTCCATCGCCTTCTTCGCTTATGCCGCCTGGATGCTGTGGGATGACCTAGACCAGGAAACGAAGCTGCTTGTGCAAAATGTCGTTTCCAGCTATGCCGATCAATGGTCGATCGACCAACCCCGTGACGGCGTCTATTATGACACGCAATGCGAGGAAAACGGATGGACAGCGGCAGGGATCGGAGCGTCGGTTGCGCTGTTTCCCGATCATCCTCATCACGAACAGTGGATGCACGGGTTCCGCTTGTGGGCGATGAACTCAGTCAGCACATACAAGGACAGGCTCGCAGATCCATCTGGCTTAATTGATATTCCTGCTGGAAACCTGGTGCGAGCGGTGACGTTCCATCCCGATATGACAGCAGAAAATCACGCCTTCGTTCATCCCAGCTATATGTGCGCAGGGACCAATCTTCGTGGGATCTTTGCTATGATGTCACTGACTGCGGGTCAAGAAATTCCCCGTGAGGCGGTACACAACAATGAGAAGCTGTATGAGCGTACGATTAAAATTTGGGCGCAGTTTGATGGCTTGGCCGTTCCGGTGCAAGGCCAGGACTGGTGGTATAATCGACAGCACGAGCGCCAGCTGACGCATACAATCCTGAATGTCATCCATGGCAATCGAGATGCAGCTAATCTGGTAAGAGGTTCACTTGATTCGATAGAACGCATCCAAGCCAGCAATTCTCGCGGCTGCTTACTGGAAGAGCGCGGGGAAGAATGTATCATCAATAAAGCGCACGCTCAGTTTGCCAGAGACTTGGAACACGGCTCGGCGGTCGATCTGCTCTGTTCGTATTTGATTTACCTATTTGGAGGACCAGGCGCTGAGCCTAGTGATACAGAGGAAATGACGAACCGTCTGTTGGGCGTATACACGTACTCTTATGGTAATTCAATTCTTCACCGTCGCAAGGACTCGTTTGCGAGCTTTTCATGGCGTAACAATGTAATGGCGCTAACACTGCCTTCCAAAGGCTTATGGCAGGTAACCCCGCTTTATGCGAGCTATACAGGTACGATGGAGTTTGCCGAGAAGAAGGGGAATAAAAATCTGAGCAACGAGTCGATAATCCGTGATGTGGAGCGGGAAAGCATTCTACCGTTCTATGATGGCTTCGCAGCAACGGTGACGATTGCCAGAGGAGACCGTGAGCTGCTTCAGCATGCGGCGTTCCTGTCATTGCCAAACGGCAGCACCGTGTACATCGAGCGCTTCGATGCGATGAAGAACATCACGATTCATCATGCACAAACTGGAATTATTGGTATCCGCAATGAGAACTATGCAGCAATGCCAGAGCTTGCTCCCGGCACACGCACATTATATCACCCGGAGGGTGCCGACAAGTTTCGCGGCTTCTATGGGCAGGTGCCCAATCAGGTTGAGACTTATGGACGGGTTGCCTATGTGAATGTAGACGATTATATCGGCTACGTGATCATAGGCGGGCAGGGTGTCAAATATATTAACAAGCACGAATATTTGAAGTGGAAGGGCGTAGAGGACATCCTTGTCCTCAATGACATCGGCTCTTTGCAGCTAACTGCAGGACAGACGCTGGAGCCATTCATCGTCGTTTCGATGCCCAATCAGACGGCAGCCCGGACAGAATCAGCAAGCAGAGAAACGGTTCAGCTAGATACGAATGATGAGACGATCGTTGTTGAGACCGAGGATTGTATCGTCGCTGCCAACTTCCGTGCAGATGTGGTGCGTACAATTGCGCAAAAACGCATCATTGCAGGCATGGTAGTGAATGTATATGAGGGCAGACAGGCCATTAGAGGGGAATCCTATTTCTGGAATTGCTGTGTACCTGCCTTTTCCTCCCTTTACCGCAAAGCGGTTTGTCAACTTTCTGTTGATCCAGCACTACAAGTGCTGCTCGACATTACTGTCGCAGATGGCCGCATGATCTTGATTAACGAATGCGAGATGACGGTTTCCTGCAAAATCACATTCGAGAATGGCAGGAGCATGGATGTAACAGTTGCGGCAGGCGGATGCCACACGCTTGAGGTTTGATTGTTCAAAAAATAGCCGAGCACAGAAGAGCCACTCTCGGATCTTCTGTGCTCGGTTCGTTACTATTGGACGCCAAGCCTTTTTCGGTATTCGGTGGGGGTTAGCCCGCAATATTTTTTGAATACTTTAGCGAAATGGGGATAATCGGCATAACCGATGGCATGAGGAATGTTGACAGTCTTGCATGCTGGATTCGCTAACATTTCCTTAGCCATCTCGATTCGCAGTTGGGTCAGGAAGTGGATGAAGGAGACCCCCATCTCCTCCTTAAAGGAGCGACTGAAGTATGCGGGAGACATGTGAATATAATCGGCGACCTCCTGCATGGAAAAGGCTTCGAGCGTATAATTTTGTTTAATATAGTCCGCCGCGCGTTGAATCCCTTGATGACTGCCCCAATTACGGGATTGACGGATTTGTTGAATAGCCGACTCCATGAGGGAGCTAGTATGGTTGAACAGCTCTTCCGTTTTTACAGGAATGGGGTCGTCCATGTCTTGATTGAACATATGAATCCCTTTTTCGTTTAAGCTTGCGTCTATATGGCAAATCAGTTCGAAATAGGCGGTTCGTATCTGCGATTCCTCCGTTGCTTCCAGCTGAAGAGTCTCATTGAATTTCTTAAGATCGTCTATTGCGGCATCCTCGTTCAGGATCCAGACATTCTCGTTAATAGATTCAGCATGGCTTTTGACTAAAAGAATCCAGCGACCACGGTCGGATAAGGATAATTTTTCTTGCTCTAGGCTAATGAAAATTCGATCCAGTGTTTCTTGAAGTAAAGCCGGCCGTATGGGCTTCAGTAAATATTCAGAGGCCCCGTAACGAATCGCTTGTTGGGCAAAAGTAAAATCGTCATAGCCAGAAAGAATGACTACTTTTGGCTTTTGGTTTCGCATATGCAGTTCCTGAAGCAGCTCAAGTCCGTCCATAATCGGCATGCGAATATCAGTCAAAATCAGATCGGGGGCATGCTGTTCGATGAGCCTCAATGCTTCCAGGCCGTCTTCAGCTTCTGCAACGACCTTGAAGCGCTCTGTTGCATCAATTAGCTTGCCCAACATTTTTTTGACCATCGGCTCGTCGTCAATCGTGATGACTCGGTACATGTTGCGATTCCCCCATCTTGTAAGGCAGCTTAACTTGAATAACGGTGCCTGTAGTGTCCGATTTTTCAATATAAAGGCCGTAAGGTTCATTATAGGTCAGTCGAATCCGATGATGGACATTTAGCAATCCGATATGATGAAAGGAAAGCTCGGCTTCGTTACCTGAGAAGGTACCTTCGAAAATTTTGTTATACATCCCGCATAGCTGTGAGTCCATGCCTTGACCATTGTCGGATATCCGAAGCAGAAAGCAGCTTTCCAACTGTTCGGAAGAAACACCGATATAGGTCGGTCTAAGTTTATGTCGTTCATAGCCGTGTACGATCGAGTTCTCGATCAGTGGCTGAACGATTAAGCGGACAGCTTGTACGTTAGATGCAGTTCGTGCTTCGATCCCGCAATCAAATGTCAAATAGGGATACCGTTCCTTTTGGATGTTCAAATACATACTGACGTGTTCTAGTTCCTCTTTGAGGCTGACGATTTGCTGGGAGCTTCCTACACTATAGCGGAACAAGTCTGCGAGAGAGGTTGCCATGTTGCTGATTGGCAGCACCCCTTCCACGATGGCGTAGGAATTAATGGCTTCCAGCGTGTTATAAAGGAAATGCGGGTTGATTTGCGATTGCATTGCCTGCATCATGGCTTCTCTCTGTTTAAGCTGCAGCTCTTTCTCTTTGAGCTTGGAGGTATGCACGACTTCGATTAGTCGGCGTATTTCTCTGACCATCTTGTTGAAGCTGCGGTATAAGCTTCCAATTTCGTCCTCCCGGTGCTCCGGTGCTTGGATAACCCAATTTCCATGTTCTGCATTTTTCATTAAACGTTGGAGAACAGAAAGAGATCGGGTTAAGTTAAAGGAAAACCCCGCCAGTGCGGCTAACACGAACAATATAAGGAAAAATGCAATCCACAGCGTAAAATTTCGCAGCTCTATCAGGTTGCCGATCAGCTCCTGCAGCGGTACTTCGGAAACCATTGTCCAGTTCGTGTAGGGGGAGCGATGGAATATGACCAGCGTTTTCCCTGAATCGGTCTTTTTTAAAAAAAAGCCTTCCTGACTCCCGTTAAATCGCTCCATCAACTGGGAATCAACAGGCTTGCCTTGATTGCTTCTATCCGGATGGTACAAGATCTGGGAGTTATTGTCTGCGATCCAAATATAGCCGGTTTGTCCGAGCTGAACCTTTTCCAGAATACTTAAAATCTGGTTCATGTTCAGATCGATAATCAGCATACCAAGCGACTTGTAATTGGCAGCATCGCGAAACGTGCGGACAACGGTCAGCACGTGCGAGTTATCCGAATTGCGTATTCCGACAATTCGGAAGGAAGTCGTATTCTCGTAATGGCGGAAAAGCTTCATGTAATCATCTTTGGATGAAACGCCGCCGTAACTGAGAATGCCATTTTCCGTCGCGACGGAGAAGCCTTTTATATCTGGGCGGCCGAACATGAAATTCGGCAGCACTTGGTTTTCGATATCCCGCGTTATGATAAAACGATCATACTGCTCGTTCGCTGGAAGCAGCATGAATTTCTGGATGAGCGGATGAGTGATAACTGGAAACGTAGTCCGTTCCAAGTCGGTGAAATAATTGTCCAATTGATTATTGATTTGAGTCATAAGCTGCCGGCTGGAATTGACGGCGTTCGTTTCGATGTTCTCAGTTGTTTTTATATACCAGATCACGCCGAGTGAACAAAACGGGAGGCATAGAAATACTAGAATCAATACATTCAGTTTAGTGCGAATGGATAATGCTCTCACTTTTTGTAGGAATATCATGTTGGATTACTCCGTTTCGTTTCATTGGGGTAGGTCGAGTTATTGCTTCATTATTATAACAAGGGGGCGAAATGAATGGAAACTATAATTCGAGGGCTTATACGTTCGTATCACGACGATATTGTGCGCCATTCGCAGGAAATGATTCGCATTCGTAGCTCGATATCGGCACCACAACCCGGGAAACCGTTCGGAGAAGGAGTAGCGGAGGCACTAGCGTACATGCTGGCGTTGGCATCTTCGCTCGGTTTTAAGACGCTTGACGTCGATGGATACGCCGGACATGCGGAATTCGGAGATGGCGATGGGATAGTCGCAGTACTCGTTCATGTCGACACTGTTCCTGAAGGCGCGGGCTGGACGCACGATCCATTCGGGGGCGAAGTTTGCGAGGGATATCTGTATGGTCGTGGTGCTTCCGATAATAAAGGTCCCGCAGTTGTTTCCTTGTTCGCACTGAAGGCCTTAAAGGAAGCGGGAGTTGTGCCTGAGAAACGCATTCGAATCATCTTCGGGACGAACGAGGAATGCGGGATGTCTGACATGGATTACTACTTCTCGAAGCAGCCGTTACCCGATTACGCTTTCACGCCGGATGGGGACTACCCGATTATCCATGCCGAGAAAGGATATTACGTCGTGAAGTTGAGTCAATGCACCTCGGCTGAGCTAAGCGGAGGACTGCGCTTGGAGGGAGGCACCGCACCAAATTCGGTGCCTGACCGTTGCAGTGTACGTATGGATCGGAATAGCGAAGCGTCCAACGAGTGCACCTTCAACGGCGTGACCGCTCATGGTGCAACGCCAGGTGACGGCATCAATGCTATTGCACTTGCGCTTGATTATTTAAAAGATACGGGGCTTATCGATGCCCATGCGTATCCGCTTGCCGATTTCTTGCATGCACGTATTGGGCATGATGTAAACGGAGAGAAGCTTGGCATTGCCTGCACGGATACAGAACACGGCAGTTTGACCGTTAATCTAGGTCAATTTCGAATGGACGAGCAGATGGCGGAAGCATGGATAAACATCCGTTATCCAGTAACATTCGATGGGGAAACGATAATTGGACGCCTTCGTCTTGAGGCAGAAGCCGTAGGCTTGACGCTAGAAGTCGCAACTGAGCTTCCGCCGCTCTATATTCCGGCAGAACACCCGCTCATCCGCAAGCTTTGCGAGGCTTACGAATCGGTGACGGGGGAGCGTGCGACTTTATTGTCGATAGGCGGCGGTACTTATGCGAGGAAGCTGAATAACCGCGGCGTTGCCTTTGGCGCCAACTTCCTTGGTACGGATCCGCGAGCGCACCAAGCCGATGAAAGGATGTTGATTGACGACTTGATGCGGCATGCGGAAATATGTGCAGTCGCTATGTACAAACTGTTAGAAGTATAACGCTAACGAGGAGAGTAATGGATGAAACACGAACCTTTTTGCATATTAGGCTGCCAACACATGCATATCGCTCAATTTATTCAGGAAATGATTGATTTGGGGTATCCCTGTGCCGGGATTTACGACGGAGAAGATTCGGCGATGGCTAGCAGGCTGGCAGATCGGTACGGCGTCCCTCTGTTCGGCGATCCGGAGAAGCTGCTTAGCGTGAGCGGATCCATTGTAGGCAGCGCTGCTGTCAACAGTGACAAAATCGAGATCATCGAGCTGTGCGAAAGGAATGGTCGGCATGTGATGGTTGACAAGCCAGCGGTTGTCGACACGGCAGGACTCGAGCGGCTTGCCGAAATCATCCGTCGAGGACGTATTCAAGTCGCCATGATGCTAACGGAGCGATTTCGTCCGGAGTTGTTTACCCTTCGGGAGGCTATACTGCAAGGAGTGCTAGGTAAGATCATCCAAATCCAGATGAGAAAGCCGCATAGGCTGCGTGCTTCCAGCAGACCAACCTGGTTTTTTGATAAAGCTCGCAACGGAGGACTGGTTATTGATCTTCTCATCCATGATTTTGACTTGCTTCGATGGTTGACGGGAGAAGAAATCGCTGCGGTTCAGGGTTGGACAAGCAAGCGCATTCTGCCGGAATATCCGACATTTTGTGATGCTGCTTCACTGCAAGTGCTTCTTGGCGGAGGAATTACCGCACAGCTATATGCGGATTGGCACACACCGGAAGCCAGCTGGACCTGGGGGGACGGGCGCATATTTGTCGCTGGAACGAATGGATGCGCTGAACTGCGCCTGGAGGGAGACCCGTTCTTGAGCAAGGGTCCATTATTCATCCAGGTTACGAACGATGCGCCTGCAAGGGCTGTTGAACCGGCTATAGCTCCGTTAACTCTTAGTAAAGACTTCCTTAATCGCATCGAAGGACGCTCAGCGGTTTTGACAGCAAACGATGTATTACAGGCATGTAAAGCTGCCGTGGAAGCAGACGAAGCAGCAACTATTATTCAATCGCTTTAAGGTTATTAATGACATTTCAACGATCAGGAGATGTGGAGACGCTATGACTAAAGAAGATATTTTAATGCATCTGGGAGACGACTATGATCGGTATTTGGGTGCGATTGTACCACCAATTTTTCAAAATTCCCTATTCACTAGAAAAAATAAAGATCATGGTTACGTGTATACCCGTATAGGCAATCCGACCACTGAGATCGCAGAGCGCAAAATTGCTGCCCTAGAGGAGGGTGAGGCAGGCAAGTGCTTCTCTTCAGGTATGGGAGCTATTTCGGCAGCGATTATGAGCTTTGTCTCTGCTGGGGCACATGTTATTTGCATACGGAGCGCATACGGTCCGACACGGGAGTTTTTGAGCTCTTACTTGGTGCGATTCGGGGTAGAAACGACGTTCGTGACTGGAGATCGATTAGATGAGTTCGAGCAAGCCATTCGACCGAATACGAAGTTGATCTATTTGGAGAGTCCTTCTTCTCATTTGTTTGTGCTTCAGGATTTGGAGGCAGTTGCCCAGTTGGCCAAAGCTCGCGGAATCGGTACGATTATTGATAACACATGGGCAACCCCGCTATTCTGTAACCCGCTGCGCTTTGGCATCGATATGGTCGTCCATTCCGCTTCGAAATATCTGGGCGGTCACAGTGACATAATTGGCGGTGTCGTCATCGGCCGAGCGGATGCGATGGAGAAAATTACGCATGAGGAGCGGGCGCTGTTCGGAGCTAATATGGATCCGCATCAGTCGTGGCTCCTATTGCGAGGTATGCGCACTCTGCCCGTCCGTATGAGGCAGCATCAAGAAAGCGCGATGAAGATTGCGGAGTTTCTTGAAAGTCATTCGAAAGTGGAACAAGTGTATTATCCTGGTCTAAAGAGCCATCCGCAATATGAGCTAGGGAGGAAGCTGTATACCGGCTACACGGGACTGATAAGCTTTCTTCCGCGGGCTAGTGAGCAGGGCATTCGAGAGATGATCCCGAAGCTTCATTATTTCGAGTTCGGCCCTAGCTGGGGAGGCTTTGAAAGTCTAATTGTCGATCCAGGAGTAGGAATCAGTGAGGAAGCGTCTCAGGCGACCGGCATTCCCCGTGGTTTGCTCAGGATTTCAGTCGGGTTGGAATCAGTGGATTCATTGATTGCGGATTTAGATCAAGCTTTAAACAGTCTTTCTTAAGCAAGCGAATATAGATTACAGCGAAAAGATGGTGCGGTCACGGGGCTATCCCCGATAGAGTATCGATCCGATTGTGGCATGCTCGGCATCGTGATGTCGCTGCAAACGATAGTTAGCAGGGAACTGTCTCCGTGAGTCGGCGGTCGTTACGATCGGAGGCACGATCTTATACCACCAATAAAGGAAAAGTCACTTCTCATGTTTTCTTCAGAGTGGTGCATTTTTTTGCTGATAAAACGGCCAGTCTCGTTTTTGTTCGTTTCAAACAAAAATATGTTAAATTCAAGAATAAATGAATTGACGAGTGCTGTTTATTTTCGTAAAATGTGTTTAAATAACTAAAAATATGTTTGAAAAAAACAAATCGGAGGTTGGTTCCATGTCTCGCTCGCCACGCTTAAACCGAATGTTCAGTGATCAGGGAAAATGTTTCGATGTAGCTATCGATCACGGCTTTTTTAATGAATTCTCTTTCTCAACAGGAATTGAGAACATGAAACAAGCGATTGAAACGATTGTAAGAGCTAATCCGGACTGCATACAGCTAAGTCCAGGGCAAGCGCGCTTGCTTCAAGAGATCCCAGGGAAACAGAAGCCAGGACTGGTACTGCGAACTGACGTAGCCAATATTTATGGCACAGAACTGCCGAAATTTGTGTTTAGCGAATTGATCGACCGTGCGATCGAGCAAGCCGTGCGTCTTGATGCAGTCGCCGTTTGTGTAAATTTGCTGCTTCTCCCAGGCCAACCGGAATTGCATCATCAATGTGTGCGTAACATCGCGCTATTGAAAACTGAAAGTGAAAAATATGGTATGCCGTTAATGGTTGAACCTCTTGTTATGCTTCCGAACGAAGCGAAAGGCGGTTACATGGTCGATGGCGATATCCGCAAAATTATAGCGCTTGTTCGCCAGGCCGTTGAATTAGGGGCCAATGTGGTGAAAGCGGATCCGTGCGATGATGTTTCAGAATATCACCGGGTTATCGAAATTGCCTCTGGCATTCCGGTTCTTGTGCGCGGCGGCGGTAGGGCGAGTGATGAGGAGATCGTGACTCGCACGGTGGAATTGATGGAGCAGGGCGCTTCAGGCATCGTCTATGGGCGTAATGTCATCCAGCACCCGCAACCTGCTGAGATGACCGCAGCCTTGATGGCTATCGTGCATCATGGCATATCGGCGGAAAAAGCACTAACTATTCTGAAGGGGGAAGGAGCATAATGGGAAATAGAGTTATTCGTTTTGGTATAATCGGCTGTGGCTTGATGGGCAAAGAGTTTGCGAGCAACGCTGCACGGTGGTGTCAATTGACGGATGTTGATTTTGAGCCCCGGATCGTAGCCGTATGTGACGCGAGTCCGTCTGCTTCGCAGTGGTTCCTCGATCATGTCCCGAGTGTGGAAAACGCGTATACGGATTATAAGAAGCTATTGGATGACCCGTCGGTGGAGGCAATTTACTGTGCAGTGCCTCATAATTTGCATGAACAAATGTATGTGGATATTATTCGTGCTGGAAAGCATTTCTTAGGCGAGAAGCCGTTCGGCATCGACCAAAAGGCGAATGCAGCTATTCAGGCAGCAATTGCCGAGAATCCGCATATCATCGTCCGCTGCTCGTCGGAATTCCCATTTTTCCCTGGGGCCCAGCAAATCACTAAATGGGTAAATGAGGGGAAATTCGGAAAAATCATTGAGGTGGAAGCTGGCTTCTGGCACTCTAGCGATCTTGATCCGACAAAGCCGATTAATTGGAAAAGAAGAATCGCGACAAACGGCGAATACGGATGTATGGGCGATCTCGGCATGCATGTGCTTCACCTGCCGCTTCGTTTCGGTTGGAAGCCTGAGAATGTGCGGGCGCTTCTATCCAAAATCGTACATGAGCGTCCCGATGGAAAAGGCGGATCAGCTCCTTGTGAAACATGGGACAATGCTATTCTTGCTTGTGATGTAAAGCTGATTAACCAACAGTTTCCGATGATTCTATCTACCAAACGAATTGCACCTGGTCATGCGAACACATGGTTTATCCGTATTCAAGGGACTGAGTTTTCGGCTGAATTTACAACTAAAAATCCGAAGCAGGTAGCCTCCATGCCTTATCAACCCGGAGGGCAGCAAGCTTGGCATATCGCAGATGTACCTTATAAATCATCCTATAACACGATTACCGGAGGGATTTTCGAATTCGGTTTCTCTGATTCGATTCTGCAAATGTGGGCGGCATTTTGTGATGAGATTACGCATGGAGCGAACATGCTTCAGCCTTTCGGTTGCGCAACACCGGAGGAAGCGGCAGACAGTCATCGTGTCTTTACGGCAGCGCTTGAGTCGGAGAGAAATGGAGAAACGGTGAAGATAGACTGGGGGACCTAAGTTGAAAAGTCGATCGGCAGAAGTCGTGGTTGCTGGACATATTTGTCTGGATATCATTCCGGCCATTCATGGGAAGAAGATCAGGATCGATGAGTTTCTTGTGCCTGGTAAACTGGTTGAAATCGGAACGGCACTGATCGCCACCGGCGGTGCGGTTTCTAACACGGGTCTGGCCCTGCATAGACTTGGTCTTCAAGTCAACCTGATGGGTAAAGTCGGGGATGATTTATTCGGGCAAGTCATATTGGGGAAATTGCGGGGGTATGGAGAACATCTGACAGAAGGAATGATCATTTCTCCAAATGAGCACAGTTCGTACACTATCGTCATTAGTCCGCCTGGCGTAGACCGTATTTTCCTCCATTGTACAGGAGCGAACGACACTTTTCAGGCGGAAGACGTGGATTTGGAAAGCCTGGATGGTGTCAGGCTGTTTCATTTCGGCTATCCTCCTCTGATGCGAAACATGTATGAGCATAAAGGTGACGATCTGGTCCGCCTCCTGTCTGGCGTCAAGAAGAGAGGATTGACGGTCTCGCTTGATTTGGCGAAACCTGATCCTTTAACGGCGGCAGGGCAGGCTGATTGGAGAACTATTTTGGAGAAGGCGCTTCCGTTTGTGGATGTTTTCTTACCCAGCTTTGAAGAGATTTTATGTATGCTACGGCCGGATCTCTACCGTCAGATGCAGCTTGATCATGGTACGGAAGAGCTGTTGCCATTTGCGGAGGGTCCGCTGTTATCGCAGCTTGCAGATGAATTGCTAGACATGGGGGCGGCCGTAGTCGCGCTGAAGCTTGGAGAGTTCGGATTGTATATGAAGACGTCATCCGACCGGGCTCGACTCCTTTCCATGGGTACTTGTACGCCGGTCGGAGAGATGATCGAAAACTGGCTCGGGAAAGAGCTGCTTGCTCCTTGCTTCCATGTAGACACGGTAGGAACGACGGGAGCGGGTGACTGCACAATCGCTGGATTTTTGGCGGGACTCCTTAAAGGGATGACGGTCGAAGAGGTATTGGTCAGTGCAGTAGGCGTTGGGGCTTGCAATGTGGAGGAAGCAGATGCCGTAAGTGGTGTGCCTGTTTGGAGCGATGTACAGAATCGAATAAAGCTTGGATGGCTTCAACGGACCCAATCGCTTCCCCTTCCGGGTTGGAGTTGGAACGAATCGTACGGTCTGTGGGAGCATCACTAAGAAGAATATGATAAGGGGAGATAGTTCAATGACGCTAAGAAGAAGCGACGTTAGAATGGCACAGGAGCGCACAGCAGCGCTATTGGGTCAGGCGGGAATCGTGCTCACATCGGCAGAACAGGATTCTATCGAAATTGCTGGATTCGGTCTAGGCGACCTGGCCAATCAAGGGCTTGAACTCATTACTTACGTGAACACAGATCGGTACTGTGCCAAGGAGCTTGTGCTATTCCCAAGCCAAACGTGCCCCGAGCATATGCACCCTCCTGTAGAAGGCGAGTCCGGCAAAATGGAAACATTCCGCTGCCGCTGGGGGAAAGTTTTTCTATACGTAGAGGGCGAGTCTACGCCAAACATTCAGGCTGTAGTACCGGCAGGAAGTGAAAGTTTCTACACCGTTTTCCACGAGATTGAATTACTTCCTGGAGAGCAATATACGATTTCGCCGGGAACCAAGCATTGGTTTCAAGGTGGGCCGTATGGAGCCATCGTATCGGAATTTTCGAGCACGAGCCGTGATGAGTTCGATATTTTCACGGATCCTAACATTGTGCGAATGCCTGTCAGAGTGGAGGAGTAGACGATGCAGCTATACGGGCAAGACTGGACGCGGCGAGAGCTGGAAGCGCGAGTCGGTCATTTGGGGCAGATCTGCGGTATCCGGAGGATGAAGCTGACGGAAGGGAAAGAAGCTGGAGTCGAGCTGATTCGAGTTCGAACGGGGGCTGGTCTTGCCTGCGACATCGTCCCTTCCAAAGGGCTTGATATTTCATCAACAGAGCTGTGGGGAGTGCCGATTTCCTGGCAGTCGCCTAATGGCGATACGTCACCTGCTTATTACGAGCCGGAAGGAACTGGATTTCTTCGCACTGCGTCAGGGGGGCTCCTCATGACTTGTGGGCTTGTGCATGTTGGATCGCCAAGTGTGGATGAGACCGGCAGCTACGGACTGCATGGACGAGCGCATCATACGCCGGCCAGGCAAGTCAACATTCGAGAAGAATGGATAGGTGATCAGTTGGAATGGAGTGTGTCCGGAATTGTGGAAGAAACATCCATATTCGGAGCCAAACTGCGGTTACATCGTACCATATCCGGCCGGTTTGGTGAAAACCGCATTTCGATCGCTGATCGGGTTGAAAACATTGGGTTTACCGCATCCTCGCACATGATGCTTTATCATTTTAACTTTGGTTTTCCGTTGCTAGGAGAACAAACGATGATCCAATTTCCTCCGGCTGAAATTGAACCTCGGGAAGCTGGATTGCCAGTAGAAAACTGCGCTAATTGGGAGAGTCCTGATCCTGCGGCATCTGAAAGTGTTTATTACCATCATCTTCGTCCCCTTGCCTCTGACGATACCGGTATGGCTGAAGTGCAAATTCATAATCCATCATTTCCATCCGGCGGCGTCTTACGTCCGGTTACAGCCAAACTGCGCTGGTCGGCAGACACGCTGCCAATGCTTGTGCAATGGCGTATGCCTGGGGCTGGTGAACATGTCTTGGGACTTGAACCGGCAAATTGTAAGGTGGAAGGTCGCGCGGCAGAACGGGAACGCGGCTTGCTTCGTATGCTCGCTTCAGGGGAATCCGTACTTTACCGGCTGGATTTGATCTTATAGAATAAATACAGATTAGTTTTATCGTGAAAAATCCGGCGGGAGGCCGTTCGTATATGCAGATTGGAATGAATAGTGGATTCAATGCAAGACAGCAGCAGATCATGGAGCGGATTACCTTCGAAGGGGAGGTCAAGATCACCGATTTAAAGGAAGCGTTCCAAGTAACAGAGATGACGATCAGGCGCGATCTGGAAAAGCTGGAGGAAGCGGGTTGTATTAAGAGAACGTTTGGTGGAGCCATTTTCGTTGGGAAAGATGTTGCCTTGCTAGAACGCTCTGGCGTATCCATGGAGGAGAAGATGAGGATCGGTCGTGCAGCTGCTGAACGGATTCGTCCCGGCGAATCCATTTTTATTGACGGCGGGACGACTACCCTGCAGATTGTGCGGTATTTGCCTTCTGGCATGAACATTACCGTCGTGACGAACGCTCTTAATGTGGCGAGCGAGCTTTCGGGCAAACACATTCCAACGCTGATGACGGGAGGTATGTTGCTTGAGGCAACATCTTCTTTGATCGGTCCTGTTGCTGTTCAAACGCTGGCGGGGATGGCGTTCAATCGTATTTTCCTAGGTTCGACCGGCGTCAACGTTGAGCATGGCTTTAGCAATTCGAACATTTATGAAGCGGAAATTAAACGAACCGCTATCAGGCAGTCGCAAGAAACGAATATCGTGCTTGATCACACGAAATTCGGATCTAAGGTGCTTTTTTCGTTTGCACCGCTTTCAAGTGTACACCGGATATTGACGGATCGCTTGCCGGAAAATGATTTGGTCCGGGCCTGTGATGAAGCGAATGTGCA
Source organism: Paenibacillus sp. P4_A9 (assembly GCF_056402415.1). Taxonomy (NCBI): domain Bacteria; kingdom Bacillati; phylum Bacillota; class Bacilli; order Caryophanales; family Paenibacillaceae; genus Paenibacillus; species Paenibacillus sp. P4_A9. Next base: position 269,169 of record NZ_JBFUHL010000002.1, read on the forward strand.
TATAGAAGTTGCCTATTAAAAACTTAGGAGATGCTGAATAAAAAAAGCTGCCAAGGAGGCAGCCGTTTTAAGTTAATGATGTAGAAGAAACGATCCTGCAGAGGATCATTTCCTGTGAATTTTCCTTACTGCAAAAAGATAAACAATCGTGGGAACCGGAGCTTGAATGAGGCCCCAAATGCCCCAAAACCAAGGGTAGCGGGCACCTTGCCTACGTGAGTCAACGTACAACCATGTGCTTTGTACGAGCATAATTAATGCCAGACCGATCCAGGCCCAAAGGGGCAGTTGATCGAATTTGGACTCAGTTGTTGTCATGAGAATCCACCTGCTTTCTAAGGATTAGCCAAGCTAACGGAACCAGTATGGCCGCAGCTTGGATGGAGAGGAAAGCAACGGGCTGTGCAGCTACCGTCAGATAAAACACATAAAACATTAGTATCGCGACGATCCATAGGATCACCAGGTCGCGCATTAATTTAGTTCGCCGTTTGCTCTGCGTCGCGGCGATCTGTTGGTCAAACCAAGCTGAGCTTGGCATCGGCACGTGGAAGGCAGCATCGAGATGGTCTAGCCCCTCGCGCAGCTCGCTCACCGCCTGCTCTCCGCCGTCAGCCTGAGGGTTATCATCCTTCGCGGCCGAACGTCGATCCTTCAAATCCTCATCCATCTACTTCAGCTCCTTCTGTAGTTGTTTCAATGCATTGCGCACGCGGAAATTGTACTTTACTCACGAATATAGATTCTCTCACCCGTATCCGGGTTATAGTAAACCCGTTGCTTCTCCTGAGTAACGGGATCTATGTTAACTTCTTCTGTGCGGATAAACCCATTCGGAATAGCCCCGGACTTTCTTCTTTTGTAGCGTTTGTCATAGTAAAGCACAGATAATATAATGAGCACTAAAACGATGACGGCCTGAACACCATAGTATCCAAGGATCCAATTCATTCGCTGTCTTTTTCAACTACTACGGCGGTGCCGTAAGCTATGATTTCGCCCATGGATTTTCCGATTTCCCCGGAATCAAAGCGGACCATCACAATGGCGTTCGCCCCCATTGCCTGAGAGTTTTGTACCAAGCGGTCCATGGCTTCTTTCCGCAAATCTTCTAGCAGTGAAGTGAACTGTTTGATTTCGCCTCCCACCAAACCTTTGAATGCAGCTTTGATGTCAGCGCCGAGCCCGCGACTCCTAACAATCAGTCCAAAACATAACCCTTTGACTTCTTTGACTTTATATCCCGGAATGGTTTCGGTCGTAACAATGATCATATGTTTACTCCCTCTATAATTTTTTTATTGTCTGGTTTATTCGCGTTCATCGTTCGCCAGCTCCTTCCGTAGTTGTTTTAGTGCATGGTGCACTCTTGATTTCACGGTGCCCTCCGCAAGGGAGAGCATGCCGCCAATTTCTTCGTACGTGTATCCGTAGTAATGCTTGAGAATGAGCGGAATGCGGCTCTCTCGCGGCATTTCCGCCAAGGCGTCTAACACCTCGGGCCAGGCGTCATCCGTGTGGTGTGCAGCCTGCCATTGCAGCTGGCGTAGGGCTTGCTGTTGCTCTTTCTCCTGCCAATTGCGCTCCCAACGTCGTCGTCGTCCCTGATCGATCATTAACCGAGTGGCGATCGTGATTAGCCAGGACGAGAACTTCGATGTCCCGTTATAGAGCTTTATTTTTTCAATACAGCGTGCCATTGTTTCTTGTGTAAGATCCTCTGCTTGCGCGGGATTTAGCGTAATTTTGAGCAAATATTTATACACAAACGCATAATGTTGCTGCAGAAGCTGAGACAGAGCCGCGGTGTCGCCTAGCATGGCTCGACGAATGAATTCGTTTTCTTCCAAGTGATTGAACATCCTCTCTGTCAGATTTCATAAATAGTACGAACAACGCATGAAGATCGTTCACTGCCGCACGAAAAAATAAGTAGAATGATTTAATAGCTTACCACCACAGCGTTTAGACATGTATAATGACAGCAGATAAGTCCATCTGAATGAGAAGAATAATGGGGGACAACATATGAAACAAGGTATATATGCAAGAGCAGGGCTATCCCCAGAAGAACTGGAGGATGTCCGAGCGCTGTGGGAGATATGCAATGCGCATGAAGGCATCGAAATTAAACTAAATTGGGGCACGCTATCCAGCCGTCCTGCCTTGGTGACGAATGATTTTGTGTATTACGAAAATGACCGTATTATCGGCTTTCTGGCGATCTACAGCTTTCTTTCAACCGAAGTTGAAATCAGCGGTATGGTGCATCCGGAGGCGCGGCGCCGAGGGATTTTCAATCAACTTGTTCAAGCGGCGATGGAGGAATGCAGGAAAAGAGAGGTTCCTAAGCTTATTTTCATCAATGAGCATGGCTCGGCAAGCGGGAAGGCTTTTCTGACGAAGCTGGGCGCAGTTTACTCCTTTTCTGAGTATGTGATGGTGATGAAAGAACATATAGTTCCACCTGTTTCCCCTCAAACAGAATTAAGCATTCGCTTAGCGGGCATCGAGGATACCGAGCTTTTAGTTAGACTGAATATGTCGGGCTTCGATATGACAGAAGTCGATACACGCGAATACGTGAAGCAAACCATTACAGGTGACAAGGAACGGACGTGGATTGCGGAGCTTGGCGAGAACAAAGAACCGATTGGAAAACTTGGTGCGATGGTGGAGCCAGGAACTAGCGGGTTTATATATGGATTTTGCGTGTTGCCAGCCTTTAGGGGCAAGGGCTATGGTCGTCAGATTTTGAGTCAAACGATTATGGCACTCCAAGAACAGGATCAAGCGGAGCATATTAAGCTGGAAGTATCGGTTGAGAACGAGAAGGCGCTCGGCCTCTATGAATCCTGTGGGTTTGCAACGAAAAACGCCAATAACTATTACGTGCTCCTCCTCGGCTAAAACAAAGGGATAGCGCAGCAGATCGCTCTGCTGTCTATCCCCTTTTTTGCGTTATGTTAATGATAAATGAGTACAGATGCCCCGCTAATAATCGTGCCTGTATTAAGCCCTGCGCAAATATCCTTCATCGAGCCAGGCTTATCGAAATTGAACACATGAATCGGTACATGGTAGTCCCGCGCTAGAATAAAGGCGGATTGATCCATCACCTTCAAATTGTGTTGAATCACATCGTTATAATGGAGAGATTTGAACTGGAGCGCTTCCTTGTGGTGCTTCGGATCTTTGTCAAAGACGCCGTCCACACCTTGCTTGGCCACGAGAATCGCATCGCAATTCACTTCAATGGCACGCTGCACGGAAGGATAATCTGTCGTAACGAAAGGCTGTCCATTCCCGCCGGCGAAAATGACGATATACCCTTTTTCCAAGTGATGAATGGCTCGTAGACGAATGAAAGGCTCCGCCACTGAAGCGATCGGAATCGCTGTCATAACGCGCACTTCGGCCTCGGTCTTTGCTTTCAAAACACCGCGCAGCATCAAGCTGTTGATGACTGTCGCAAGCGTACCGATATTATCAGCCTCGGCTTTCTCGATGCCCCAGCTTTCACCCATATTACCTCGGAAAATATTTCCTCCACCTATCACGAGGCATACTTCAACGCCTAAATTCACGACGGTCATAATTTCGTTGGCAATATGATCTAGCTGTGTAGGATCGAATCCGAATGAGTTGTCGCCTGCTACAGCCCCGCCGCTAAGTTTAATGAGGACTCGCTTGTACCGTAAAGCCATTACCATATCCCCTCTCTCTCTGATGAGAACGCCTGTACGATGGATGATAGCTGTGTCTGACAAGGAAGTATTGTGTGGCAGCGGATGCTTACAAAAAAACACTAAAGCCTTTACATGCTCTAGTGTTTTTTGTGTCTGCTTTCCTCTGGTTAGAAGTAATTGTACATGAATTAAGCTGGATTTTGCAATTTCTGCGGAACTCGCATATGAACGATGAGCCCAATGATGACAAGGACCAGCAAGGAGCCAAGTGCGACACGGCTTGCTAAGTTTCCGGAGGAGGCCAACGCCCATGTAATCGTGCCGTACAGCAGAGGTCCGACAATCGAGGACACCTTGCCCGAGAAGGCGAACAAGCCGAAGAACTGTCCGCGCTTATCTTCCGGTGTTAACTGCACGATAAGTGTACGTGATGTCACCCACATAGCGCCCATGGAGACGCCGTAGAGGCTGCCTGCTACCCAGAAGATGCTCTGACTCGTCGCCAGGGAGGCGAGTGAGATAGCCACAATAAGAATAAGTGCAACGATGGTTACCGCTCTCTTAGGGCCAATGCTGCGCGTGATATAACCGAAGAGGAAGGAACCGATAACGCTAGACACCGTGGACACCAGATAGAGTAGAATGAACTGCCCCGTAGAAAAGCCCATCACGGTATTCGCATAAATGGCCATGACTGCAATCGCTGTGGCTATGGCATCGTTAAAGAAGAAGTAAGCGATCATGAACGTGAAGGCGGCTTGATATTTCCGGACTTCCTTAAACGTCGCCCAAATCTCGCGATATCCGCTAAGCAGCGATTTCTTGCTAGCCACGGGCTTCTGAGGCTTCTCTTTGTACAAGAACATAATGGGCAACGAGAAAATAAGGAACATGACGGCACTCGGGATGAATGTACTTTCGAAGTGATTATCACTAACGAACAGGAAAGCAATCAGGCCGACGAGCGTGCCCACATAGCCGACCGCTACACCAAGGCCGGAGATTAAGGGAATCTCACGTTCATTGCCCAGATCGGAAATCATGGAATCATAAAATACTAAGCTGGAGTTATAGAAAAATTTAGCGATCATGAAGAAAAGAATGACACCGATAACCGACGTATTGAGACCTAGCCACTCTTGGTCCGTCTTCCATAAGGCCGATGCTCCCATGAGGAGTGTCGCAATGATCGCGATGAGCGTGAAGGGGACAAGGTAGGCTTTCTTTTTACCCGTGCGATCAATCCAGACCCCGAATAATGGTGACAATAGCACCAAGAAGAAGCTAGCAAGTGAATTGGAGTAGGTGATGAAGGTACTCGCAATCTGGTCCATCTCCTCAGTACTGCCTAAGGTTTCTTTCAAGTAAAACGGATAGAACACAGTTACGATATTGGACGAAAAAATGGTATTTGCAAAATCGTACATCGCCCATGCGAAAATCGGCAGGGAGAAAAATAACGCCCAAACACTACGTCCGCGGGCTGGATTGGAAGCGGATTCAAGCTTTGCCATGAGTGGCACACCCTTTCTCTTCACTAACCTCTACTTCTCTAATATATTGGCGATTCTGTACAGAAATCCCTCTATCTTCACGTACTTTACACAATAATAAAATCTCCCCCACCTAAAATAGGTAGAAGAGATTTTTAGTGAACATTTAGAGTTAGTTATCCGATTGGGGCTTAATGATATCAACCTCAATCATATCCTGATTTTCTTGCATTTTCAGCACGTTAATCCCGTTGCGTTGTAAGGTGGTTGAAAGTGTTTCTTTGTTTTGGGCGGGAAAAACATAAGCTAAGCTGCTGTTGTTGTCGAGCAAGCGTTTCGCCACTTGTACGAGTCGTTCCATGGTGAACGGCTTCTTCAGATATTTCTGAATCTCTTTCTCATGATAATCGTGAGGTGGATCGAGTGCAGTCGAAACAATGACCGGCGTTTGTGCGTGCACGGGGTGCTTGTACAGGTCTGCGATGAAATCCCAGCCCGTTTTCTCGCCTTCGAGGTGAATGTCCACGATGAACAGAATCGGACCTTCTCCCTCACAGCGCCGCAACGCGATCATGCCCTCTTCAGCGGAACGCAGCTGGATGGACGGCAGACTCAGCTTATGCAAGGCGACTTGAATTAATTTGGCTAGGTTATCATCATCTTCGAAGATCACGATTTTTCCGTCTAATCCTGAAATTTCATATTGATCTAGTTCGATTCGGAACGTAGTGCCATGTCCCATTTCAGACGTATAAGAGATATCCCCGCCATGGCCCTCCACAATTTCCTTAACGATGGCTAGGCCGAGTCCAGTGCCGCCAATCTGACGGCGGTCGGAGTTGTCGACACGGAAAAATTTCGAGAACATTTGCTCATGTGCTTCCTGCGGAATGCCTAATCCATAATCTTGGATGGCAATTGTAATTTTACCTTCGTGAGCCGAGATGTAAATGTCGATATGATCGGCCGATGGTGAGTATTTAATCGCATTGCTAATGAGGTTATCAAAAACTTGGCGAATACGATCAAGATCTGCCCTTACCCAAAGCTCGGGCTCTTGTTGGTGAAGGACAATCTGATGCAGCTGTTTATCCTGCCATTGCTCAGCAATTTCAGTGACAACGGACTGCAGATTAATCGGTGAGAAGTTGTACGATTGACGACCTGACTCCATCCGCTGCAGATCCAAGAAGTCATTGATTAAATTCGATAGGCGCTGTGCTTCGTTATAAATGGTTTCCATGTACCGTTTCTGCTTCTCTTGCGGAAGCTCACGATGCAGTAAAATTTCGATAAAGCCAAGCACACTGGCCAGTGGAGTGCGCAGCTCATGAGAAACAATGGAGATGAATTCATTCTTCATTTCATCAACGCGTTCTTCTTCGGTTCGATCACGGAAAACGAATAAGTAACCTTGCTGCTCGGTGCCCTCACTAACAACCGTAGCGTATAGCTCCGCGTGTTGGAGCTGCTCGTCCTGTTGGAAGTTAAAGCGCTGTGTCAGATGAGACAGCGAGCGATCAATCAACGCTTCGATGGAAGTGGCTACCCCATGGAAACTAGGAGATGTGGCTCCGATATCATAGCTGCAACTGACTAAATTTTGGCCGATACGTTCGTTAAGTCCGAAATACTGATGCATACGTTGATTGGAAAAGAGAATCGTACCTTGGGAATCACACATCATCATGCCCTCGTGGGCCGATTCTAAAATATTTTGAATAAGATCATGTTGTCCTTCTAATAGCTGTTTCTCAGCAGTGAGTTGATCGTTCAGCTTCGCAAGGCTCTCCGCCTGCTGCAGCTTCTCATCATTCACGACCTGGGCATAGAATGCTAGTCCGAATTGTTTGACTAATCCTTTGGTCAAACGTTGATTATCATCTTGATAGAGCGAGCTTTGGTAACTCGTTAATAAGAGAAAACCAATGACTTCTTGCTTATCATCCGTGAGGGGAATGTATTGGTCGATGGCACGCGTCACGCCGCTGTGTATACCTTGCTCATTACCAGTTACATCACGGGGATGTGTGATCGAAACGCCTTCATCAAATACACGTCTGGCCGGCCCGAAGAGTTCACTGCGGGAAGCTTGAATATGACCTTTGGGATAACCTATGGAATGAATAACCTCGTAGGAGATAGGCCCATCCTCCGTGCGATTTTCGAGGACTACCAAAGCAGCATCCTGCGCCAACGAATTTAATAGGGCGGGCAAAGTATGCTTCAAGAAATCCGTTAATTTCACATAGCCGGTGAGTTTTTCTTGGTAGGAGGAGATCAGCTCCAAATCCCGTTCTCGTTCAGACAGCTTGGCTAGGGTGATCTGCTGTTCCTCCTGCTGGGCAATAATTTCCTCATTCTGAGATTCCAGACTTTCCGCCATGTAGCGGTACGTCTCCTCACTCTTACGAAGCTCTTTCTCTGCATGGAGGGATCGAATGGAAATAGTAATCGACAAGGCTCCTGCAAGAAGAGCAATTAGGCTGCCGATCCTCGTGATCATGCGAGCGGTTGAGGCTGCTTCGTGTGAAGAGGAATAAGCTTGTGATGTAATTTGTTCGATATTATTTTCGATACTCATATGAGCGACGCGATAACGATCCATTAGTGTTTTGCCGCCGTTGACACGGGCTTTCGCTTCTTCAATCTTGCCAGCTCGGAATAATTCCAAAGTGGTGTCATAGTACCTTTGCAAATTCGTAATGGCAGGTATCGCTTGTGTATCTAAAATGATTTGTAGTGTTGGATATTTTTTACCGTAGGTGGACAACGTGTTTAAATCCATAGTGACCTGTTCTCTACCCAGTGTATAGGGTTCAAGGTATTGTTCAGTTCCAGCTAGTTCGTAACCGCGCAGGCCTGTTTCCTGATTAATTAAGTTGGTCAATAAGCTATTGGCTGTTGTTAAAATAGGGATAGCCTCGTTCACGATCGCGTTGCTTTGATTCTCCATATTCCGAGAAGCCAAATTGTTGGACACATTGACGACGATTAATAAAACGACAATTAAAATGACATATAGCAGAGAGATTCGTGATCTCGTGAAGGTTTTCATACCAGTTGGTCACCTAGCTTCTATTAGAATAAAGATCTCACATAGAATTTCGACAAACCTCAACAAATTCCTCTAAAAGTATATTACGTTATATTTCATAACATTGAATATTGCCGAAAGTAGTGTTGTCGTTTAAAATATGAGTCAATGATTCTAGTTGTGTCAAGTAATATAACATATTGTTTTTGAGAAGGAGGCGCACTGTGCAGGTGAAAAACATCAAGATTCCGCCACGTCATGAGGTACGTCCCTATTTTCAACCGATTATCTCATTACAGAGTCAACGCATAATTGGTTATGAAACACTAGGTCGGCGAATCCGTGAAAGCGGTGTGGAGAGCTTAGGTCCCTTTTTCAAAGATCCTGACATTTCCGAGGACATGCAGCTTATGATTGATCGGCATTTGAGAGAGCAGGCTATAGAGCGGATAGCCGCTGCATCTGACAAAAGCGAGCTGTTTATTAACTTAAAGCCTTCTTGGATTTATAGAACCTACAAACGAACGGGTGTCTTGCCAACCATTGAACTCTTGAAAAAATATCAGATAAACCCCGCACGGATTGTCATTGAAATCACGGAAGAAGAATTTACAGGCCATCTTCAAGAGCTGACATGGATTGTTGAACTATATCGTGAATTTGGATGCACCATTGCCATTGATGATGTCGGCAGCGGCTTCAGTAATTTTGATCGAATTGCGAGCCTGCGGCCGAAAATCTTGAAGGTTGACCTGAATATTTTGAAAAAGAGCATCGTCCACGATGGCTATAAGGCAGTCATGCAATCTTTTTCCATTGTGTCAGCACAAATAGGTGCCTCATTGCTCGTCGAAGGCGTCGAAACGAAGCAGGAGCTGCGCAGTGCCTTACAGGTGGGAGCGAGATATGTGCAAGGCTTTCTATTCTCAAAAGCGGAACCTGAGCTGCAGCGACCGGATGCGTACAAAGGTATGCTGGAAGAAGAAATAAAATCGTTCGGTCAGGATGAGTTTCAGCGATATCATCGCTTGCAGAGCGCACATCAAAGGCTGGGTGAGCTCATCAATGCCTCCGTGCATATCTCGAACGCCGAGGAGGCTGATACCGTTATTGAACAAATTATCGATAACGTGACGGACAATTGCATGCGTATGTACATATGCCAGGGAGATGGCTACCAGACCTCATCCAATTATACGCGTACTGAAAACGGATGGAACAAAGATGAGAGCTATCGTCAAGCGAACTGGACGTGGAGGCCCTACTTCATCTCCAACATCCTCATGATGAACCTGCAAAAGCAAGGCATTTTCTCCCAAGCCTATACCGACTTGGATACCTCACGTCAGATTCAGACATACTCGTGTGCGATGGGTGAGGGGTATTATCTGTTCTTGGATTTGGTGATATGAGTGAGGAAGCGTACAGATAGAGACAAATAGAGAAAAAACGGATATGCGTGGAACACAAAAGAGGTTAACCCAGGTGAAGCTTGGGATAACCTCTTTTGTGTGTGGAGCTAGAACTCGAACCCTACGCCTCGACCCACTCGCGGCGGAGCGAGAACAGATCGCGCAGCTCGTCGGTCGACAGCTCGGTGATCCAGTTCTCGCCAGAGCCGACAATCTGCTGGCTGAGGCCGAGCTTGCGCTCGATCATCTCGTCGATGCGTTCCTCCAACGTGCCGAGCGTCACGAACTTGTGCACCTGCACGTGACGCGTTTGGCCGATCCGGAAGGCGCGGTCCGTCGCCTGATTCTCGACGGCGGGATTCCACCAACGATCATAGTGGAACACATGATTCGCCGCCGTCAGGTTGAGCCCGATGCCTCCGGCCTTCAGCGAAAGAATAAACACATTTCGCTGCTCGTCATCCGTCGGCTGGCTCAAGCCTTGGAAGTGCGCGATCATTTCGTCGCGCCCATTCTTGGATGTTCCGCCGTGCAGGAACAGCACTTTCTCACCAAGCTCCTGCTGAAGCACATGCTGCAGCAGGTTGCCGGTCTCGACAAACTGCGTGAAGATCAAGCATTTGTCGCCCTCTTGGCGCAGCTCCTGCACCATTTCGAGCAAGCGCTCCAGCTTGTTCGAGCGTCCGCTCCACGGGGCGCCAAGCCCTTCTTTGAGCAGCAAAGCCGGGTGGTTACACACCTGCTTGAGCTTCGTCAACGCGGCGAGGATGAGGCCGCGCCGCTCCATGGCGGAGAGCTTATCCAGTCGATCGAACATATCCTGGATGTAGTTCTCGTACAACGAGCCTTGCTCCGCTGTGAGCGAGATGAACATTTTGGACTCGTTCTTCTCCGGCAGATCTAGCTGAATGGCGGGATCTTTTTTCTCACGCCGCAGCAAGAACGGGCGGATTAGCTTTTGAACCTTGCCGATCGTCGCCTCATCGCGTGTTTTCTCGATGGCATTCACATAGCGATGCGTGAACTCGCGCACGGTGCCGAGATAGCCAGGATTCGCGAAGTCGAAAATCGACCACAGCTCGGTAAGCCGATTCTCAATCGGCGTGCCCGTCAACGCAATGCGATGATACCCATTCAGCCGGCGGATCGCGGTGGCTTGCTTGGTGTACGCATTTTTAATATTTTGAGCTTCGTCCAGACAGATGGAGTTCCAAGCAATAGCGCCCAGTTCACTCTCATCCAGATGGGAAAGCGTGTAAGACGTCAATACGAGATCATACTTGCCGACAATTTTCTCCTGAAAAGATGAGCCTTTTAACCGCTGCGGCCCGTAGTGAAGGTGGACGCGCAAGGAAGGGGCAAACCGTTTCAGCTCCATTTGCCAGTTGCCTAACACGGAGGTTGGGCAAACAAGCAATGACGGTGTATCCGGCATTTCATTCTCTTTCACCGTGAGCAAATAAGTAATCCACTGGATCGTTTTCCCGAGACCCATGTCATCGGCTAAGCAGCCGCCAAGGCCAAAACGGCGCAAGAACAACAGCCACGAAATACCGTCCACTTGATAATGGCGCAGTGATCCATGAAAGCTAGCCGGCGGCTCAATGGTCGGAATCGCCGAGGTTTGCGTCAGCTGGTCAATCATGTGACGAAGCTGCTCGTTAAGTTCGACCTCCATGTCGAGGTAGCGCATCGCATCTGGATCATCCTCGGCAGGCAGCAAGCCGCCTGCGTCACCGGCAAAATGCAGCTCCAGCACATCGCGGAAGGACAGCCCCTGCTTCTTGTTCACCTGTTTCATAATCTGCTCGACCTGTGCCATGAATTTGGGGTCGAGCTGAATCCAGTTGCCGCGAATCTGGATAAGCTTCCGCTTCTCCTCTAACAACTGACGGAATTCCTCTTCCGTCAGCTCCAAATCTCCAATAGCCATCTTCCAGTCGAACTGCATCAACTGGGTTAAGCCGAACATCGTCTCCCGTCCAGAACCGACGGAAGACTTGATCTTCGCGCGCAGCTTCGGCCGCATCTTGCGGATGCGCTCCCACCACGCCGGCAGGAACACGCTCGTTCCTGCCTCAACAAGGCGGACGCTTCCCTCTGCGAGGAAGCGCCAAGCCTCCTCCTCCGTCAACGTCTGACGGAGGACGCTCTCGCCCGCATCCAGCCACGGCAGGATGCGTACCCACTTCGCCGCGTCGCGCTCGACGCGGGCAATCTCAGGCAGCCACGCCTCTGGCAGTGGCTGTTCCCCCGCGACCGGCTCGCCGACGGTCGTGACGGTGCGCAGCACCTCCGGCGCCAGCCGGTCCTGCAGCAGCACGCGCAGCTGCCAGCCTGCGCCGTGCGCCAGGTCGGGCTCGACGAGCTGCAAGCACGTCCGCATCGGCGTCCGATCCTGACGCCAACCAATGCTGACGAGCCAGTCTTCCTCGTCCAGCCACACCTCGCCGCTGACATCGCCGCGGCGCATTAATGGATACGCAGCTTCGAGCTTGCGTAAATTGTCTTTCATGATCCCGTCGGCATCGACCCATTCCGGGATCAGCGCATGAATCCAGCGTGAAACCGCTGGTGTCTCAAGCGTCTGCAGCTCCTCCGGCAGCTGCAGCTTCCAGCCGATTTCGCCGGACTTCCATTTCTCGTAGTCCGGCATGAATCGACCTGTTGCCAGCGACTCGCGAATAGCAGGAGCTAGCGCAATCACATCTGTGCAAGAAGCATGCCACTTCAATTGAAGATGCTGAACCGGCTGCGGTTCGCTGAAATAATCGAGCGCCTCTAGTGGTTGCAGCTCGAGGCCTTCCCGGTTCTGCCATTCACTCGGTTCCATGAAGGTGCCGAAGAAGGAGGCGCGATGCCAGGCGAATAGCATATGTTTTAAATCAAGAGCATCCCAAATACCGCCGTTTTCACGGGAACCCCATAGAAATAATGACCCGTTAGGTAAGGAACTAACGTGAACGGTCAGCGCGCTGGTTTCGATCATCGAATCCATTTTCCTTTCTTGAGCTCTTCTTGGAAAGCACGCAAACGTGAGAACTTATCCGCTAAGCGGTAAATATAGTGCTCCCAGCGGTCATCCTGGCCGATGTGTTTATAAATGCTATGCAGCTTCTTCAACAGGCGGACTGCCGTCTTGTAAGAAGCCCTATTTTTCTCCAGAACAGCTCGTTCGGCTGCTTGATGATAGAGCGGAAGAAGCAACGCAGAGTCATGCTCTTCGATCGCTTTGAGCTCCATCCCATATAGATTCAAGGGTGAAATCCGATTCGCAAGCTGCAAATCCACCCACTGCCGGTACCGCTTCGTTTGCAGCAAATACGCAGTGTAATAGTAGTAGGAACGTGGCAATAGGGATTCCATCACCTGTACCCACTCGCTATCGTTCGCAAGATGCTTCGTCGTATCCAACCAATATTGGCAGAACGTCCGGAAATCATCGTGATTCGCGTTCGTAATCGAGGGGAATAGCCAGCGCAGCCAGATCAGCATGCGATCCCACTGCCCATCGTTAGCGAATTTATTTAAATAGAGAAAGAAATCCTTCGCATGCGGATGAGCGAGCTGCCCTAGCCGTTCGAAGGCTTGCTCCGTGTGACCCTGCATAATATCAAAATGCGCCCTAGCCGCAAGCAACGCATCCTTCTTCTTCGGAAGCAGCTCCTTCTTAGCCAGAAGACCATCGAGACGCGTTACTTCCTCTTTTTGTGCGCTAGGTTGGTCGGTCAGCTTCCACCAGATGAATCGATACACGAACAACCAATCAACGGGACTGTCCTTGCCTTGCAGGGCGGATTCTCCAACCATTTTCATCGTAGACAGCCAGATCTTCGGCTCCGCTAGGAAAGAGCGATTGACATCGATCCGTTCCACAAATTCGACAAGCTTATCTTCACAGTTTTTGGCGGCGATTTTGCACCCATTTTCATGATAGTAAGACAGGTAAGAGCTTTTCGTTTCTTGATAGAATTGTTCGATCTTCCGCATCATGAACAGTACAATGTGGAACATATAGAGCTCACGTGTCGTATCACGCCAGCTTGCTGCATAAGGCGGCAACGACTCCAAGGCGGACTCATAGAAGGTTTCTATAGAATGCTGATGAGAAATCGAGAAGCCGTGAAATTTCCCTTCAAAGAAACGATGCCAATCGCTAGGCATACTTTCTTCCAAAGGCACATTCGCCTGTGCGGCCGCTTTGCGTTCTTGGATAACAGAAGCTGCCGCACTGCGGGCTGGCTTCTTCCGTGTATGGATTTGTTGCTTTAACTGCTGCAGGACAAGCTCTGGCCGACCATAAGGGGCGTACAGGCTAAAAAACGTAGCACCAATATGCTGACAAAAGCCCTCAAAGGCGCATGTGCAGGTACTCGCAGCGAAATTTTCTAAATGAACTTCTGCTGTATGGATCTGTTTGCCTGCGACGGTTGCGAGGACACTCAGCCCTTTGAGATCAACCTCGGTCACGCGGCCTTTATGATAATACTCCCAACCTTGCTCCAGACGGGTGGCGTCAAAGTGCAGCGGGATTTGCTTAATGAGGTAGTTCATTCGATTTTTGGGAATTTGAAGTTTCAACATGTGATCGTTCCTACCCTCCGAGCGGCGCATTCCTTCTTCCATAGTAACAGATTTTTTCCGAAATTGCCCATTTCCACAGTTTATGCCAAAGAGGATATTTTTAATCCGTCCCCAAAGGGGTTAACCCTGCATTCTTACCTAGAATATGATAAAGTGAAGCTAGAGAAAAATGCTTTTTGGAGGGAGACTGTGCAATGGGCATTAAGTTTGGAAGGGAATACAAAGATATTGTTACTGATTTTGTGCGTGGGATCGAAATGGTGAATGGCTTTTATGAGCTGCTGGAGATGAATGAAGCCGACTGGCAGGAGCTGGATGAAAGTGAACAAGAAGAATGCCTGCGTACGCTGGCTGACGATATATTTTACGGACTAGGCAGTGCACCGGTGATGCAGGTTGGAGCGGGTTCAGTTAGACATGATGCGGGTAACCACGTGCTGAAGGTACATGATGGCGAAAAATTGGTTTCGGTCATCTATCTGGTCTAAAACAGGCAGAACTGCGATATAGAAAGGTGTATAGAAGCTATGTTGGATGGCGCAAGAAAGGTTCTACAACAGGTTTATGGGTATCCTGAATTTCGCGAGGGTCAGAAAAATATTATTACGAACCTTCTCGAGGGTAAGGATACCTTAGGCATTATGCCAACAGGCGGCGGGAAATCGATCTGTTACCAAGTGCCAGCTATGCTGATGGAGGGTGTGACACTAGTCATTTCCCCTCTCATTTCCTTGATGAAGGATCAGGTAGATGCGCTCGGCGCGCTCGGTGTTCCTGCCACGTTCATTAATAGTACGTTGGAAGCCAAAGAAGTGGAACAGCGCATGCAGGGGGCTATGCAAGGCAAATATAAGTTGCTCTACATTGCACCTGAGCGTCTGGAGTCGGAGCGGTTTCGAGCACGGATGGCGGCGTTGAATCTGCCCCTGGTTGCGATTGATGAGGCGCATTGTGTCTCGCAGTGGGGACATGATTTCCGACCGAGCTACGTCTCGATTGCGCCGTTTATTCGTCAGCTGCCAACTCGGCCGATCGTGGCGGCTTTCACGGCAACCGCTACCGCTGAAGTTACAGCGGACATTGCCCGCCTGCTAGATCTAGATGCCGCAGGGATTTTCATCAACGGATTTTCCCGTGACAATTTGGAGCTAACCATTCTTCGCGGAGAGAAGAAGCGGGATTACATACAGAACTATGTGAAGGAACATACGCATCAGCCCGGCATTATTTACGCTGCGACGCGTAAGGATGTTGAAGATTTGTACGAGACGTTGCGCAAAAAAGGCTTCGCTGCAGGCAAGTATCATGCTGGTATGCCGGATGATGAGCGCTCCTACATGCAGGAGGCGTTTCTCTACGATGATATTCGCGTGATGATCGCGACGAATGCTTTTGGGATGGGCATTGATAAGTCCAATGTGCGGTACGTGATTCACTACAATATGCCGAAAAACATGGAGGCGTATTACCAGGAAGCCGGGCGTGCGGGGCGTGATGGTGAGCCAAGCGAATGTATTCTGCTGTTCAGTGCGCAGGACATTATGACGCAGAAGTTCCTGATCGAGCAGAACCAGCTTTCGCCTGAGCGCAAAGCGAACGAGTACAAGAAGCTCCAAACCATGATCGACTACTGCTATTCGCCGCGCTGTTTGCGGAACGCTATTTTACATTATTTTGATGAGCAAAATATTAAAGATACCTGCGGGAACTGCAGTTCCTGCAAAGACGATCGCGATACCGTCGACATTACCGTCGAGGCGCAAAAGATCTTCTCCTGCATTCGCCGCATGAACGAGCGCTTCGGGATCTCGATGGTCGCTTCAGTGCTGAAGGGCTCCAAGGCGAAGAAAATCATGGACTATCGCTTCGATCGTCTGCCGACACACGGTATCATGAGCAATTTGCCGGAAAAAGAAATTGCCGAGTTGATCAATGTACTGATTTCGGAAGGCTTCTTGCAGCTATCCGAGGGTCAATACCCGGTTGTTCGGTTGATGCAGCCTGCAGCGGAAGTGCTTCAGGGCAAGCTGCCTGTGAATCAAAAGGTACGCAAACAACCCGTTCGCGCTGTCGCCGCGATGGACAATACGTTATTCGAGCAGCTTCGGTTGCTGCGTCGTGAGATGGCTGCGCGCGAGAAGGTGCCGCCGTATATTATTTTCGCCGACAGTACGCTGCGTGAGATGAGTGAGAGCTGTCCGACGACGGAAGCCGCGATGCTGCGCATCAAAGGGGTCGGTGAGGTGAAATACCGCAACTACGGGAAGCCGTTCCTTGAGCTGCTTCGCACGTATGCGGGAGAGAGCGATATGGGCGCGGTTGCTTATGATTATGAGTAGGGAGTGCGAGGGCGTTGATGAGGGCGAAGCTAGAGAAAGCTGAAGTTGATTTGCGGCTTGCCGAGCTAGGCACGTGGCATCTAGAGGCAGAAGAGAGCAAGTGGATCGTTCGGAAGTATCGATTCAAAGCTTTCCTGCAGGGAATCACCTTCGTTAATGAAGTCGCTCGCATCTCGGAGGCGGTGAATCACCACCCCATGATCGCGATTGATTATAAAATGGTGACATTGCGCCTGACCTCGTGGAGTGCAGGAGGCTTAACTGAGCTGGATTTCTCGACCGCTCTAAAGTTTGATCAGGCGTATGCGGAGGCTATCGCAGAGCAGGGGTGACGCAGGATCGCGGGGGTTGGGCATCGTCAAACGTCGACACTAGAGCTAGGGATCCGCGCGCGTTGGTCGGTGATTATATGCGGGCTAGGACAATACTCGGACCTGTGTAGACCATGCAGTGGAAATCAGCCGGCCCTGTCGGTATCCATTTCTCGTAACTATCCGTGATCGTGAAGCCAGCACGCTGGTAAGCGCGAATCGCTCGCTCGTTCCAGACGAGCACTTCGAGGTCAATCTCCTGTTGCGGAGCCCTTTGTTGGGCTTCTGCCACAAGGAGCTGAACAAATGATGAGCCGAGTCTATTGCCGAGGCCATTTGTGCTCGTGTTGTTGCGTCCACTCTCGCCCCGGCCTTCGCTTTCGCTGTTGCTAACCCCACCCTTACCGCAAAGATCCGGCCGAAGCCCGAGGCCTAGTCGGGTGACACCCATAAGGGGGAAGAACTGAACGAACCCATATAACGTCCCTGATTCATCGACAACACCGCGATACTGCGCTTCTCGTATTTGAGGATCAGCGAATTCGGAGTGGTTCTGCAGCATAGTATTCCAGGTGGGCCAGTTGTAGAGATCGTAAGGAGCGGGATAGCGCCAGGTGCAAAGCTCCTGACAAGCTTTTTCGGTTAGCGGAACCACACGCCAAGGTAAAGTTAAGGTAATAGGTTGAGGCATATTTTGGGCAACCTTTCTATAGGTACTATTTGGCCATCGTTCTATTTTAAAATAACAATCCCCATAATTCTACCTGTTCCCTGCCAGATACGGAATGACGTTCCGTAACTATTTGAACACTAATCTGTTTGCTTGTTCGATCGCATTTTTCATATCAATTACAATAAGGAGGGCACCCGTGATGACACAAGTGACCGTTCGTGAAGCCGTAATGTCCGATATTCCCCAGCTCAAAACTTTAATGCTCGCTTATATTGTGGATTTCTATCAGTACCGACAACCTGAAGATGATAAGCTGAACGCTTTGATTCATGAATTGCTCGAACAGAAGATTGGCATTCAATTTGTGGCAGAAACGGAGGAGGGGGCATTAGTTGGCTTTGCGACCTTATATTTCAGCTACAGCACACTGCGTGCCGCTAAGATTGCCGTCATGAACGATTTGTTCGTAATTGAAGAGGAGCGTGGGCAGGGAGCGGCGGCGAAGCTTTTTGCAGCTTGCAAAGGCTATGCAGCTAGACATGATTATGCCAAAGTAACCTGGGAAACAGCTCCAGATAACTTACGCGCGCAAGCTTTTTACGATAAAATGGGTGGAGACCGAGGTCATTGGCTGACCTTTTCTGTGATACCCACAAGTGGGATGGGCGATTAATTATAGTTAGGGGAAGGTGGCAGGAACCGTGGAAAATATCGTAAGTCAGAGTTGGCTGCTAGGGCAGCTTGGGGATGCAAATATCGTTATCGCGGATTGCCGCTTTGCGCTTGGAAAGCCAGATTTCGGCCGTGAACAGTATGAGCAGGAACATATTGAAGGAGCCGTGTATGTCGACTTGGAGAAGGACTTATCCGGTGCTTTGATGGCACACGGAGGGCGGCATCCGCTCCCGGATCTCGGGGCTTTCTCGATACTCGTCGGCAGCCTAGGCATTGACGGTACGAAGACCGTCGTTGCTTACGACGATCAAGGCGGAGCGATGGCATCGCGCTTGTGGTGGATGCTGAAATTCCTCGGCCACTCCGAGGTATACGTATTGGATCAAGGATTTAGTGCTTGGAAATCTGCAGGATATCCAGTTTCTTCTGAAGTACCTGCGGTATTCCCGCGAACCTTCTCACCGAAGGTGCACCGTTCCATGCTGGCTAGCATGGACGAAGTGAAGGACAAGCTCGGTCGCCCAGGCACCGTGCTCGTAGATTCGCGCGAGGAGCGCCGCTACCTCGGCTTGGAAGAGCCGATCGATGCGGTGGCTGGCCACATCCCGGGAGCACGCAACTTCTTCTGGAAGGGCGTTCTCGCCGAGAACGGCGCTTGGTTGTCAGCTGCGGAGCAGGAACAGCACTTTGCCGCACTGCGTGACGCTGATGAAATCATCGTCTATTGCGGCTCCGGCGTGACGGCTTGCCCGAACGTGCTGGGCCTCAGCGAAGCGGGCTTTGACAATGTGAAGCTCTACAGCGGAAGCTGGAGCGATTGGATTTCTTGGGCAGATAACCCGATTGCGACGGGTGAAGAGGAAAAAGCTTAGGTCGGACAATAGTGATACAGAGCAGGGCGAGTTGAACGCCGATGCTCTGTATTTTTTTGTCCTAATAACCAGCCCTCTAGTTGAGGGACTTCCTTCTGATAGCAAACAATGGCTTACGCTCACGGAAGGTATTTCACATCCTAGAGAGAACTCTTTAAACAACTGGAATCATGCAAATTCGATTACTTCCTCAGTAGTCAATAACGGGGGATGAAACGATGACCATTAGCGAGCAGACGATTATTCATTCATCGGGAAACAAAATTATAACAATGGATAAAGTGATTGCGATCGTCGGGAAAATAGCTGAACCGCTAATTTTGATATTGGAAAACGTATTAAGCTCCGCGGAATGCGAGGCTCTGATTGATCTAGCCAAAGACAGGATGAAGCGAGCGAAAATCGGTAAATCTCACGTCGTAAGCGATATTAGAACTAACAGCAGCATGTTCTTTGAGGAAAGCGAGAATGAATTGATACAAAGAATCGAAACTAGAGTATCTAGTCTGATGAATATACCGATCTCACATGCGGAGCCGCTGCAAATTTTACATTATAATGCTGGTGATCAGTATCAGTCGCATTGTGACTATTTCACATCTGGAAATGTTGCCAATAATCGGATTAGCACGCTGGTGATGTACTTAAATGACGTGGAAGAAGGCGGAGAAACGCATTTCCCGTCGCTTCACTTTTCTGTAACGCCCAAAAAAGGTAGTGCCGTCTATTTTGAATATTTTTATAACGATATTTCCTTGAATGCACTCACGTTGCATGCTGGGAATCCCGTCGCAGTTGGGGAGAAATGGGTTGCAACACAGTGGATGAGAAGACAAAAGCATCGTTTCATTTAAATCTTCTGGTGACAGGGAATGGTTGAGTAGTAAGGGCTTTGACAGTTTTGCCGGATGGCAGGACTATCAAAGCCTTTTTGTTTTTCTATTTTACGCGTCGGTATCTTCAGAACAAAAGGAAGCAAACCTTATTTCCACATAAGCGCTTTCGCTAGCGCCCACGCGGAGCCCACCCTCGACACTCTGCCATGTTTCTGGATGTACCGGTAGTCAGTTAGTATTACTCCTGCGTCGCGGATTGCATAGCCAAAGTCGTCATCCAGCATAAGCCGATATTCCCACACCCGTTTCTCCCAATGAGGAATGCCAGCTCGCATCGCGGCATCGTCGATGGCGGGATGAATGTACGTCTCGCTAATGCCGTCGGGCAGACGATACAGCTTGGCGATCAGCGATTGCTTAAACGTCTCGTAGGTCTCGCCTGGCAACACCTCAAACGGATGCGAGAGTAAATAGTCGGGAACCGCCACCCCAAGCACGCCTGCAAGGGACGATGCTTTGGCGACGACTCGTTCGACGCCGGGAATTGCAGCCAAAAGGGGATCTTCCGGGTGGACTTTACGGAACAAACGGAACGGCACTCCCCACTTGACGCATTGCCGTAGTACTTGCGGGATATGACTTCTTCCTGTTGCTGTTCCGTATAAACTGCCCATATGATTGTCGGCATGGGTAATCCGAATGCCGTACCCTCGCACCGCCTCATACTGGGCCTGCAGTTCCACCATGACGGCAGCCGTTTCGGCCTTCCGCTCGAACTGTTCGACCGTATGGTGCATATGCCCGCTTTCGTCGTGCAGAGAATGATGCCCGGTCAAGCTGCGCCATCGGATTGCATCGAACTCGCTCGTCAGCGTCAGATGGAGGCCGATGTTATCCAGCCCTTTCTTCACGCTCCACTCCGCAGCTTCCCGAAAGGAAGGCGCAGGAGCCATAATCGTCGCGGACGACACCTTGCGCTCCTCGAGCAAGTGCATAATCGCCGCGTTCATCGGCGGGCTTTGGCCGAAATCGTCGCAGTTAATGATGAGCATCTTTGGTCCCATTGGTCGCCATCCTTTCGATTTTCACGAATAACGAAACGAGGAAGGAAATACATAGCAAGCCGAGCGGAACGACGCTGATCAAATAACGGAACGTCGATTCGGGGTCAGGCCCTGGATCGTCACCACTTTTGTAGCCGAAGATGAGGCCTACGACGAGGAAGGCGACTGCTGCAATCAAGCCGCTGGAGCGGGTAATGAAACCGCTGACCGCGGTGTAAATGCCTTCCCTTCTGCTGCCTGTCTTCTCGAAATCTCGGTCGATAATGATGCCGCTTACAATCGGCGGGGTCACGAGAAAGCCTGCGAGACCGAAGCCGACCAAGATGCCGGCAAGAATGCCGCTGATCAAGTTCGTGCCGAACCAAAGTGGAATGACCGACAATGCGTAAGCGAGCAACGAAATCCGCCAGCCTTTAACCGGATCCATTTTCTTAATGATCCAATACCAAACCGCTACGAGCGGGATAACCGAGACGAAGATCGATGCGAATAAGACTGTATTTTGAGCTTCGGGAATTTTAAGCACGTACTTCGCGTAAAAAGGAATCGCCGAGGAGAGCAGCCCATTTACGGTTTGCGCAAAGGAGTTGGCAATGTTGAATATCCAGAACGGCTTGTTGCGGATGGTCTCCCTAAACGCATCTTTCATTTTCAATTGTTGCGCTGTTTGTGCTTCCTCATCTTCTTGGACGTTCGCGAGGAACAACAGCATAAGTGCGGCGAAAATAAGTGCGTACACGATCGACATGCTGCTGAAACCGATGGCGTCAAATAAGATCGGTGTCGCGGCAGTGCCGATTAATAGCCCGACAATCTGATAGCCTTGTTGGACCGCCGAGGCTTTGGCCCGCAGCCGGTTGCCCTTAAACAGCTCCGGGAACAGCGCGCCGTAGTTTACCCAAATGATTGTCGCTATCGCCTCATAAAAGATGAGCGCGATCAAAAACCAAGTGAACAGCCCGGCTTCAGACAAATCCTTCGGTGGGCTGAACACCATAATGAAAGCAAGCATGAACAGCGGAATTGCGCCAAACAGCCACGGTCGTCTGCGCCCGAACCGCGACTGGGTGCGGTCGGACAAGTAGCCGGCAATCGGCTGGTTAACTGCATCCCAGACGAGGAACACGGTGCGCGCGAGCGTCGCAAGCGCGACACCAAGGCCGAGCGTATCCACGTAATAGAAGAAATAGAAAGCTCCGAACGCTTGGCTAGGGATCGTCATCGCCAGCATTCCTAATGCGAACATCAGCGGAGTATTGCGCAGTCTGCCTCTCATCTCGTCACTCCTTCTCCGTAGGGAATAGGAGTGATTTCGACAATTCCTCTCATTTTTCCTTTATCTTATGCTCGAATCACTAGTAATTGGAGTGATACAACGCTTGTTACAGGGAAAATATGATTGACGAACAGCTTGCACCTATTCTAATATTCAATTAATGAATTGAATATGGAAGGATGTACAATTATGGAATCTAAACCCGATGCGACGAATCCTGCATCAGATTATAAGAATGAACTCTTTCAGCAACTAGCCCGGGTGGGGAAATGTCTATCCAGTGACAAGCGGCTTGAAATCTTGAGCTTGCTTTCTCAGGGGCCAAAGTCGGTAGAAAAGCTGGCAAAATCCACAGAGATGAGTGTCGCTAACATATCCCGCCATCTGCAGATTTTGCTTGATGCCAGACTAGTGAAGTTCAGCAAGAAAGGTACATATGTGATCTATTCGTTGGCCGACCCTTCAGTTGCCGCGTTTTTGTTTGCAATGTGGCGCGTTAGCGAGAGTCAACTTGCGGACGTCACGCGGATCAAGCAGGAATTTATGCAGGGGTATGAGGATGTACAATCGATATCATTGGAGGAAGCGATGGCGAAAATGAAAGCCGGAGCGATCATCCTGCTCGATGTTAGACCGCGTGACGAATATGAGGCGGGTCATCTTGCGGGGGCCATCTCCGTTCCGATGGATGAGTTGGAACTGTATCTCCACAATTTGCCTAGGCCTGCCCAAGTAGTGGTTTATTGCAGAGGTCCCTACTGCATCAGCTCGACAGAAACCGTTGCCAAGTTGCTGCGGGAGGGGATCACGGCGTACAAGTTGGAGGGGGGAGAGCATGAATGGCTGAAGGCAGCGAATTGATTAGAGAATATATTCATTCTCCGGAAAGACAGCAGCAGCTTTATCGCAGAACCTTAATGGTTGTGATCATTGCTCAACTATTTGGCGGAGCAGGGCTCGCCGCAGGCGTGACGGTTGGCGCACTGCTTGCGCAAGATATGCTCGGGACGGATAGCTTAGCTGGCCTCCCTGCGGCGCTATTGACACTGGGTGCTGCATCGTCTGCACTGCTAGTTGGACGGTTATCTGGGCGCTTCGGCCGCCGTGTAGGCTTAACCGCAGGCTTCCTTGCCGGAGGACTTGGGGCGATTGGCGTCGTATTCGCAGCTATTGCGGATAACCTTCCGCTTTTGTTTGCATCGATGCTGATTTACGGCGCTGGCACCTCGACGAACCTGCAAGCACGTTATGCGGGAACTGACTTAGCGGGGCCTAAGCAGCGAGCAAGAGCCATCAGCATGGCCATGGTATTCACGACGTTTGGTGCCGTTGCGGGGCCGAACTTGGTCGGGGTCATGGGACGATTCGCGACATCTGTCGGCGCACCTGCGCTGGCGGGTCCGTTCATGCTAGGGGCTGCGGCATTCATAATGGCGGGGTTAGTGTTGTGGGTAATGCTCCGCCCAGATCCCTATCTGGTGGCTAAAGCGATCGCCGAAGCACAAGAAGCCAATCCGTCTGTAGGAATGGGTTCTGGGAATCCTTTGGCGCCGACTGGCCGTAACCGAGGAATTATCATCGGCACAACCGTGATGGTCCTAACGCAGGTCGTGATGGTCGCGATCATGACGATGACGCCAATCCATATGAAACATTACGGACATGGGTTGAGTGCGGTCGGCATGGTGATCGGCATTCATATCGCGGCGATGTTTCTGCCTTCTTTGGTAACGGGGATTCTCGTGGACAAATTCGGGCGTACGTTTATGTCCTGCGTAGCGGGGGTTACGCTGCTGTTGGCGGGACTGCTTGCCGCATGGGCACCTGCCGATTCGATGGTCTGGCTTATCGTCGCGCTTGCGCTGCTTGGACTGGGCTGGAATTTCGGCTTAATCAGCGGTACTGCGCAGATCATCGATGCGACATCCCTGGCCACGCGTGCCAAGACACAAGGAACCGTGGATGTGTTGGTATCATTGGCGGGAGCGTCGGGTGGAGCTTTGTCGGGTATGGTCGTCGCCCATTCCAGCTTTGCCATTCTCTCACTATCGGGAGGCTTCCTATCCCTGTTACTGATCCCGGTTATGGTTTGGTCGCGTCGAGGGATTGGTCGCTAGGCTCTAAGCCAATGATTTCAGTACTCATAAAGCAAATCACTCGTCAACATATCAAAACCCACCTCTGGCTTGGCACTTCCGTGCAAGCTTTAGGTGGTTTTTTCCATTTGCAGCGGCTTATTCAAGTCCAGTTTTACCTGGCATCCAAAATGGCTTCACTTTGATTTGCCCGATTTCCCAGTGTGCATGTTGTTTGAAGTAGTTACGCAGTGCTACACAAACCCGTCCATCGCCTCCAACATACACCACCCCTTTTCCTTGCGCTTGCTTTAGGATTAGCTCTAATTGTTCCGTTATTATCAGCGTAAATCAGGCTAAACACTTTTTTGTGAGAGGGAATATGACGATTAATTTCATATAAATGAGCTAGTGATGAGACATCACCGATAAGGATATAATAATCACCGGAATCATCACTGACAAATTTACCTTTTGGTCCTGTGAAAAAAACGGTGTCATCCTTCTGCAGACGTTTAGCCCAACTTGCACCCGAACCCGGAAAACGTGCAAACTGCTAGCTCGATAGTCTGTGATGTCGAATCATATCCCCAGACGGAATAGGTTCTGATCATATCTGTTAGTTTGACTGGTTGATCCAGGCCTACTAATACCCGTAGAAACTCTCCTGGGGTATATGAAATACCTTTCGTATTTTGTAGCTTAAGAGAAATTCTAAATGTATGCTCAGCAATTTGGTGCTTATTGATGACGATAGCTTTATGTGAAATGCGTTTACCTAAGTTTTCTAATATTCCCATAGGAACAACTCCTTTGGATAAGGGGGATAATTAAATGAAATTTGAACTTGGACGTTGCCTATTACAAGACCGATTAGATGAGTACGGAATGACTAGAGAAGAACTATGCCGCGCTTTGCATTATAAGCCCGAGCGGCTCGTCGACTATTTGGAAAAAAAGAGAATTATGCCACTACAAGTCGCTATTTCTATTGCTGATACCATCGGCTGCAAAGTGAACGACCTGTATGAATTAATCGGGGGATAGTCAGCCACGAATAATTATCCTTATGCCATTTCTTCGCTATAGAGCGGTGTTAAGCTGAAGAAATGAACTTCTATATCCGGGGAGACGGCAAGTGTGAAGAACTCGTTTTGTTTTTTGTCGTTTTTTCATTAAAAAAAGGGCGAGAAAGCCACTGATATTGGTGGCTTCTAGCCCTTTTTATCTATTATCATACCGTTACAGGCATTAATTGCTCATCGTCGCTGCTTTCTTTCTTTTTACGCGAGAGAAAGTAAGCACTTGTTAGAATCAAGGAAGCTAGCAGGTAAATACTTAAGTAGCCGATTTGATGCCACATTTCAACGTACTGACCGCTGGAAATGACATACCTGAATCCTTGAATCGCATAGGTCATGGGCAGCCAAGGATGAATGGCTTGTGCCCAATTCGGCAGCAGCTCCAGCGGATACGTCCCCGCGCTTGAAGCCAACTGAAGGATCATGAGCAATAGAACAACGAATCGTCCTGGTTGATCCAACCATGTGACGAACATTTGAATGATCAGCATGAAGGTTAAGCCGACGACAAAGGTAAAGACGTAAAACAAGGGAATGCTCTGTACTTTCAAGTCTAAGAGATAGGTGAGAACAGTGGTTGCAATCAAAGCTTGGAACGTACTCATCAGACTAAAGGTTAGAAGCTTGCTAACGAGTAAGCGAAGCCCTCGTGCATCTGGCGATGATGTACTTCTCGCTGCGTAGATGGTCGTGAAAACGAGTGAGCCTGCGAAAAGAGCCATGGAAATGAAATAGGGAGCAATTCCGTTCGCATAGATCGCAACCTTGCGGTCGTCATTTGCTGTAATTTTCACGGGCTCTGCCAGCATGCTAATCGTTTTGTCGTCCGCTTTGACGGCTGCAGTCTGCTTGGCCGCATCGTTCAATTTCGCAGCCAATTGACTGCTTCCATCAACTAACTTCAGTGCACCCGCATCAAGCTCAGTCGCACCCTCACCCAGCTGCGCGGCTCCGCTGGCTACTGTATGAATGCCCGCAGCCATTTGCGTCATGCCGCTGGCCAAATCTCCAGCCCCGGTGCTGACTTGCGCCGCACCGCTCTGCAGCTTGGTGCCCCCATCAGCTAACGCGGGCAGTTTCGAATTGAACGTGTGTAAGCCATCAGCCAGCTGCTGCTCACCTGTTTGTAGTTGCGTGGCTCCAGCAACTAATTGCTGTTGTCTGTTACGGAGCTTCTCAGCTCCGGTTACTAGCTTTTCTGTGCCGGAAACCACGGCCTGACCACCGGTGAGAAGCTTCTTCTGCGCGTCATGCAGCTTCTTGTTCCCCTCAGCAACCTCTTTACTGGCTGCAACGAGTTTAGTAAGTGAAGCATTCGAAGCTAAATCCGGATGCGCCGCGACGAATGCCTCAAGACCTGAGGCGACTTGTGCGGAGCCGTCTTCCAATTTCTCACTAGCTGTTTCAGCTGATGTGAGGTCATCTACCAATTGATTGCTTCCCGTGGAGGAGGAGGCAAGGCCAGAGGCTAATTGATCTGCGCCTGTTTGGGATGCTTGCAGGCCTGTCACTAAGGAAGCTGTACCTGCTAAGGTTTGCTGCGCACCTTGTTCCAGCTGTGCGCCTGCGTCATGCAATTGGCTCGCTCCGCTCGACAGGGCAGCGGCGCCATGGCTAACTTCCAAGGCGCCTGAGCTTAGCGCCGAGGCTCCTTTTTGCAGCAAACCAGCATTGTCGTCTAGTTGCTTGGTACCGTCCGCAAGGATGACCAAATTGGTTTTTACTTGATGAATCCCATCACTTAAGGATTTTGCGCCAGCACCCAGATCAGAGGCTCCTTTACCAGCTTCGCTAAGCCCGTTCGAAATGGTTTCGAATTCCGATAGAATGCTTGTAGAGTAAGCTTCCGTCAGTGTTTTGGACAGCTTGTTTTTTAACTCTTTCGTTGCGCTTTCTCCGATCTGACCGGCCACAAAGTTGTAATAGCTATTGGATTCATAAATAATTTCCGCCTGCTTCGGGTTCGCACTAGTAATAGAGGCTGCATCTGTTGAAAAAGTAGCGGGCACCGTAATGGTGGCATAATAATGGTTATTTCTCATACCTTGTGCGGCGTCTTCAGCACTCATAAAGCCCCAGGAAAAGTTTTCATTTTTGCGCAGCTCATCCATAAATTCATTGCCTATATTTCGTGATTCGCCTTCAAAATCAGCGCCTTGATCCAGATTGACGACAGCAATGGGCAGCTTCTCCAGTTGACCGTAGGGATCCCATGTTCCTTTAAGTAAGAATCCGCTATATAGAATAGGGACTAATGCGACGGCGATAAATGTGATGATCATCATGGGGTTCTTGATAAAGCGGCGAAATTCACCTGCGAATACGTATAAAATGTTTTTTTTCAATTGCAATGCTCCTTTACTTGTGACAATCGTCGTTAATGATGTTCCCTTTTTCCAATGAATTATTCGGCAAGGTCAATTACTGTCACTGTATAATACCACCGGCAAATGATAAAATATATTTAAGAATAATTTATAATAGTAAATAAAAATTTAAGGATGAGTGTCGTTGAACGTCATACAACTCCAGTATTTCATTGATTCAGTCGAGTCTGGTTCATTTACAGAAACGGCCAAAAAACATGGCATTACCGTTCCAGCGGTCAGCCAATCCATTAGTCAGCTAGAGAATGAATTAGAAGCTACGCTTTTTACCCGTTCCAAAAAAGGGATTGCTCTTACACAGGATGGGTTCAAAGCGATGAAATATGCACGTACCATTTTAACCAATGTCCGAAATATGAGAAATGAGCTCTCCAAGTCCAATCCAATCAATGCAGGGAATATCGTCATCGCCACGATACCCGGCATGGTTTCATTGGTTACGAACTCAACGATTACTTTTATGGGGATTTACCCTCATATTAATGTTCAACTTCTGGAGGGTGATAATACAGCGGTGATGAATCAGGTCATGAAAGGGGAAGCGGATATGGGGTTCGTCTCCTTGTCGCGAGAGAGTCAGGACGAATCGTTTACCTGGGAGCCCGTGATTCGCGGGGAGGCTGTTATTGTTGTGAATAAGCAATCCCCTTTGCGATTTTTAACAGCCATAACAGGTTCTGAATTACATAATGAAGTATTCGTTATTTATAAAGACGCTTATATTGAGAAGATTGCAGCGGAGTTGATTTCCGGAGATCCAGGTAACCGTATTGCGTTAACGACCAATAACACCCAAGCCATCATGCAAATGGTGAGCCGCGGCAATGCCATTACCATAGCAACAGATTACATTGTGACTACCATGCCGGAGAAGTTCAAGAGCGAGGTCGTCACGATACCGATCGGGAAATATAAGAAGTACCCCAATTACTTGTGGCGGATCACGAAGAAGGACGTGGAGGTATCTGCGATTATTAAAGAGTATACGCAGCATTTGTATGCGAATTTGGAGTGAATGGGTTATAATCATCGAATTAAGTGAAAGTTGAAAGGGCACTGGAGGGATTAGTATGGCTTTGACAATTTACGTAGTGGATGCTTTCACTGGAACTGCTTTCAAAGGCAATCCGGCCGCAGTTTGTTTAACTTCGGAACCTCTCGAGGATGTTGTCATGCAGAATATAGCTACCGAAATGAATCTATCGGAGACGGCTTTCTTGTTCCCGCAGGACGCTGGGTACTCACTTCGATGGTTTACTCCAGACGCAGAGGTTGACTTGTGTGGTCATGCTACATTAGCAAGCGCACATATGCTGTGGGAAACAAATATTTTAGCGCAGGATAAGACTGCGAATTTCTATACCAAAAGTGGACTTCTCACTGCGGTGAAGCAAGATTCATGGATTCAATTAAATTTCCCTGCGGAACCAGTCAGCGAAAGTGAATATCCTAAGGAATTAATTGAAGCATTACAAATCGAGCCTATATTTGTTGGACGAAATAGATTTGATTATTTTATTGAAGTGGAATCCGAAGATATCGTCAGAAACTTAATGCCTAATTTCTACATATTGAAAACAATAAACGCAAGAGGAATCATTATAACAAGCAGATCGAATGAATATGACTTTGTATCTAGATGCTTTTTCCCAGCGGTAGGGGTCAACGAAGATCCTGTAACTGGTTCCGCACACTGTGGTCTTGGTCCATATTGGGGTAAGAAATTAAATAAAACTGAAATGGTTGCTTATCAGGCTTCTGAACGAGGTGGTCATCTTAAAATTAATCTTCTTAAAGATAGCGTATTAATGTCTGGTCAAGCGGTGACCATAATGAAGAGTGAGTTTTTAGTTATTGAATGAAAAGCAATGGCTGAGGTATTTAGTAACCTCAGCGGTTGCTTTTTTCTTTTACTTCGCCCCATAACCCCCAAAAGTAATCACCACATTCCCCTTTCTTACGCCCAGTCTCAGCATATCGATGAGCCTCGGCCATTTGTTCCAACGGGTAGCGCTTATCGATCACTGCTCTTATCTTTCCCATCTCAAAAAATTTCTGTATCTATGTTCGTATCCTGAACCTTTTTAGCTAAATAAAATGCCTTTAACCCAAACATGATATAATCAGCCTAGAACTGATGCAGGTAAAAGGGGATAGCCATGAGCGTAATTCGTTTAGAGAACGTCACGAAGAAATATGAAGATACGATGATCTTCCGCGATATTTATTTTAAGGTGAGCCAAGGTGAGCGTATCGGCTTAATTGGACGGAACGGTTCCGGGAAATCGACGGTTTTTAGACTGATCATGGGTAAGGAAGAGCCGACGTTAGGCAAAGTAGAAATAGACCCGCAGGTCAAAATAGGGTACTTCTCGCAATTTTCTGAAATGACCGGAAGCTTGTCCGTTCAGCAAGAGTTGGAAATGTGTTTCGAGCAGGTTGCGCTTATTGAACGCGAGTTGCAGGAGGTTGGAGAAAAGCTTGGTATCGTCACCGATGACGGAGAAATGGATAAGCTGTTGACGAGGCAGGCTGAGCTATTTGAGCAAATGGAGCATTTGGACGGATGGAATGTATCCGTTGAGATTAATACAGTGCTTACGAAGCTTGGGTTTAATGAGCGGTCGCGTCATCAGCCCATTGATGAGTTATCCGGTGGTTGGAGAAACCGTGCTGCGCTGGCCAAAATGCTCATCGAGCTACCTGATGTTGTCCTGCTGGACGAGCCGACCAACTACTTGGATATCGAAGGTATTGCATGGTTGGAGCAGTGGCTTTATCGCTTCAAAGGCGCGATGATTCTGATATCCCATGACCGAGAATTTATCGACAAAGTGGTTACGCAGGTGATCGAGATCGAGAACTATCGTTTTCAGGACTATGAGGGCAATTACACCGACTATATCCGCAAAAAGAAGATGCGCAAAAAGGAGCTCGACCGCCAATTTGAGTGGGAAGAAGAGCTGCTCCTCATGGAATCGGAAGCCATCGATAGCCGCGCCAGCAAGAAAACGTCCAAGGACCGTCTCTCGCGTCAGCTAGCCGATAACAAAAAACGCATAGAACCGCACCCAGTCAACGTGTTGATCACGGATATTTATGAGCGACTGCGGTTTCCGGACAAGCTGTGTGAAGTTAAGGGGATCGGGCAGACCTATGAGGGTCGGACCATTTTCCAGGACGTCAGCTTCGATATTCAAAAGGAAGACCGCCTAGTCATCGTTGGCCCGAATGGAAGCGGGAAATCCACGCTCATTAAGGTGCTTACGGGACAGGAGAAGCCGGAGTCCGGCGAGGTCATCTGGGAAAAAGGCGTCAGCTACGCCTACTTTAACCGGATGTGGGAGGAGCTAAATCCGAAGGATACGGTTAGCCACGCGGTGAATACGTACGGCTTGGGACTGGATGCCCCGCGGAAAAAGGTGAACAAATTCCTCGCCATGCTGCAATTCTCGGAGATGGATCTCAGCAAGTTCATCGGTAACCTCTCTGGGGGCCAAAAAGCGCGTGTCGCGCTAGCTAAATGCCTGCTTTCGGGCGCCGCAGTTATCATCTTAGATGAGCCGACGAATCATTTGGATCTCATGAGTATTCAAGTCATGGAGCAGGCCTTGATTCATTTCCCTGGTGCTGTGATTACGGTCAGCCACGATCGCTTCTTCATCGATAAAATCGGCACGAAAATGCTGACGTTCGATCCGGCAACGGGGGTTAGCGAGCAGAATCTATAAATGGGAGGGATCGTATGGGTCGGTTTACAGTGGGACAAAGCATATGGATTCAAGTTTCGCTAGAACGTGCGTGGCAAGCAGTAACCGAAGCGGGGGAGCTTTCCCTTTGGTACGCACCCGGTTCACCTTGGGACATTCCATCGCTTGAGCCTGGCGCAACGGTATACTTCCATCACTCCCCGAATGCTTACCATACAGGTACGGACGTTGTTACCTTGCGCGCAATCATCGAGGGGCTTGAACCACTGCAACACATTGCATTGCGGTGGGATCTGGGGATACCCGATTACGAGATGATCACGACCTTTCTCCTAGCGAAGGAAGGGGACGGCATACGTGTGACCATGACGGAGACAGGGTATGAAACGAAGGAACAGGCGAAGCCGACGGAAGAGGGCTACGCCATGTCTTTGGAGAATTTGAAGGCCCATCTGGAAGGTCGAGCGTTGCCTTATTAAAAGTTTCGGTCTTTCAAAAGTGATTAGGCATAAATAAAGAGGGGATCCTAAGGATTCTCTTTTTTTCTTAATTTTAACGAGCATCCTGAATATGACAACTGGAAAATAGAAGCCCCTTCACAATTGAAGGGGCTCTGTAGCAAGGCATAAGCCGCGATCCCAACAGCCAGAAAAGCCAAAATGCCAAACACCATTGGGCTCAGCCTAGCTCTTTAGACTAAATCCAACTCCAAAACAACCGGACAATGATCGCTCCCTAGAATATCGCAAGCAATCGATGACTCAGTAATCTTAGGTGCTAAGCGCGCTGACGCGAGGAAATAGTCAATCCGCCATCCCACATTCCGGGCACGAACGCCTGGCATATTGGACCACCATGAATACATGTCCGTTCTTTCTGGATAGAGATGTCGGAACGTATCGACAAAGCCTGCTGCCAGTAAGTCCGTCATTTTGCCACGCTCTTCGAGGGTGAAGCCGGAGTTGTTGTGATTGCCTTTGGCATTTTTCAAATCGATTTCGTTATGGGCCACGTTCAAATCACCGCAAACCAATACGGGCTTAGCCGCATCTAATCCGACTAAATAATCGCGAAACCGATCTTCCCACTCTAACCGATAGGGCAGTCTGGATAAATCACGCTTCGCATTCGGTGTGTACACCGTCACGAGATAGAAGTTCTCGAATTCCAAGGTCAGGATGCGACCTTCGGGCTCTGAATCTTCTTCGATGCCATAACGGATAGAAAGTGGCTCCACTTTTGAGAAAACAGCTGTGCCGGAATACCCTTTTTTCTCCGCATAATTCCAATATTGCTTATACCCCTCGCCGAGGTCGAGGTCGATCTGTCCCTCTTGCAATTTCGTCTCCTGCAGGCAGAATAAGTCAGCATTCACCTCTTTAAAATATTCCGTAAATCCTTTATTCACGCAGGCTCGCAAGCCATTTACATTCCAAGATACGAGTTTCATATGCTGTTTCTCCTTGCTCTCTGCTTATAATTTGTACAACCTAAAAAACAGTGTACCATATGTTCGCCCATAGGGTTGTCCTATTCCAACAAATCCCCCAATATAAGAAAATACCACACCAATTCATCAGGATTATTGATTTAAATTCTTTCTCGGCTGGTGCTATACTTTATTTATCCTACTAAACGTATAGGTTTAATATTACACCTG
The DNA here is from genome assembly GCF_056402415.1 of Paenibacillus sp. P4_A9. Taxonomy (NCBI): domain Bacteria; kingdom Bacillati; phylum Bacillota; class Bacilli; order Caryophanales; family Paenibacillaceae; genus Paenibacillus; species Paenibacillus sp. P4_A9. The sequence continues at coordinate 302,344 of NZ_JBFUHL010000002.1, forward strand.
TGAAAGTGAGGGTCCCCCAATGACCAAAATATACAATAACTTAACAGAGCTAATCGGCAATACACCGCTGCTTGAGCTCTGGAATTTCAATAAACGGCAAGAGGTAGAAGCGCGAATTGTCGCGAAGCTGGAGTATTTCAATCCGGCAGGGAGTGTGAAGGATCGCATTGGCTATGCCATGCTGAAGGATGCGGAACGCAAGGGGGAAATCAATCAGGACACGGTCATTATTGAGCCGACAAGTGGGAATACAGGTATCGGTCTTGCCTTTGCTGCCGCTGCCTTGGGTTACAGGCTGATCATCATTTTACCGGATTCGTTCAGCGAGGAGCGGAGAAAAATTGTCAGAGCGCTAGGTGCAGAGCTCGTTCTCACACCAGCTGCCGAAGGTATGCAAGGGGCGATTCGCAAAGCCAAGGAATTAGCTGCTGGAATGCCGAACTCGTATATCCCGCAGCAATTTAGCAATCCTGCCAACCCCGACATTCATCGCACAACAACAGCGGAAGAAATATGGCGAGATACGGACGGTAAGGTTGATATCTTCGTGGCTGGCGTAGGTTCAGGAGGCACCATCACGGGTGTAGGAGAGATCCTGAAGCAGCGACATTCCGATGTGCAAATTGTTGCAGTGGAACCGGCAGATTCCCCTGTACTTTCAGGTGGCACACGAGGCGTGCACCAGATTCAAGGGATCGGTGCTGGTTTTGTGCCGGATAATTTTAACCGGGCTGTCGTGGATGAAATTCTCACCGTAAGCAACGAACAGGCGATGGAGACGGCACGCCAATTGGCCAAGAGCGAAGGACTTCTCGTCGGTATTTCATCTGGAGCGGCAGCATATGCAGCAGTCCAACTAGCGAAACGACCTGAGAATAAAGGGAAGACAATCGTCGTCATCCTGCCGGATACCGGTGAGCGATATTTGTCATCGGCGCTTTTTGCAGAACTCGAATAGAGGAAGTAACGCAGCAATTTAACCGTGAAGGATAGTACCGCAAAAAAGAGACTATGGGGCCATCCCCATAGTCTCTTTCAGTTCGGGCAGAAGCCCGGCGTTTTGGCGCAGATGAGCTTGGCGTATTTCGGATCCAGCTTTGCCAGTTCATTGAAATAGCCGCTAACCGCATGATTACCTGCCAACGATCCGGTCGGAAAGTCGAGCTCAACGCCTTTTTTAACATGAATATAGTGATAGAGATCACCCGTGAGCGGAGATGTATAAACGAGCGGGGGAAGCTTAGGGACCATATCATTGCGATTGTAGATGCGGTAATGGGGACCTGTTTTACGGTTAAATTGATTAGCGAAGGTCGTATTCCCCACACGAGGTGAACCGTAGGTATAGACAGCAGGGTCTTTGAACTTCGTATTCGTTGCTAGATCAGAAGCACATAATGACGCGAGTGCACCGCCTAAGCTATGCCCCGTCAGGTAGAGCTGCTTGTGAGCAGATAACTTGCTCATGGCCGTTATAATTTGCTTGCGCGCAGATTGATAGATATCCAGAAAACCTTGGTGCACAAGGCCGCCTTGTTTGGCATAGGGGAATTCGGTTTGCCTAGCAATGGCGTCGGAGATCCAATCTGAGGCGGTGGAGGTCCCTCGAAATACAACGTCAATTTGGCTGTCGGATTCCGTTATGAAGCCAAACAGCTCGCGCCCGCCAAAGGCCGAATTCGCTGTAATTGGAGTAATAATTCGATAAGTAGCAGGCAATATAATGCCTTCCGTACCCTGTTCCAGTTGCGTATAGCTTTGACCGCACATCGCCGCGAGGCGAATGGCAGTTCGCGTATCCATAGAGTTGTTGAACATGATTCCATGCCTCCACAGCCAGGATAAGATATACCTATTCATATGAAAATAATGGATACATGTCCTCCGACAATTGCCTATTTGTGAGGGATTTCAGGTATAATAGGCATGTTGCAACCAGTACAAACGCGAAGCAATGTTGGTTGTCAACGCTACGAAAGGTGGAATAGACACATGTTAAGAAGGTTTTTTTCATACTATCGGCCCTATAAGCACTTATTTATATTGGATTTTACTTGTGCGGTGGTGGCTGGGCTATTGGAACTTGGGTTCCCGCTCGCCGTCAATCAGGTTGTCGATAAATTACTTCCTGCGGGCAATTGGGGTTGGATTATATGGGCTTGTTTAGGTCTGCTTGCCGTCTATGGTCTTAACACACTGCTCCATTTCGTCGTCACGTATTGGGGGCATAAGCTGGGGATTAATATTGAAACGGATATGCGCAAAAAGATGTTCAACCATCTGCAAAAGCTGAGTTTTCGGTTCTATGACAATAACAAAACAGGGCAGTTAATGTCGCGTATGTCGAATGATTTGCTAGAAATCGGCGAGGTTGCGCATCATGGACCTGAGGATCTGTTTATTGCCGTGATGACGCTCATTGGCGCACTTATACTCATGCTGCAAATTAATGTGAAGCTGGCACTGTTAACTTTCGTCATTGTGCCATTCCTGTTATGGATTGCAGTGTATTTTAATCAGAAAATGACAAAGACGTTCCGTCGCATGATGGGCGATCTTGCGGATATTAATGCGAGAGTCGAAGATAACATTGGCGGTATTCGAGTGGTACAAGCATTCGCGAATGAATCTCATGAGAAGAAATTATTCGATGTGAACAATGGACGATTCCGATTGACGAAGCTGGCTTCTTATAAAATCATGGCGTGGAACATTTCATTAAGCTACATTTTAATGCGTTCCGTTACGGTATTCGTGCTCATCTGTGGTACTTGGTTTGTTATCGATAAGCAAATTAGCTATGGTGAGTTTATTGCCTTCGTACTATTAACCAGTGTATTCTTGGGTCCCATTCAGAAAATCAATAACGTCATTGAGAGCTATCCGAAGGGGATTGCTGGCTTCAAAAGATACATCGAAGTGATCGATACCGAGCCTGAGGTGGCTGATCATCCGAATGCCCGCAAGGTGGATCACCTGGAGGGGCAGATCAAGTTTGATAGCGTCTCCTTCGGTTACGGGGACGAAGATCGCGTCTTGAACAACATCTCCCTTTCTATTCGAGCGGGAGAGACGGTCGCATTCGTCGGGCCATCCGGCGCAGGCAAAACGACCATCTGTTCTCTGTTGCCTCGCTTCTACGATGTCACCGAAGGCAGCATCACGATTGATGGACTCGATGTCCGTCAGATCGAGTTGGAATCGCTGCGCCGCCAAATCGGCATCGTGCAGCAGGATGTGTTTCTGTTCTCCGGCACGATGCGGGAGAACATTGCGTACGGCAAGCTAGGCGCGACGGATGAGGAGATCTGGGACGCTGCGCGTCGCGCGCAGCTGCAGGGGTATATCCAGTCCCAGCCGAAGGGGCTGGATACGGTGATCGGAGAGCGCGGCGTCAAGCTCTCCGGCGGGCAGAAGCAGCGCCTCGCGATCGCGCGCATGTTCTTGAAGAATCCGCCGATTCTCATCCTAGATGAGGCGACATCGGCGCTGGATACAGAGACCGAAGCGGCGATCCAGCAATCCTTGGCGGAGCTGTCGAAGGGCCGCACGACGCTCGTCATTGCGCATCGACTCGCGACGATCAAGAACGCTGACCGTATCGTTGTTGTAACGGAAGAAGGCATCACCGAGCAAGGCGCGCACGAGGAACTTATCGCTGTTGGCGGTGTGTATAGCCGACTGCATCACGCGCAGTTTAGCTCTTAGGTTAGGAAGCTTTCACTTCCCACTTAATTGTGGGAGGTGAAAGCTTTTCTCATTTTCTGCAGAATGTACTAGTCCTTTCCAAAAGCTTCATGATAAACTATGACAATACGAAAATCTATTTTACCGCAGGTAAATAATAATTGAGGTGTATGGATTGAAGTCGATAGGACGATGGCTATTGCTGGGTGTTATCACACTGATCGGTATTTTCTTGCTGAGCAATATTAAGATGATGTTCCTGTCAGTTCAGCCGGATCAGATTAAAGTGATGGTCAATTCCAGTATTAGCATGCAGAAGGTAAGCGAGATGCTGCCAGGCAGTCGCGTTTTAAATGAGAAAGAAGGGCTTTTTCAAGTGCCATACGGGAAGTTCTGGGAGTACCAAGGAACAGCGAGCACCATCAGAGGCGTGTTGCGATCCTCAGTCGTTCCGTTGGATGTGCCAGTCGTTTCTTGGCGCCATTATACCTATACGGTGACAAATCAGCTAAAAGGCTTTCTTCACGGTGATTTCGGGAAATATCGGGATCCTTACAATCGCAAAGAGGTGACCATAAGTGAAGCAATCCCTAAAATGTTGTTGAAAACGTGCAAGTACTTCATTCCTGGCCTGCTGCTCGCGATTGTGCTCAGTATGCTATTTGCGCTGTGGGCTTCCATTTCAAGAGGAATCGGTGCTTTAATGGATGGTATTCATGCACTACTTATCGGATTACCGGACTTTTTCCTGATCGTACTTATTCAGTTAGGGGCGATATATGCCACCAGGCTTCTGGGGCACTATGTGCTGCTGATCGTTCAAGTGGGTGATCGAACACCGTTCCTTATTCCGTTCCTGACGATAGCGTTGATTCCTTCCGTTACGATCTACGGGACTCTGCGTGTCGCTATTGCGCGCGAGCTGGGGCAGGATTATGTGATAACTGCGCTAGCTAAAGGCTTGACGCGTCGCGAGGTGATCTTCTCGCATGTGCTGCGTAATGTGATGGAGGATGTATTGGCAATTTTGCCTAGAGCTACGACACTCGCATTAGCTAGCATGGCGGTCGCGGAGGCCATTTGTGGCATTGGGGGTCTGGGAGGCTTCATTATCTTGCCGATGTATCAGGGGTTGTCCTCGATGTCTGCCGTTTGTATGGTGCTTGGTTTAGTTGCAATGGCGTTTCATATTCTCTACGCGCTGCTGCGGAAGTGGTTTGTGGTACGTGCGGAGGAGGTGGCCAGGGTATGAGGAAACGTCCAACTACTGCTTTTTATGTATCGATCGCTTTCCTAGCCATCTTCCTGCTTGTGATGGTGTTCGGGAGCTGGATGAAGCCGCATGGCATAACTCCAGAGGACAAAATCAACATGATCCAATACCAAGAAGACGGCAAAACGAGATACAGTATTCCGCCTTATGCACCCAATAGCACATTTCTGCTCGGAACGGATCATCGGGGCTTCGACATGCTCAGTTTATTATTGAATGGGTTAAAATACACCCTTGGCACTGCGCTTGGACTGACTTTGCTTCGTTTTGCCTTTGCATTGCCATGGGGGTTTTGGAGCGGGATGACAGGCAAAGGACGGGGCTTGCTTCGATCCCTGCAGTGGGCGGTTGCGGCGGTGCCGGCATTTATTTTCCTCTACCCACCTTTAGTTGGCATGTATTATGGGTTGCGGCTTGATCTCGGGATCAAAGCAGACCCGCACAACAAGTTGTTATTCAGCGTTACCTTCATCATTCTCGTTACACTAATTGGCGTGTTCCCATTAGCGCATCAGGTCGCAGACCGTACACGCTATTATAGCGGCAAAATGTACATTGAAGCGTCCCGCCTCATGGGCGGTTCCTTCTGGCATCGAACGCTGCGGCATATCTTCCCATCGATGAGAAATGAAATGATGTTCATGTTCTTAAGCGAGTTCATGCAGGTACTCTTCCTACTCGGTCAGCTTGCTGTATTCAATCTCGTGCTGGGCGGCACCGAAACGATCGGTGACGCAGAAGCAGGCTTCTCGATTTCCATCAGCACCTCAGGGGAATGGTTGTCGCTGATCGCCTACGGCGCACGCTATATTCGTCTGCATCCGTGGATTATTCTCAGCGCGGGAACGAGCTTTGCCATGCTGTTCCTCTCTCTGCAATTTTTCTTAAATCAGCTCAAACGCCGCTATGGCGAGGAACGACAGCTGATGTAATAGAGTCGAGCGTCCATCCGTAGGGTGGGGCTCGGCTTTTTTTGTCGTTGTCATAGCACGTCACTTCCTATGCCTAACGGACGTCACAGTCGTTATTGGCTTCCTTGGGGCGCCTTTTTGCCCCCAAAACCGTAAATAACGGCGGCTGGAGTCCGTTAGATCGGGAACCAGTCTATTTTTCTGGGAATAGCGGCATACAGGTCCGTTAGAAATTCAGTAGATCGATCGTTTGTTCCTCCGTCACTGCGAGGGTAACTTCTGGTATGTAGTTTTATGGTAAAATAGCCTTAATCCAAACCATTACATAGGAGGCATCAACCGTGAGTGTAACATTCCATACAACCGTGATGAAAGCCCACAATAAAAATGCTACTGGGATCTCCATTCCCGAAGAGGTCATGACTTCTTTAGCAGGTGGCAAAAAGCCAAGCGTTTCCGTGACCTTGAACGGTTACACTTATCGGACAACGATCGCCGTCATGGGTGGCGAATACCTCATCCCGCTCAGCGAAGCCCATCGACAAGCCTCCGGCTTGAAAGCCGAAGACCCTGTCGAGGTGACGCTAGCTCTAGATCTAGCGCCTCGCACGGTTGAAGTACCGGCCGATCTTCAATCGGCATTGTCTGAAGTAGAAGGCGCTATCCAGCGGTTTGAAGCTCTCGCTTTCTCCAAGCGTAAGGAATTCGTCCGGCAGGTCGAGGATGCCAAAACACAAGAAACGCGCCTCCGCCGGATCGCCAATGTGGTCACGCAAATGAGCGAGGTCTAAGGCTCGAAGCACCTTAGTGCCCAGATGTAAATTTCAACCCAAGCACACCGACCAAAATCAAAACCATAAACAAGATACGAACTAAACTTATCGGTTCATTGAGAAATAGCGTGCCAATGATAATTGCGCCGACTGCACCGATCCCGGTCCAAGCGGCATAGGCGGTTCCGATGGGAAGAGTTTTCGTAGCTGCCGCTAAAAAATAAAAGCTAACGATCATTCCGAGAATCGTGACCACAGTGGGGACAAGCCGTGTAAATCCGTTGGAAAATTTCAATGAGATGGCCCACACCACCTCAAAAACACCTGCAATGGCCAGATATAACCATGCCATAAGTTCTCACTCCTTTATGTTTGCGATCGATGTTGTTGTTAGTGTCACCAAAAAAACAGAGAAAAGCCCGAGAGTCTCGCATTGCTGCGTTAGACTCCCGGGCTTTTCTCCCTCCGTGACCACAGCGTATTCGCTGTGTGTTTTCCCTTGGACCAGCAGGCGATTACACGCCTCGGAACCCTAGAAAACGACATGCCGTTATTATAAGACGGCTCACATTCGATGTCAAGTTACACATTCTGGTTGTTAGGGGCTTCCTCTGTTGACCGTATCTCAGCCGTCCATTCTATACTAATCCTCCAACGTAATCCCGTTCAATGCCACATGCGCACGGAACATGTCCATGCCGTCCGGCTGTTCCTGCTCGGGTATCCAAGTGCCTGACTCCCAAATCTTCGAAAGCTTGAGCGCGCGGCTGCAATGCACGAATCATTCCTGCACTTCAACGCCAACAGCTGCGACTGGTGATTTGCCATTCAGCTGCATCGTCGCCAGTAATTCCTCATCCTTCGTCAAATAAGCGCGGCCATTAACGCGGAGCACCATTTCGACACCGGGAATGATGAACAGGAGACCGACTTGCGGGTTGGTCAGCAGATTTTGCATCGAGTCTAGTCGGCGATTGCCGAGTCTTTCTGGGAAGATGAAGCGGCGTTCATCTAAGACGCGAACGAATCCTGGGGCATCCCCGCGTGGGGACACATCGCTCGAGCCATTCGCATTCGACGTAGAGAAGAAGAATAAGGGCGATTTGGCGATGAAAGCACGTGCGTGCTCGTCAATCTGATTGATTACTTTATTTTTAATCGCGGGATGCGGCTCGCCAATATCCGCTCTAATCTCATCAATGGATTGAACAATACCGGGAAATGGGGGAAGTGTGCTAGCGTTTGTATCCATGCAGTCCGATCCTTCCTCGAATAAAACGTGTAGTTGTTGATTTCATAATTTATGTCGCCCGAGCCCGATACATATAGTATACGCCGTTATCCCCGCTCAAATGAATAAAGCCCTGCAAGCCGCTCTTACGAGCAAAGCTTACAGGGCTTTATTCTGTGCCGAGAACATTACTTGGATTCAGCAGTTAGTTGATTGTAGATATCATCCCACAGAACACGTCTGGCTGATACATACCGCTTCGCATAATAGGATTCGCTCAACTTATTCTTAACAACACCTTGGTTAGTAGCGGAGTGAACGAATTCACCATCACCGAGGTACATCCCTACGTGAGAGATACCGCTGCCATCCGTGTTGAAAAATACAAGATCACCCTTACGAAGGTCACTTTTGTCAACCCAGTAGCCTTCTTTGTTTTGTGATTTGGAGCTGTGTGGGATGTCGATGCCGAACTCGCCGAACAAGTAGGACGTGAAACCAGAGCAATCGAATCCTTTGGTTGTCGTTCCTGCCCATCTGTAAGGAGTTCCTACAAGCTCGTCTACCGCATTATCCATATCGGATGCTGCGAAAACGCTTCCTACACTAACACTCAAAAACAAAACAAGACTAAAAACAAGACCAACAACTTTCTTCAACTGCTTGTCTCCTTCCGGTGCCTACGAGGTTAGCTGGAGGGTTCGGTTGAAGGTTCCCTATGATCCCTGTCTTGCAAGATCAATTCACCCGGAGTGGTTCCCCCGTTTCCCCATAAAATGAGGAATTCGGCATGCAATATTTGGTTTTTTTGATGCTAGTCCTTTTTATTCGTCATAAAGAATGAAATTCCTCTTTTTAGTTTGAAAAATAGGCTAAAAATAAGCGAAATTGTTCGGAAATAAGACAAAAAAAAGCCCCTTTCTCAAGGAGAGGGGGTGAATGCTTGCCTATTGGCTGTTTTGCTGGCTATTAATTGGATATTTTGGCTGAAAGTAGCTGAAATTGGGAAGAGATGCCCCAGATCTGGATGAAAATGTGAAATAGGGGGTATAGCTGATAAATAATTAGTGCTACCAGACCTGCCCACAGGTAAGTGGCTGTGACCGTGACCCCTGCCAATAGTCCTGTGAATAGTAAAAGAGTGATGGCAAGTCCGACAATCGGCAGTGAATATCGGAAGAAAGAGATAACAGTCGATAGGATACCAAGCTTAGCTGCTATAGCGAATTGCACGTACATAAAGAGAAGCTGCAGGAGAAAGCCGTACACCAATAAACTAGTAATCCAAGGCAGAAGATCGAGAAGTACCTGCTCATAGGAAGCGCTGTGTCCAAGAATGTATGTGGCCTTCGGAAAGATCCAGATCAAGGGGAGCAGCGTAAGGGCGATCCGGATCAGATATACAAGCAGGAACGGAAGCATGAGCTGCTTCATTCCACGAACAAAGCGATAGCCAGCGTTCTGGTGGGAGTGTGTAAGTGAGTAGAAGACGCCGCCATTCAGGAGAGGAGTAAGCAGCATACGAGCACAGAGCAGCGCAGCAAGCCACCAGAGATACGAATAGCTGAGATCTGTTTTGATTAATTGAAACTGGCCTTCAGCTAGGAAGATCTGTAAAGCTTGTTTGGGCTGCTCAGCGCCTGGGAAACGATGCATGAGGGGGACGAGTATTCCCTGCACGAGCTTATACAGGAGAATACCCCAACCCATCTGATACAGGAATAGAATGATCGTGGCAAAAGGCTGCGCCATAGCTGCTCTGAAGCCGGATTTGATATAGGTGGCCAACGAGGTCCCTCCTTAAAGTTTTCTTTAGAAAACTGGCTGCGTAAGCATACGCTCAGAGTTTGTCATAAGACATAAGCCAAGCCCTTACCAGGCGACTGAGTTGAATATGGCTTGCAGGAGCTGAATAATGCCGAGATTCCACCGAATTTGCCACTTTGTATTTAATTGCGTTTGATAAAAGTTGTTGATGTGCTTATTTTCTAGAATGAGCGTGTACTTGGGATCGATTCGCACCCAGTCGACAGGGGACGCATGTGTTAATGTGAAATCGATGCTGGTTTCCTTGCCATCCCATGTTTTATCCAGCGTTGTACCGTCTGCAAAATGGAACTGAATCGGCACTTCCGGGGAGTTGCCGCCATGCTTAACGATGCGAACGGTACTTTCATAAGCTTCAGCGCCTTTAGGCCCCTGAGCTTTCACCTGTACACGCTCGACAGAATAATCCATCATCATGCTGCCATATACATATTGATTAAAGAAATCATCCCACTTCGTCTTGCTGACATCCTCCACAACCTGTTGGAAATCCTTTGTAGATGGATGCTTGAACTGCCAACGCTGGAAATATGTTTTCATAATGCGGTCCATCACCTTGGTACCGACTTGCTGCTCAATCGCTTTAAGCACGAGCTTGCCGCGCGTGTACACATTTTCTGCATACTGATCATGTCCTTTGTAGGCCCATGCCTCTTTCTGCAGCCCATTGGGTGAGGTGATATAGCTGGATTCGACAGGCAAATTAGGCGCATCGCCATATTCAGCTTCCATGACTTTATCCTCCGCATAAGAGGTGAAGCCTTCATCGAGCCATGCTTCCTCGAATTCATTACTAGCGACGAGCCCATAGAAGAATTGGTGGCCGATCTCATGAACGACGACGCGTTCCAGCTCTAAATCGGGATCTTTGTCGCTGGCGCCCCACGCGGTGACCAAAGTCGGATATTCCATACCGCCGGCGCCATTCCCGCCAGGAGGCGGTACAACGATTGAAAGCGTAGAGTACGGATACGTTCCGTACCACTGGCTGTAGCGCGAGAGCGCCTTTTTAGCTGCGTACATATAGCGATCCTTCAGGTCTTGGTGATTGGGATCGAGATAAAGCTTGATTTTAACCCCTGGAACCTGTGGGGCAGAGAAGGGCTCTTCCACATAGACGAAATGAGGCGACGCCGACCATGCGAAATCATGGACATCCTCGGCATAAAATTGGTACGTCTTCATGCCCTTGTCCGTCACAGCAGGCTTCACCTGAAAGCCTGTGGCCGCCACCATGTAATTCGCGGGCACTTGAATTTTCACATCATACATCCCGAAATCGGCATAGAACTCGGAATTTCCATGGTATTGATGGAGATCCCAGCCAGGCTCTGTCCGTCCTCTTGTCCCCTTGCGTTCATAAGCGGCAACCTTCGGAAACCATTGCCCAGCCATAACGAAGTCACCCACATATCCCATTCTGGCAAAAGCTGCAGGCAGCTTAACAAGGAATTCCGTAGTAATGGTCACGCGTTCTCCCGGTCCTACTGGCTTAGACAATGGGATTTTGAGCAGCGTATGGTCGTCCTTATTGCCGTCATCCGGTTGCTCGAACGACATTCGCTTGGTCAGATCGTCGCCAGTATCGGACTTCACGGATAACAGCTCCATGCTGCCGCCGCTTTCGGCCTTTGCTTCATCCTCCCGCAACTTCCCGCCGGATTCGCGCATAAACGTCGTTTTCTTTGAAGCGAATGCATTCGGATAGAGGTGAAGATAAATTTCTTTCACAGGAATGGATCCTGGATTTTCCCACGTGAGCGTTTGTTGCCCTTGAAGCTGCTGTGTTTCTGGCGTGTAGGCAACGTTCATGTGATATTCAGCGATACGATAACTAAGTGGTGTTGAGGCTTCTAACGGTTTGCCATTATCTGCAGGCTGCATGTCCGGTGTCTTAGCAAAAGGTACATCTTTAGAGACGACAGGAACAGTCCCTCTTGGTGTGGAGGGGAGCAAGGTGTTCGTTAGTAACACTGCGCCGGCAGCAAGGAGCATAACAGCAAACCACTGTACCTTGCGGCTATTGAATAGAGCATTCATATCCATGAGATTCACCCCGCCTAAACAAGCATCTACAGCATGTATATGTAGACAACCTAGGGAATATTTCTGCGAGGTGAAAGAAATGTGAGAAAACCCTTATCGAGGAGAGAAATAGGCATGGAAGACCGCCGCCCCTTGTTCTACAGGAAGACTTTCGCTACAATGAAAGCAAGTCGTCATTTTAACCTAATGTAGAGTGGAAGGTGCCCTTATGGAAGCGGATAAGAAGAAGCTGGCCTTAAATATAGTAAGCTCGAAAGTGAATCACAAAGGCTTTGGTGCAGGAGCCATTGATCTGAGTAACGTCTCCGGTATCATTATTGACGGGGATGTAGCGTATCTGGATGAAGGAACACTGCATGCCAAGAGCAAGATTGAGAAAGGGATCAAATTCTCCACAAACAAAGAGGATGTCCCGAATGGCCGTAAAGCCTGGATTGTGTGGGTAGCGGTTGATCGCACAGAAGATGGCGCCTACTATGCAGGGATGTCCGCTTGCGAAATGTTAGTCGATACCGAAGCACGCCGTGGATGGAAGATTCTTGCTGAGCATGTGAACAAAATGGATGGTGCCATGAAGCGCAAATTCATCCTAGAGGGATTGTCTGACAGTGAGCGGGAAGTCCTTCGAAATTGTCTGATTGCGCACAACGAAGACTGGTGGAATCGCTCGGATCAAAGCCTCAAGGACGCACTCTCGTAAGCTTTCTTTAGCAAATATAGAGAATATGAACATTATGTGTCATCCATTGTTACACAATGTCGAAGCGGGTATACTAGACCCTAGTGTATGTTACCTCATATACTAGGACAGCAAAAAGGCAGGACTAAGACGCGCTTAGTACTGCCTTTTTGTGTTTTCTTTGAATGGGAAATTAATCGTTCCACCAACGTTTAAGGTCGTTCCACCAAGAGCCGTTATCCCCTTTGGAACCGGCTTTTTGACCGCCCGCTGCATCTGGATTAGCAGGCTTGCCTGTACAATACGTAGTAGGCTCTGTGCCAGAGAGGAAAGCCTCCATCTTGGCGTTCGGGCAGTCCTCATTAGACAATTTGCCGCTCACAGGATCAATGTAAACGGTCGATACACCCTCGGGGATCGGGAACAGCTTCGGCGGAATGGCATCCAAGGTCTGTTCCGTGAAATCCGCGAAGATCGGTGAGGCCAGATGAGACTCGACCGTTGAGATATCGCGGCTCTTGTCATAGCCGACCCAGACTGCGGTGGAAAGCTCAGGTGTGAAGCCGACGAGCCAGGCGTCCGTATCGGTTGTGCCTGTTTTGCCGGCAATCGGCCGCTTAATTGTACTGGCGACACGGTTACCCGTGCCTCCCTCTTCGAACACGCTCTCCATTAAATTTGTCATCACATAAGCAACCGCAGGCGGAATCACTTGCTCCTCTACCGGAGTCGCTTCATATAAGACACTGCCATTCGCATCTTCAATTCGCAAAATGGCGGTCGTTTCATGGTGAACCCCCTGATTCGCAATAGAGGCAAAGGCCGAAGCCATCTCCAATGGACTCACGGGGAAGGAGCCTAGCGCAAGGGACGGCAGCGGCCTCATTGGTGAAGCGATGCCTAGCTTACGCGCGAAGTCTATGACCTTCTGTGGACCCACTTCGAGAATCGTGTGCACCGCATAGATGTTATCCGATTTCGAAATCGCCTGACGCATATCAATATTCCCATTTGTATACTGGTCATTGAAATTTCTTGGCGTATATTGCTGCCGCCCATCATCGTAAGTAAACACAGTTGGTTCACTTTTGACCATCGTGACAGGGGTGAATCCATTCATCAACGCAACCATATAGACGAATGGTTTGAAGGAAGACCCTGGCTGCCGCGTATTCGAGAGAGCGCGATTGAACTGATTTTCGGTATAGTCGCGACCGCCGACCATGGCCTTGATCTCGCCAGTTCGCGGGTCGACAGCGACTAGAGCGGCCTGCAGCTCGGGCTTGCTTTCGAGCTGCTTCGTTATGACATTCTCAGCAATTTGCTGGGCATTCTTGTCCAGCGTAGTATAGATGCGAATGCCGCCTTCATCGAATTGCTCTTCGGAAATGCCGAGCTTTTCCGTCGCCAGATTGCGTACATAATCCCTGAAATAAGGGGCAGCAGAAGGCTTCTTTTTCGTTAACGGCTGAATCGTCAGCTTCTCCTTGCCAGCAGCGTCAGCGGCGCTTTGGGTAATAAAGCCGCTATTCACCATCGTCTGGAGGACGATCTTTTGCCGATCCATCGCATTTTGCAGATCATAATAAGGGGAATAGTAACGCGGTCCTTTCGGAACGCCAGCGATCATAGCGCTTTCGGCTAAGGTTAACTCACTGGCATGCTTGCCGAAGAACAGCTCAGACGCTGTCTCAATGCCATAGGTCGAGTGGCCGTAATAGATTTGATTCAAATAATCTGCAAGAATATCATCCTTGCTAAGCTGCATTTCCATTTGAACGGCATATACCGTTTCTTTAATTTTACGCGTCCACGTACGATCATGTGTTAAGTATAAATTCCGGGCTAATTGCTGCGTGATGGTGCCTGCTCCTTGTACCTTCGCCATCGCTTGGACATTCACAATGGCCGCGCGTGCTACCGCTTTGACATCAACACCGAAATGATCATAGAATTGCTGATCCTCCACAGCGAGCGTAGCGTGTATCAAGTAGGGGGATATTTCATTTAATGAAACCACCTGCCGATTTTGGCCAGAGTAAAAGGTGTCAATCACCTCGCCATGTACATCGTACATTTGGGAGGTTTGCATCGTTTTCGTAACAGGGAGCGTTTGGGAACGCAAATAAACCAGAAAGACGGCTGTCCCGATGAGCAGCAGCAGGCTGCAGGTGAAGAAGAAAGAAAACGTCTTCTTGATTCGCCGCATCCACCGCATAGAAGCAGGAACCTCATTTTTCACTCTAGATGGCTGTGCATCTGATGGTTGTTGGCGGGGCTTCTCGTTCTCGGACATGTCCATGCCTCCCTTCTCCGTGCCCAAAGGCGCTATTAACCAGTATGGAAAAGCTTGGCAGTCCGTATTCAACGAATTGTAAATATTTTTTGTTAATTGGCGAGAAAAGGCTAGGAAAATATTGCATTTTGGGGGTAATGAACTATAATACAATTTGTGCATATGAAGGGGTTGGAAATTACACCTCATACTCGTATGACTTTTCCAACTGGTGGAACACTGTTAGAGATAACGAATGTCAGGAATTATTCATCCAAATAGAGAAGCGGAAGAAGGGTTACATATGGAATTATGGTACACAGAGAAACAAACCGATAGCTTTGGGATCACAGCGAAAGTCACTGAAACTTACGTGAGAGAGCAAACGGATTTCCAAGATCTATCCATGATCGAAACCGAAGAGTGGGGCACGATGCTTACACTTGACGGCATGGTTATGACAACGGTCAAAGATGAGTTCGTTTATCATGAAATGGTTGCTCATCCTGCGCTCGTTACTCACCCGAATCCAGAGTTCGTTCTTGTTGTAGGCGGCGGCGATGGCGGCGTTATTCGTGAAATCATGAAGCACCCGAAAGTGAAAAAAGCCGTTCTTGTTGATATCGATGGCAAAGTTATCGAGTACTCCAAGAAGTACCTGCCAACGATCGCTGGCGAGTTGGACAACCCGCGCGTTGAAGTTATCGTTAACGATGGCTACATGCACATTCACGATCACAAAAATACCTACGATGTCATCATGGTTGATTCCACAGAGCCAGTAGGTCCAGCTGTCGAACTGTTCTCCAAAGGTTTCTACCAAGGTATCTTCGATGCGTTGAAAGAAGACGGGATCTTCGTAGCTCAAACCGATAACCCATGGTTCAAAGCGGATTTGATCCAAACGGTAAATCGCGACGTGAAAGAGATTTTCCCAATCGTTCGTGTGTACAGCGCGAATATCCCTACATACCCAAGCGGTCTGTGGACATTCACAATGGGCAGCAAAAAGCACGACCCACTACAAGTGGAAGAATCAGCAATCCCAGAATTCCCTACGAAATACTACACACCACGATTGCACAAAGCAGCGTTCGTGTTGCCTAAGTTTGTAGAAGATTTGATTAAATAGGCTAGAGATACGGAACGTGGTTCCGCTATTTAGCAAAAAATAACCATTCTTCAATAGATACGGAACGTAGTTCCTCTATTTCTCTAATTTCCGTCAAATATGGCCGATTTCGAGCAAATAAGGGAATGACGTTCCGTATCTTTGTCTTAACCGCCATATATGTCTAAATAAGGGATCGTCGTTCCGTTACGAAGTTCTGAAGCATGAAATTCATCATCGCGGTCAGCTGACGATCCTGTTGCGTCAAGCAGGACTAACTGTGATCGGCGCCTACGGTCCTGCCAAAGAGCAGTGGGCTACAATAGGACTGCCAGTCCCACTGCTATAGAAATTGAGAAGCCTCCGAGTCCGCTTTGAAAGGGGATAAGGAGGCTTTTTCTCTATCTTTAGTCTATACGGAAATGGTCTCCAAACGTCGTGATCACCCAAGTGCATTGAATTTACCTATCCTTTCATATAAACTATTAGCTAACATGTCTGCGCTTGACATCAGATGCCATGCACGGATGCAGAAGAAGAGGGGAAGAAACGAATCATGACGGATAAGCAGCGGGTGCGGATTCGAATCGAGAGTCGAAGCGGGAGCGAGACCACGGTGCAGAAGGCGCGCGGGGATCTTTACCGCAAAGGCGATCATACCTATATCCGCTATGACGAAGAGCCGACTGAGCTTGGACGGACAGTGACGATCATTAAGCTGGAAGACAATCAGATTCGCATTATTCGCCAAGGTGATGTACAAGCTGAGCAAACCTTCGTC
The DNA here is from genome assembly GCF_056402415.1 of Paenibacillus sp. P4_A9. Lineage (NCBI taxonomy): Bacteria > Bacillati > Bacillota > Bacilli > Caryophanales > Paenibacillaceae > Paenibacillus > Paenibacillus sp. P4_A9. The sequence continues at coordinate 318,938 of NZ_JBFUHL010000002.1, forward strand.
CCTGGGGAGAAGCGGACAGGCTTTTATCACACACCACAGCTCCGAATGGAACTGGAAATTGAGACACACAAGCTGACCTCCGAGGCCATCCATGGGATCGGAATTACGAGGTGGAGCTATGATCTATATGCATCAGGCACGCATGCGGGAGCCTATCGAATCAAGTTGTTAATTCAGGAGGAGTAAGACGAATGGATGTACTAAACGATGTGAAAGCGAAAGTGAAGCAAGTGATTAAAGAAGCTGTGCTAGCGGCAGGGATTGTCGAAGAAGCGCAGCTGCCAGAAATCATCCTTGAAGTGCCGAAAGAGAAGACGCATGGCGATTTCGCGACGAATGTAGCGATGCAGCTGACACGTATTGCGAAGGTTAATCCTAGACAGATCGCGGAGCAAATTATTGCGAATCTGAACAAAGACGCAGCGAATATTTCGGCAGCAGAAATTGCGGGCCCAGGCTTTATTAATTTTAAAATGGACCAAGTCTATCTCTACCCAGTGATTGCAGATGTGCAACAACAAGGTGAACGCTACGGCCAATCGAACGTGGGACAAGGCCTTAAAGTGCAAGTGGAGTTCGTCAGTGCCAACCCGACAGGTTCTTTACACCTCGGACATGCGCGTGGAGCGGCAGTTGGGGATGTACTCTGTAATGTTTTGGACCTAGCAGGCTACGACGTTTCACGTGAGTACTACATCAATGATGCGGGCAATCAGGTTATCAACTTAGCCAAATCTATCGAAGCTCGCTATTTGCAAGCGCTTGGACAAGAAGCGGAAATGCCAGAGGATGGCTATTTTGGCGAAGATATTAAAGGCTTTGCAACAGATTTGGCAGCTGCTGAAGGCGATCGCCTACTTAGCTTATCAGATGAAGAGCGTCGTACTTATTTCCGTACCTATGGACTTGAGAAAGAGCTCGATAAGATCAAACGCGACTTGGGCCGCTTCGGTGTCCATTTCGACCATTGGTTCTCCGAGACGTCGATCTATGAAGATAACCTGATCCCGCCTGTGCTTCAAGAGCTTCGGGATAACGGACATATCTATGAAGAAGAGGGCGCAACTTGGTTGAATACGACACCTCTTGGCGATGACAAGAACCGCGTATTGATCAAAAACGACGGTTCCTTTACCTATCTAACTCCGGATATCGCCTACCACCGCAACAAATTTGGACGCGGCTATGACCGCCTCATTAATATTTGGGGTGCCGATCACCATGGCTACATCCCGCGGATGAAAGCAGCCATGACAGCCCTTGGCTTTGAAGCGGACCGACTTGTTGTACTGATTGCCCAAATGGTGAGCTTATTCCAGAATGGCGAAAAGGTCAAAATGTCCAAACGCACTGGCAAAGCCGTTACGATGGAGGACTTGATGGACGAAGTCGGCGTAGATCCGATTCGTTATTTCTTCGCTATGCGGAGTATGGACTCGCATCTGGATTTCGACATGGACTTGGCGGTTTCCCAGTCCAATGAGAATCCTGTGTTCTATGTGCAATATGCTCATGCCCGGATTTGCAGCATCTTCCGCCAAGCGGAAGAGCAGGGGGTTCAAGTGCTTCCGCTGGAACAAGTGGACCTGTCCCAGCTCTCTTCGGAAGCCGAGTTCGACTTGCTGCGCAAGATCGGCGAGCTTCCGGAAGAGATCGCCATTGCGGCTGAGCAGTACGCGCCGCACCGCTTGATCCGCTATGTGTACGAACTGGCGAGCCAGTTCCATAGCTACTATAGAGGCCACTACGTCATCACCGATGACGCAGCCTTAACCCAAGCACGCCTCGCGCTGCTCGGCGCGCTGCGCACGACCCTAGCCAACACGCTTCGCGTGGTTGGCGTATCCGCCCCTGAGCGGATGTAACACCCGCTCAAACACAGAATAAGCTCCCCTTGACCGCTGGTCACAAGGGGAGCTTATTCACTTTCCAAGCGCAGAGGTCCCCTGCGCCTAAGCGCCATTTATTCCTGCCCAGCTGCGCGTATCGCTCGCTGGGCATTCAATTGCCCTGGCTGCCAGCGAGCGTTCGCGCGCTTGTTCAAAGGGAACGAGCAGCGGCGCAGCGCGCTCTTAATTTGGGCTGGCGACATGGATCGCAGCGAAAGCATTAAAGCGATTACACCGCTTACATGCGCTGTTGCCATCGAAGTGCCGCTAAGCTCATTATATTTGCCGCCTAGCCAAGCGGAATACACACGCTCACCGGGAGCATAGATATCGATTTGTGTTCCTCGATTGCTGAAGGGAGCAATCTTGCCGGTCCGTGTTGTCGCCCCGACGGAGACAACTTGGGCAAACCGAGCGGGGTAATCAATGGTTTTCTTTCTGCCGTCATTACCGGAAGAGGCTACGATAACCTTACCTCTGTAGTAGGCGTTAAGAACCGCCTGCTCCAGCGTGGGATTGTACGTCTTCATGCCGAAACTCATATTAATAATATCGAGGTCATTTTGGACGCACCAATCGATACCGGCAATGATGTCGGACACATAGGCGCTTCCATTTTGATCAAAAGCTTTAACGGGATGAATAATCGCCCGGGGCGCTACACCAACTATGCCGGAATTACGGCCTGTCGCCGCGATCGTACCCGCGATGTGTGTACCATGTCCGTTATCATCATGGGGCAGCAGTCTGCGATTTAATAAGTTGATGCCTTGCGAAATCGAGTTCCGTAAATCAGGATGTTTGAAATCGATGCCGGTATCAATGACGCCGATGTGAATATTTTGCCCGACGGATTTGCTCCAGATTTCAGGAGCACCGATTTGATCAACCCCCCAAGGAATCGTGCGCGTACGTGAACTGGATAAGATACTAGCCCGTTTCGGAATGGTTTTTCTGCCTTTACCTTTATTTATAATTAATTTCGTATCCTCTTCGATACGTGTCGTGCTGGCAAAGCTTCTGAGTTTTGTATCTGGACACAGCTTGCAGGAGAAGGCGTGAATAATGTCTAAAGGCTGAACCATAGATAAGCCGGGGAGCTCAGACATCATTCGGAGGAGCTCTGATTTGCAGGCGAAGTAGTCCGTCTTTGAGGTGAAATGGATGAGATATTTTTTAGCTGGCTGTTTAGTGAGACCCAGATCTTCATGAAGCAGATGAAGAAAGGTGGCTATATCCATCGTGCCATCCCCCCGTTACAACATATGATCGTATCTCCCCTATCCTATGTACAGGTCATCTCACTTGACCGTGTCATCGCCTTTATAGAAATAAATGGGTGCAAAGCCGTGTCAGATGCGTAGGTTCAACATAGGATACATAGAGAGGCGCGGGCAGGAGTGTCTCTTTCTCAGGTAGTGGAAACGTCATCTGTTCATCAGCAGACGGTTCCTTTGGGTACAGTCGCAGGCGGAGGGGGACCTTCGCTTGTATTCATTTCATGGGTATTTTTAGATTCTAAGCAGCCGTTTATTGTGGGGTAGTTGCAATTTTAGAAAAAATAGGTTTTACTTAATGAAGATATTGGTTATGGTAGATAACGTAGTCAAGAAATGATCGAAAAGGATGTGCCTTAGATGAGCAGCGAATACACACTCAAAATCACCACAGAGCAAGCACGCGAAATGCCCATGGTGGATTTGGCGTTCGAATTGCTGAAGTCGGCGAATACGCCGTTTTATTACCGTGAACTTATGGCTGAAATTGCTAAAATAAAAGGGCTTTCCGAAGATAATGTCATGCAAGTGATCGCCCAACTATATACGGAGATCAACATCGATGGACGTTTTGCTTGCGTAGGAACGAACCTATGGGGCTTGAAGCGTTGGTATCCAGTTGAGAAATCCGACGATGCAGTTGGAAATGCGAAGCGTCCTAGAATCATTAACGATGAAGATGATGATTTGGATGAAGACGTCTACGCGGAAGAAGAAGATACATACGCAGAAGAAGACGAGTATGATGCATTTGGTACCGAAACCGAAGAGGAAGAAGAAGCGGAAGAGGATACTGAATTCTTCGAAGACGAAGAAATCGAAGAGGATCTTGGTGAAGCGGGTATCGAAGAGACCGATGACACTGAGGACGACGATGATTTAGACGCGGAATCCGATGACACTGAGGACGATGAGTTGGACGACGAAGACGACAAATAACTTGTCTTGACAGTCACTACGCGTTCAGAGTAAACTATTGCATGGGCTTTAAAAGAATCTTAACAATTCGCGCATGCGTTCAAAAAGTGCCCCGTCACTACGGGTGTCACTTTTTTTTGTTTTTTTGTGCTTTTTTTTTGTGATTTGTTCATGAAAACACTTATTTAGCAGAAGCTAATGCTCATACACCTTTGTTCTGGCAACACCACAGAGCGTATGCTTACAAGTCAGTTTTCTAGCGAAAACTTTTAGAAACCTTTTCACAATTATTTTCATGTAATAACGATGCCGGTATTCTGGCGAAATCTAAAGCTGATGCTTACAAATTTAAGGAGGCGTACATAGTGACAAAATACATTTTCGTTACGGGGGGCGTAGTTTCATCCCTTGGCAAAGGAATTACCGCAGCTTCCTTAGGAAGACTGCTCAAGAACAGAGGTTTGAAAGTAACGATCCAGAAGTTCGATCCTTATATTAACGTGGACCCTGGAACAATGAGTCCTTACCAGCACGGTGAAGTTTTCGTAACCGATGATGGTGCGGAAACGGATTTGGATTTAGGTCATTATGAGCGTTTTATCGACATTAACTTATCCAAAAGCTCGAACGTGACATCAGGTAAGGTCTACTCCTCCGTTATTACCAAAGAGCGCAGAGGCGAGTACCTTGGCGGCACTGTTCAGGTTATCCCGCACATTACCAATGAGATTAAAGAGCGTGTTATTCGCGCAGGTCGTGAAGCTGGGTCCGATGTCGTTATCACTGAAATTGGTGGTACTGTAGGGGATATCGAGAGCTTGCCGTTCCTTGAAGCGATTCGTCAAATGAAAAATGATATCGGCCGCGAGAACGTCATGTACATTCACGTTACGCTGATTCCTTATATCAAAGCAGCTGGAGAAGTCAAAACAAAACCAACGCAGCATAGCGTTAAAGAGCTACGCGGCTTAGGTATTCAACCACATGTGATCGTTTGCCGTACCGAGCATTCGTTGACCGAAGATATGAAGCGTAAGCTTGCTTTGTTCTGCGATATCGATCCAGCAGCAGTGATCGAATGTAAAGATGCAGAAACCCTTTATGAAGTGCCGATGATGCTTCGTGAGCAAGGATTGGATGATTACGTTGTGAATCATTTGAAGCTTAATACGAATGAACCGGATATGAAGGAATGGGAAAGTCTCGTTCGTAAGGTGAAATCCTTGACGAAGAAGACGGAAATTGCCATCGTAGGGAAGTACGTAGCGCTTCATGATGCCTACCTTAGTATTGTTGAAGCACTAGGACATGCTGGTATCGATAATGATTCCGAGATTGATATCCGCTGGGTTAATGCCGAAGATATCTATGATCATAACGTGCATTCGCTTCTCTCTGGTGTGCAAGGTATTCTCGTTCCAGGTGGATTTGGTGATCGCGGGATTGAAGGGAAAGTAGCGGCAATTCGCTATGCGCGTGAGAAAGAAATTCCTTTCTTCGGCATTTGTTTGGGGATGCAGGTCGCTGTTATCGAATACGCACGTTCTGTTTGTGGTTTGGATGGCGCGAATAGCTCCGAGATTAATCCAACAACGGCGTATCCAGTTATCGATCTATTGCCAGAGCAAAAGGATATTGAGAATCTAGGCGGTACGATGCGTTTAGGTCTATACCCTTGTAAGCTGACTCCGGGTTCACTAGCTGCTACTACGTATAATGATGAGCTTGTTTATGAAAGGCATCGCCATCGGTATGAATTTAATAACGAATACCGTGAGTTGATTGAATCCGCTGGCTTGCGTATTTCAGGTACATCACCAGATGGTCGTCTGGTTGAGATGGTAGAGCTTCCTGGTCACCCTTGGTTCTTGGCTGTACAATTCCACCCAGAATTTACATCCCGTCCGAACCGTCCACAGCCGCTTTTCCGTGAATTCGTGAGAGCTGCACAATCGATAGCTCGTTAAATTTACGTTGCGATGCAGGGGATTCGTCTCCTGTTAATCAACTTTTATGTAAAACTTTTCAAAAAGATGCTCTCCTCAGAAGGAAAACGAAAATGAATAGCGAATACCTTGACTCATAGGATTGGAACTTGTTATTCGTTTTCGGAAGGGGACTGAGCTGATGAAGAAGAAAGTATTGGTAGTGGATGATCAAAATGGAATTCGTGTACTCCTCATGGAAGTGTTCAGTACCGAAGGGTACGACACCTATCAAGCCTCCAATGGCAAGTTGGCCTTGGATATCGTGAGAAATGTTTCACCTGACCTAATACTACTAGATATGAAAATTCCCGGTATGGACGGACTTGATATTTTGAAACATGTCAAAGAAATTGATGTGTCTATCAAAGTGATCATGATGACGGCGTATGGTGAACTTGATATGATCAAAGAAGCGACGGATTTAGGTGCGATTATGCATTTTACGAAGCCGTTTGATATTGATGAGCTGCGACTGGCTGTAAATATGCAATTGAATAATGAATCAAGCAGTGGTTTCGCCGTAGGATCCTAGTTATAGGGTCTTTTTTTGTTTTGGATAAATAAAGGCTTGGTTATCATTTGAAAAGTTATGTGCTATAATAACTCAGGTATGACAGAGAGCGGTATGCGCATCTACTAAAGAAGGTTCTAGGAGGAAGAGAAACATGGCATTGGTTTCAATGAATGAATTTTTACCTAAGGCAAAAGCGAACAAGTTCGCGGTAGGACAATTTAACATGAACAACCTTGAGTTCGCTCAAGCGATTGTTGAAGCTGCAATCGAACTGAAATCCCCGTTCATTTATGGTGTTAGCGAAGGCGCACTGAAGTATATGGGTATCGAGTTTACCGTAGCTATTGCAGAAGCAGCAGCTAAGAAATCCGGTCTTCCGATCGCTTTGCACTTAGATCATGGTAGTTCGTTTGAAGTAGCAATGAAATGTATCCGTGCAGGATTCAGCTCCGTTATGTTTGATGGTTCCCACTATTCTTTCGAAGAAAACATTCGTTTGACGAAAGAAGTTGTTAAAGCTGCTCGTGCAATGGGCGTATCCGTTGAGGGTGAGCTTGGAACAATCGGTGGCGTTGAGGATGACATTTCCGTTGATGAAGAGCACGCTAACCTTGCAAAACCAGAAGAAGCGATCCGTTTCTACGAAGAAACAGGCGTGGATTGTTTGGCAATCGCAGTAGGTACTGCACATGGTATGTACGCTGGTGAGCCAAACATTCACTTTGATATTATAGAAGCAGTTTCCAAAGCAATCCCAGTTCCAGTTGTATTGCACGGTGGATCTGGCGTTCCAGACGAAATGATCCGTAGATCCATTGCAGCAGGCGTTGGTAAAATCAACGTGAACACAGAGAATCAAGTGGCATGCACAGAGAACATCCGCGCAGCTCTGAACAAAGATGCTAAAATTTATGATCCTCGTAAATATCTAACCCCAGCTCGTAACGCTATGATCGAAGTAGTAAAATCCAAAATTCAATTGTTCGGAAGCAGCAACCAAGCTTAATTCCAAATTGTATAGACAGGGTAGGAAATGCAGTAATTCACAGGTGGATGGTCGACAATCGTTGCCATCTGTCTGTGTCGTTACGTGCGTTTCCTTCTTCTATTTGTTGATAACCAAGTATGAGCTTCATACTTTTGCTTCTTTTTTTGTGGATTTTGTCGAATGTTTGTGGAATTTATAGGATGTAGGGATTAAATGTTAGTGAGAAGGCACCTGGTTTAGGGGGAGAAGTATGTTGGAGAAATTAATGGTGGTCGGTGGACGCCCACTACGGGGGACAGTTCAGATTAGTGGAGCAAAGAATAGTGCGATTGCACTTATTCCTGCCGCAGTACTTGCAGAAACACCAGTAACGTTGGATAACCTTCCGCATTTAAGTGATGTGGCTATATATACAGAAATATTGACTGATTTAGGCGCTACAATCGATTGGAACGAAGATCGGATGACGATTGATCCAAGTCAAATGAAATCTCTTGCGATGCCGAATGGCAAAGTGAAGAAGCTGCGGGCATCGTATTATTTGATGGGAGCTCTTTTGGGTAGATTTGGAGAGGCGACAATTGGCCTTCCAGGTGGGTGTAATTTTGAACCGCGTCCGATTGACTTGCACATTAAAGGTTTTGAAGCTTTGGGTGCTGTGGTAAGCAACGAAAACGGAGCCCTTCATATTCGTGCGAAGGAACTGCGCGGGGCTAAGATTTATTTGGACATGGCAAGTGTTGGGGCTACGATTAATATCATGCTAGCTGCTTCGCGTGCCAAAGGATTAACTACGATTGAAAATGCGGCGAAAGAGCCTGAAATTATAGATGTGGCAACACTTTTGAATTCGATGGGTGCGAAAATTAAGGGAGCTGGTACAGATACGATTCGTATTGAAGGGGTCTCTGGACTTCATGGCTGCCGTCATTCCATTATCCCGGACCGTATTCAAGCGGGAACGTATATGATTGCTGCAGCGGCGACGCGCGGTGATGTAACGGTAGATAATGTGATTCCCAAACATCTGGAGGCACTTACGGCGAAGCTGCAAGAGATGGGTGTTCATGTTTACGAAATGGACGAATCCATTCGCATTGTAGGTCAGCCTATTTATGAAAGCGTAGATGTGAAAGCATTAATTTACCCAGGGTTTGCAACGGATCTGCAATCTCCTATGGCTAGCTTACTTTGCCAAGCCAAAGGTGTAAGTATATTAACGGATCATGTATATAGCAATCGTTTTAAGCATATCCCAGAGCTTGTACGCATGGGCGCAAAAATGAAGGTTGAAGGGCGTTCCGCCATCATTGAGGGATCGCAGCTGAGTTCAGCCAAAGTAAGAGCGACGGATTTGCGCGCAGGAGCTGCTTTGGTCATCGCAGGCCTAAGTGTTATGACAGGTGGGGTGACGGAAGTATCTGGTGTGGAGTTTATCGACCGTGGTTACGAAAATTTAGTATTTAATCTATCTTCCCTAGGTGCGGAAGTTTGGCGTGAGAACGAGGAATAAAGTACCAAACAACAGGCAATGCTAGAATCCAATTGAAAATTTAATAGTTTGGTGGTTGAAACATGAGCATGCAGCTTGCTGAGCTTGAAGTACTCAAGCTTACTGAATTATATAAACTAGCTAAGAAACATCAGATCCCTTATTACGGTACGTTGAAGAAAAGAGAACTCATTTTTGCCATTTTACGCGCACAGGCTGCAGAGAGTGGATTCTTGTTCATGCAAGGTGTTCTGGAAATTTTGCAGGAAGGGTTTGGATTCTTGCGTCCGATTAACTACCTTCCTAGCTCAGAGGATATCTATATTTCAGCCTCTCAAATTCGCAAATTTGATTTGCGCTCAGGTGATATCGTATCTGGTAAATGTCGACCGCCTAAGGAGAATGAGCGTTACTATGGACTTCTCCAAGTGGAAGCTGTCAACGGTGAGAAACCGGAAACAGCAGCGGAGCGCTTGCATTTCCCGGCGTTGACACCTCTTTATCCGGATACGCGGATTACGCTTGAGACGGAGCCAAACAAGATTTCCATGCGAATAATGGACTTGCTTGCGCCTGTTGGTCTTGGCCAACGTGGGCTCGTTGTTGCACCGCCTAAAGCGGGTAAAACATTGCTGCTCAAAGAAATTGCGAATAGTATTTCTACGAATTATCCAGAGATTGAACTATTCGTACTGCTGATTGACGAGCGTCCCGAGGAAGTTACCGATATGCAGCGCTCTGTCAAAGGAGAAGTTGTGGCTTCGACCTTCGATGAACTTCCAGAGAATCACATTAAAGTTGCAGAACTTGTCTTAGAACGCGCTATGCGTCTAGTTGAACATAAGAAAGATGTCGTTATCCTGCTCGATAGTATTACGCGCTTAGCAAGGGCGTATAACCTCGTAGTACCGCCTTCAGGCCGGACGCTGTCCGGTGGTGTTGACCCCGCGGCTTTCCACCGCCCCAAGCGCTTTTTCGGAGCTGCTCGTAACATTGAAGAGGGCGGCAGCTTGACTATTCTTGCTACAGCACTCGTAGAAACCGGCTCACGTATGGATGATGTCATTTATGAAGAATTTAAAGGGACAGGCAATCTAGAGCTTCACCTTGATCGTAAAATGGCTGAGCGCCGTATTTTCCCTGCTATTGACATTCGTCGTTCAGGGACTCGCCGTGAGGAAGCGTTGCTGGGCAAAGATGAACTCGAGAAAGTATGGGCACTTCGCAAAGGCATGAATGATTCACATGAATATACTGAAACCTTTATTAAGAAGCTTGCGGATACGAAGACGAATCAAGAGTTTTTGGACTCGCTGAACTCCCCGTCTGCGGGATCGTCCTCAGGACCGAATAAAGGCAAAGTCAAAAACTCAGCATCTTAAGCTTTAGTACAAAGGGAGTACCGTTATGAACTTGGTTTATTCAGATTCACAAGGAAACGTATTTGATCATCCTGATTATTTGGCCCTAGGTCGAAATGCAGAAATGATCACCGAAATATTAGATGAAGAACTGATCCCTCTGCCAGAGGGATCCACACTCGTTAGTCTGCCCTTCACTCGTCCTGTTGGCATTGACGCTGTAACCGGTGAGATGAAGCTGGTGGATGGGGATTATCACGCCGTTGGAGCACTGCTTCCGCAGGGCTTCACAAGACTTCTCCTCCCAGGGTATGTGAAATCTGATAAGACGAAGGCACTGCCTTTATTCGGTTACACAGCTGTGGTATGGAAAGATGACAGCTTCTACGTGGCCGCGCGGCTGACAGATAATCCGTACTTTTGGAATCCGATTCATTGTGACCCGGATGAGCTCGAGGTTGAAGTCAAACGGCTGGTCGCCAAGTATCCCGAGAATCGCTTATATGCGCATCTATCGAATTGCGCTTTGGGCTACGAGTGCTTGACCGCTTCAAACACATTCTTGCAGCGCTGGGAAGGAGCTGTCCCCGTCTCGTACTCCTGTAACGCAGGGTGCTTCGGGTGCATATCCGAACAACCAGACGAGAGTGGCTTTGTTGCTCCGCAAACGCGGATGAACTTCAAACCGAAGGTCGAAGAGATTACGGAGATCATGCTAGAGCATCTGCGGACGCCGGAAAGTATCATCTCCTTCGGACAAGGCTGCGAAGGAGAACCGAGCACGCAGGCTGTCATCATTATCGATGCGATCAAGCGAGTGCGTGAGCAAACGAAGATGGGATACATCAATATCAATACAAATGCGGGCCTTACGGACCATATTCGCGGTATCGTTGATGCTGGACTCGACCTCATGCGCGTAAGTACGATCAGCGCTTTGGATGATCACTACAACGCCTACTACAAGCCAAGGGCCTATACGCTCAAGAACGTAGAAAAGTCTCTCCGGTATGCAACCGATAAAGGTGTCATCACATCGATCAACTACCTCGTGTTCCCAGGTGTTACCGATCGGGAAGAGGAAATCGAAGCGATGATTGAATTTGTACGTAGAACGGGATTGAAATTGATCCAGATGCGCAACTTAAATATTGACCCCGAGAGCTACTTGAGCATTATCCCTAAGGCTCAGAGTGAATTGCTAGGGATGAAGCAAATGCTAGAAATTTTTGAACAAGAATTACCAGATGTGGTGATCGGTTCTTATTCTCATACACCTAAGTTCTATACAAGCGATCGTACGCTCACGCCTGTTTTATAGACCAACTTGGTGGAAGGTTTAACCGATTGTTTTTCCATTGCATCCAGACTTGCGAATATGCTACAATGCAATAGTACGTCCATTAACTCTGTTTCAGCAAATGATTCAGGGCGGAAAGAGGTGAACCAAATGAAAGCAGGAATTCATCCTACTTATCATGCAACCACAGTGACTTGCGCTTGTGGTAACGTGTTCGAAACGGGTTCAATCAAGCCAAATCTTCGTGTTGAGATTTGCTCCAATTGCCATCCTTTCTACACAGGTAAACAAAAGTTTATCGATGTAGGCGGCCGTGTCGACAAGTTCAAAAAGAAATACGGAATCTAATTGGCATCATTTGCTTGATTGCCAATCAGCATAAGACAACCTCCCTTGGTCATCCTAAGCTTAGGCTTAGAGTCCAATGGGAGGTGTTTTTATGTTCAAGGGTCTAGTTAAGCTTACAGGAGCTGCTGTCCTGATAGCGAGTTTAGTAGGTTGTGGCATGTGGACGGGAAACAACAAGAAAACGAATGACGACTCTACGTATAAGGTTCAGAATTATAAGCAAGATGGCATGTTAGGCATTACGAGTGTAAATCCGAACAATCCGCTGAATCCGACGTATCATCATTACGAGGATGATGCCAATCTCATGAAGGCTGTGCTTGCTCAGCTGCCAGGCATAGAGAAAACCAATATCGCCATCAATGGGCCATCAGCCAACGTGAAAATTAAGCCTCAAGCTTCCTTGACGGCAGCCCAAGTTGAGGAGCTGCGGTCGCAAGCTCAAATGGCTTTAGAGACGAATATGCCGCGGTATAAAATATATGTAAGAATGGATCGCTAAGCGTGGTGCATTAATCCAGAGAGACTTAGCTAACGCTAAAGATCCCTATATTAGGTAGTATTTTCCCTCCGGTTGCTATTTAGCAGTGAATCAGCTATACTATTTTTACTGTGCTAGACGGGGAGGTAGCGGTGCCCTGTAACTCGCAATCCGCTGTAGCGAGGTTGAATTCCTGTTAGCGGTACTGTGATGTGAGGTCTGGCTCTTACACGTGGTGTTGAGAGTTGGGTCCTTCGCAATGGATGCTCATGAACCCGGTCAGGTCTGGAAGGAAGCAGCCGTAAGTGAGATGTTTCATGTGCCGAGGGGCTGCCTGATTTGAGCCAACGATAAGAGTTCGCTTGTATCACTTTATCAATAACAGGTGCACGGTGTAATCATAACTTATATGAATGTACACATAACCGAAACGCCATCAAGTGTGGCGTTTTTTCTTTTGTGGTTAGCAGGAAAAATATGACTTTAGAGAGAATCTTTATACAATACATACATGAACTGATGCCGCTCGAAGATAGTTCGACAAGAGAAAGTGAAGGAGCTGTTGATATGCCCATTCATTCGCCTCAGATGTACTCGGTATCGATAGACGAACTACGGAAGTTATTCAATCTTAGTATACAAACAGGGATGCTGATGGTTGATGAGGATGAGAAGATTCTTCTTGCAACGGATCAGCTCTTGAAAATTTCAGGTTACTCAGCAGATGAAATCACCGGTGTTCCAAGCCCTCATTTTTTAAAAGTGAGGGCTACTTTGCGTGAGTTATACGAGTTTCATTTTAAGCATGAAGCAGATGTAGGCGAGTGGCCCCATGGCTTTCTGATGGCTAAGAATGGAGGAATGATCTACTTCCAATTCTCGATGCTCAAACTGAACTGCGATAATAAATGTATATATCTATTATCTTTGAAAAATAAAGAAGAAGGCAAAGCATTAAACTTGCTGCAACGCTTTTCCGACGCCTTTTTGAAAGATATTAATTTAGGTGTTTTGTTAATTGATATGGATTATCGACTAGCCGACATCAGTGATCGGGCCTGCCAAATGTTGGCCAAGGAGAAAGAGCATATACGTAATAAGTCGCTGGATGACATTTTTGCCACAGTTCCCAGCCAGCATCAGCTCGTGCAGCGAACGATTTTGAATGGTGCGATTGTCCGCAATCATGCCGTTTCCTGGACGAACAATCAAGAACGGTTTGAGCTGCTACTTGATTCTAATGTCTTGAAGGATAGTCAAGGGAATATTGTAGGTGCCTACGTTATTTTCAAAGATGTTACCAATATACGCTCACTGGAACAAATGGTCTGGCGAAGCGATCGACTTGCCATGATCGGGCAAATTGCCGCGGGTACGGCGCATGAAATCCGCAATCCGTTAACATCAATCAAAGGCTTCTTACAGATGCTGCGACGCACATTCGGTGACCGTGGTATGGATAAGGAACAGAATTTTACAGATGTGATGCTGGGAGAGATTGATCGAATTAATGCACTGGTGAATGAGTTCCTGATGCTAAGTAAGCCCAAACATGTGGCCTATGAGCGTATTCATGTTACGGATGTACTTCATGGCATAGTACCGGTTATTCATAATGAAGCAATCCTTTATAATGTTCAGCTTCACTATGAGGCTTCGACGCACCTGCCTGAAGTGATAGCAGATAATGAGCTATTGAAGCAAGTATTCTTGAATGTTTGCAAAAATGGGATCGAAGCCATGCCCGAAGGTGGGGTCTTGACGATTTCCGAACGCGTGGATACGAATGAACGAAATGTGTGTGTAGATATTCATGACACAGGCTCAGGGATTCCGATGTTCGTCATTGATAAAATATTTGATCCCTTCTTTACGACGAAGGATACTGGCACTGGACTTGGACTTTCCGTATGCCAACGTATCATTCATGATATGGGTGGGACAATCCGCGTAGCTTCCAAAGGTTTTGGAACGACATTCACCGTAACGATTCCCTATACGTGATCCTCTATTTCATCCCTTGGAGCGTTATAGTATAATGGATACAGTCAATCCACGCAGGGATTATTGGAGAGGAACAATATGGCACACATTGCTTTGTATCGTACGTGGAGGTCGCAGACGTTTCGTGATGTTGTCGGACAGAGGCATATCACACAAACATTGCAGAATTCTTTGCGAGAAAACCGCCTAACCCATGCTTATTTGTTTAACGGACCCCGTGGAACGGGTAAAACAAGTACAGCCAAAATATTAGCCAAAGCCATCAACTGCTTAAACGGACCCTCTGAAGAGCCGTGCAACGAATGCTCTGCCTGTGAGCGTATCACGGAAGGTGCTGTAATGGACGTTGTGGAGATCGATGCGGCTTCCAATCGCGGTGTGGAAGAAATTCGAGATATCCGAGATAAAGTTAAATATGCACCGACTGAAGTTAGGCAGAAAGTGTACATTATCGATGAAGTGCATATGCTGACGACAGAAGCATTCAATGCCTTATTGAAGACACTGGAAGAGCCGCCGGCGCACGTTATGTTTATTTTGGCGACAACGGAGCCTCATAAGATTCCAGCAACCATCATTTCCCGCTGTCAGCGCTTCGATTTCCGTCGCGTTTCCATGGAGGATGAGGTGGGACGTCTACGGTATGTTTGTGATCAAGAGCGAATTTCAATTGATAAAGAAGCTCTTCACTATATAGCAAGATTATCCGACGGTGGGATGCGGGATGCGTTAAGTCTGCTTGATCAGGCTGCGTCTTTTGCAACGGGCGAGATACAGCTCGCTGATATTTTGTCGATTACAGGCGGTATAGCTTCTGATCAATTTAAGAGACTTGTTACTTATATCAAGGAACAGAATCTGGGGGCAGCTCTAGAGTTAATTGATACCTTCATGCAAGAGGGGAAGAGCGCAGACAAGTGTATCGAAAATTTGATTCACTATTTCCGCGATTTGCTGATGGTGCGTATGGTGCCGAATTCACCTGTGATCTCCGAGCGCGTTTTTGATATGGCAGAGATTAAAGAAATTGCGAGTCACTTCACGCCAAGTGAAATGATGAGTATGATTGAAACGCTGAACCATTATCAGAGTGAGATGAAATACTCGGTGCAACCACAGACCTTGCTCGAAATTGCCGTTATGAAAATCAGCGGTGGCCATCGCGGTGTCGAAGGAAGCTCGGTTGTTCGTTCTTTGGAGGACGCTGGAGGACGTGCATCGCAAGGTGATCTTTTCGCTCAGATGACCCAGAGAATGAAACAACTTGAAGATCAGCTAGCAGTACTGGTAAAATCGGGAGTGACAGCTGCTTCTGGTGATAATTCTAAGCAAGCGCCTGCGGCGAAAGTGGCTGTTGCCTCGGCACCATCTAAGAAGTCGGGACTTAAGCTAGATCCGTATTTGAAGGCCTCCGAAAGTCCTGAGACGAAGACCGCGCTGATGAAGTGGAGTCAAGTGCTAGGTGATGTCAAAGAGAAGAAAATAACCGTTCACGCTTGGTTTGTTAATGGCGATCTGGTAGCGATGCTAGATGATGTTGTACTCGTCGCATTCAAGAATGATATGCATCGCAATACAACGGAAAAACCAGAGAATAAAGTCATCATTGAACAAGTTCTTTCTTCTGTCTTTAGTAAACCGATGCGCTTGTTGACCTTGATGCGTAAGGAATGGGATGATGCGAAGAGTGATGCAACGCACGCCCAGCCTGAAGAGATGGAATTAGTAGCTGAAGATGGTCGCGGTAACGCGGTCAAAGATGAATTAATATCGGAAGCCATCCAATTGTTTGGCGAAGATCTAGTAACAATTAAAGAAGACTAAATATAAGGGAGCGACCTATTATGAATAACATGAACCAGATGATGAAGCAAGTAAAGAAAATGCAAGAGCAAATGATGAAGGCTCAAGAAGAACTAGGAACGAAAATGATTGAAGGAACAGCTGGCGGCGGCGTAGTCACTTGTATCATTAACGGACACAAGAAAGTACAAAGCATCACGATCAAACCAGAAGCTGTAGATCCAGACGATGTTGAAATGCTGCAAGATCTCGTGTTGACTGCTGTGAACGACGCAATGTCCAAAGCAGAAGAAATCGCAAACAAAGATATGGGCAAATTCACGGGCGGTATGAATATCCCTGGATTGTTCTAAGACAACGAAGAACCAACGACTCTGTACCATGAAGGAGTACTTCCTTTGTATTACCCCGAACCGATAGCGAAGTTAATCGATGCCTTCTCCCGATTGCCGGGAGTAGGACCTAAGACAGCGGGACGCTTAGCCTTTCACGTGCTTCGAATGAAAGAGGAAGACGTGATTGACTTTGCTAAGTCGCTTGTTAATGTAAAGCGGAACCTGCACTATTGCTCCATCTGCTGCAATATTACCGATGTGGATCCTTGTCGAATTTGTCAGGATAAAAGCCGCGATAATTCCGTCATCTGTGTTGTACAGGAGCCGAAGGACTTGGTTGCTCTGGAGCGAACCAAAGAATTTGAAGGCTACTATCATGTGCTGCACGGTGCGATATCTCCAATGGAGGGGATAGGTCCTGATCAAATTCATATCGCGGAACTCCTTAAGCGTTTGGGTGATGAAACGGTGCAGGAATTGATTCTGGCCACCAATCCGAACATTGAGGGCGAAGCCACAGCGATGTACTTATCCAGGCTGATCAAACCCTTTGGGTTGCGTATTACCCGTATTGCCCATGGCCTGCCTGTTGGCGGCGATTTGGAATATGCGGATGAAGTAACCTTATCCAAGGCGATGGAAGGCCGCAGGGAATTATAAAAGCATACATCTTAAGGAGAGCTGCGAAGCTCTCTTTTTTCTGTCTAATAAAAGAGTGGCAATGGTTCTGAAACTTCCATGATTCCCATATGTATTAATCAACCCAATTGTGGGAGGAATGGAGGTTTGCCTATGAAACCGGCTCTATTAGGCATGCGTGGATTTAAGAGTCCGCGAGCGAAGACTGTTCAGGAAGAACTGAAACGGGACAAGATCATGCTGATTCAGGAGATACGAACTGCCCATCAGACTTGGGTGGCGGCACAAGCTCACTTTGAGTTCGCTTTGGACAAGGATCAGATCGACTATACGATCTATGCAATGGAAGCTGCAGAGAAGAGGTTTGAAATGCTTATCAAACAAGCCAAGAAGCTAGGGATAAGTCTGATTGACAGCGATCATTTAATGGAGGTGTAGAGCGTGATTCTCAAATATGCCATTTGGGGGGTGCTAGTACTCTCCTCTCTCATGTTGGTGTTGATTGTATTTCGGAGCCGCAGTGGCGGAAGACTAGTAGCATCACTAGGTTTAAATGTGGTAGTTGCAGCATTTCTCTTATACATACTGAATCTACTGAGTTCATATACGCATTTAGAACTGCCTATTAATACGGCCACCTTAGGGACGGCTACTCTATTAGGGATCCCTGGAGTAATATTGCTGATTGGTGTGAAGTTGGCACTGCTTTAATTGTAAATATAATACATTCGCATTTGGGTTGACTCGGTTGCGGCATCTGTGTTATCTTATAAAAGTTGCCGCTGAGACATGCGGAAAAATAAAAGTAACTTGAGAAAAACAAGTTGCAAAAGAAAAGTAACTATGGTATATTGATCTTCCGGCTTTCGAGAGAGAGCAGGTTGGACAAGAGTGATTGATCTTTGAAAACTGAACAACGAGTGAGTAAGCACGAACGAGCAATCGTTCAAAAAAGAGATTGCAAAATCTCGCTAGCATCAAAATGAGCATTTCAGCTTTTCTATTATGGAGAGTTTGATCCTGGCTCAGGACGAACGCTGGCGGCGTGCCTAATACATGCAAGTCGAGCGGGTTTATCCTTCGGGGTAAGCTAGCGGCGGACGGGTGAGTAACACGTAGGTAACCTGCCTTTAAGACTGGGATAACTATCGGAAACGATAGCTAAGACCGGATAACTGGTTTTCTCGCATGAGAGAATCATAAAACACGGAGCAATCTGTGGCTTGAAGATGGGCCTGCGGCGCATTAGCTAGTTGGTGAGGTAACGGCTCACCAAGGCGACGATGCGTAGCCGACCTGAGAGGGTGAACGGCCACACTGG